>JAEYYL010000083.1 GCA_023430825.1 Verrucomicrobiota bacterium | reverse complement strand
GCGCTACATTTCCCGAACGCGGCGAGGCGCCGCGACTCCATGTTGTGGAATTGACACCTCACCCGGAGAACGGACGTCCCCGTCCGTTCATTCGCCAAGCAAACGGAGCGGGTGCTCCGTTCTCCATCCCACATCCGAGGCGAACCACCCGGTTCGGCACGCTTGCTCTCAATCGGCAACCGGCTACTGGTTCCCGCATGAGCAACAAGGACGTGGTTTCGGACCTTCTCACGCGGCTGCCGGATGACGTTTCACTTCAGCAGATTGCTCGCGAGGTGGAATTCATCGCCGGTGTGCGCGAGGGTTTGACGCAGCTCGATCGCGGAGAAGGCGTCGAAATAGACGAGGTCGAGACATTGATCCAGTCATGGGCTACAAAGTAGTCCTTGCTCCTCGCGCGATCGAAGACCTGAGAGATATCGTCCTTTATATTGCGCCCGACCGACCGGACGCCGTGCGGCGGCTGGGCCTGGCGCTCATCGAGCGCACAAAGGTGCTTGGGACCTTCCCCCTCTCTGGGCGCGTTCTTCCCGAGAAGTGACGTAGCGGGCGAGATACGTCAGGTCTTGCGTCTTGGCGTATGACGAGCGTGGCGGCGCGGGCGACAACCAAAGTCGCGAGTCAAGACGTGACGTGTTCTGTTCGTCTCCTAGCTAGCTACAAGAGCGAGCTAGTTAACGAATTTGTCGACAGCTTCGTTGAGCGCGGTGTTGTAGAATAAGATTGCGTGGCTTGCGGCCCGATGGGGCGGCAATCCGCGAAGATTATTATTCCCCAGGTGCGAGTCAGGCGCTGTGATCGTCTCCTTCGCGTGTTTGTCGTAAAACGTCGGAAGGAATGGAGTGCCGTAGTCGGCCGACACAGGCGATTTCTTCCGAGAGATATCGGCAGGTTCTGCATCCGCGGAGAAGGTGCCATCCGCAAGCACCACCAGCGACGAAATCCCGCCGCAGAAGCCTTGCCCCAGAGTCAGTCCGGCAGGAGGAGTCCAACCGACTGAAATATTGCCGTGTTGGCTCTGATTGCGCGCCCTTCGAACGTAGCGCAGCAATGGGTCGTTGCTGCGAAGGTCCTCATACTTCTTGTTGCCGACCCAACCGCAAAATGCAGCGCTCAATGTATCGCCCTCTTTTCGGAAGCGCGTCCAGAATTCCTCAATTGAATCTACGAACCGCGTCCACCCAGCTTCATAACTGACACGGTCGGTAGCGACCACCATTTCTTGGATTCCTTGTTCGGCTTCACGCAGCTTTGAAATCGCGCGACCAAAAGGCCCGTGCTCTGTTGGAAAGTATGAGCCGTCAGAAGGCGGAATGACTCCACGGATGATTGCACACACGAGATGCCAGCTTGGCGGCTTCTTCCTAAGGTGCAAGACGGCGTCCGAGTGCTGCGAAGTCGAGCCCCTTACGCGACGTTCGCGCTGAGTTGAGCACGCGCTTCTTCCAGAAACGCGATCACCTGCTCGCGGGTGACAGACGGAAAATCGGTCAGGAATTCGTCGATCGATCCGCCGGACTCCAGACAATCGGTCAGGTTTTTCACCGGCACCCGCGTCCCCGCAAAAACCGGCGTCCCACCGAGAATATCGCGATCGGAAACAATGAGCCGCTTGTTCATGCGCCCAACATGCGCATCAAAACCTCATGGCGCAATGCGCGAGACTCGCCGGCGTCCGCGCCGAAGGGGTTAGGCCGACCTCGTTCGAGTCTCGACCGTCTCAACCGCGCTGTCGGGGCGCGCGCGGTTTGCGGAGCATGGGCACGAGCGTCGGGGAAGATCCAACCTGGATTCTGCCCAACGCCTCAAAGCCATGGCGCTGGTAGAAGGCGACGTTGCGTGGATTGCTGGACTCGAGATAGGCAGGCGAACCGCCGGCATCGCAACGGGCGAGCCCATGGGTCAGAAGCTGGTCGCCGAGGTGCTGGCCCTGGCGGGCAGGATCGACTCCGATGAGCGGCAGATACCAGTGCGGCTCCCGGGGATGGAAGCTCGCCATCTGTTCGCCCACGCCGGCGGCGTCCTGCTGCATGGAAGCCGCAGCCGTGCGCTCGATCAACGCGCCCATCGCTGCCTCATCGGAGGTCACTCCCGGCGGCAGCCAGAGCGCGACCCCGGCCAGGCGGTCGATCCCATCCGCGGTGCCAAGCGCGAACGACTTCCCGCCAAACGCACGGGCGAGCAGGGGCATGTTGACCAGATAGTCCGCAGGGCGCGGCCAAGGCCAGCGGGCGGCCGGATCGCTGCCAAAAGCGAGGACGATCACCGCGAATGCAGCCTCGGCGGACGCTTGATCGATCGGGTAAACGGCGGAATTGGGCTCCATAAAAAGAATCACGGACTCGGCTGAGGGCGGCGAATGGGCGTGGTGTCTCTGGATGCAACGAACGAGTCCGTGCTTTTCGGACAACGGGTCGCCGACAGGTGGCGCGACTCTCTGCGATCTCCGCGTCCTCTGCGTTAAAAATCCGGGGTCGAAAAAGCGTTCAAAGCGGCGTCTTAACACGACGCCAGACAGGCGGCAAAAATCGCCCGAGGGAGGACGTGGCGTAAGGCACGGCTGCGCCTGACGGCACGCTGCGCGCGGGGAAGAGGCGCGAACTCGACTTCGGCTTTCGCCGTGTTTCGATCCCGATCATGCCCCTCACGCCGTCCGCACCGGCTGTCCCACACCCCGAGACGCGGTGCCCCAACTGTGCAGCGGTCCTGCCGGCGTCCGCCCGTTTCTGCTGCACCTGCGGCCAGCGCCAGGAGGCTCGCGTGCCCACCCTGCGGACGTGGTTTATGGAATGGCTCGAGGAAGGGTTCGGCCTCAACGCCCAGGTGCCGCGCACCCTTCGCGCGCTCCTGTTTTGCCCCGGCCTCCTGACGCGCGAATGGTTCGCGGGCCGGCGCGTTCGCTACATCAGCGCGTTCCGACTGTATCTCTTGTGCTCACTCGTGATGTTTGGCACCGCCATCGGCCTCCGGTTCGTCGGTGACCACTGGAACATCGGTTACCGACCGCAGGGAGCTCTCGCCGATGACGCCTATGCGCAGCTCGCCCGGGAAAGTGCGACCCACGCCCTGTTTCTCCTGGTGCCCCTTTCCGCCGTCTGGCTCCGCTGGCTTTTTCGCGGTTCGGGGCGGGTATTCATCGAGCATCTGGTCTTCTCGTTGCACGTCCATGCATTTGGATTCATCGCCGCAGCCGCGGCGTTCCTGATGGTGTTTGCGCCCGGCCGCTCCGTGGCGTTTCTCCAGGCGTTTTTCGCGTTGGCGGTGCTGGCGCACCTGGTGTTCGCCCTTCGCCGGGTTTATCAAGCGAAGCTCGGTTGGGCACTGGCCAAGGGTGTCGTCGTGTTTGCGCTGCATGGAGCGGCCGTGGTCGCCTTGACCCAGTTGCTGACGGAACTCCGCTACGAACCCGCCGCGGGAACGGCGATGATGCCGGGCCTTGGCGCCCGCGGCTGACGGCAGCTGGACGAGGTCCGCCGCACGTCTTTCACGCGGATCCGCATCCCGCGGATGCAGGGCCGGCCGCCAAACGTGATCGGGTAGAAGGCGATGCGTTCCCCTGTAATTCATGCCGCACCTTCATCGGGGAAATTCATTGGGTAACCACAGATATCTACAGAGGAACACCATCAGAATAAGCTGGGAAAACAGACGCCTCACGCTCGCTCCACCGTCGGGCGAGGAAGTTTGGCGCGCTATATACACAGCCAGGAACTGCGCGGCTTCGAATTGGATCCGCGATCCTGAGGACGGTTTGGTTTCCAAACCTTCTTCACACCGAGAGCGCGAAGAGCGCAGAGAAAACTCCTTCCATCTCTTCGCGTCCCTTCGCGACTTTGCGCTAACAAAATATCTACGCCGCGCGCTTTTTGCTCCCTCGCAGACGGGCAAATCCATCAATCCTCAGCCGACCCCGTCGGCTCGACGGCGGCAAATTCAGCCCCCCGGCTGCATCCGGATCCGGCTTCGGTGCGTAAGAAGACGAGTCACTTCACCGTGTTCGATTCATCGGCGTGAAGTGAAACCACCACAAAGTCCCATTACCTCCACCCAGTCATGAACCTGTTCAATACCCGAACTCACCTGCGAAGCACCCTGATCACCGCGCTGTTCACGCTGAGCACCGTATCCTTGTCGGCCGACTGGAGCCTCGGCGTCAAAGCCGGCCTCGTGCCGATCACCCGCGGCGATGTCCACCGCGGTCCGTCCTTCGACGGCTCCGTGTTGCTCGGCCTGCCGGCCGGCAGCCTGCCGGTCGACGTGGATGCCAAAAGCTTTGGCGATGTTTACGGTGACTTCGAAGAGATCGCCTTCGAAGCCTCGTATGACGCCGGAGAGAAGTTGGCCTACACGCTCGGGATCAGCTGGCTTTCCTCGGACGAAGGCGACCTGCGCGTCGGCACCGTCGCCGGGGCGCTGCCTCTCAACGGCCGTTTCAGTGAGTATGAGGACTTCCAGATCTACGCCGGTGTGCGCTATAATTTTCGGGTGACCGAGCGCTGGAACCCCTACCTGGTGGCCCGGCTCGGCTACACGTGGGTCGACGAGATCACCGCCTCGTTCTCGGTGCCCGGCACGCCCTTCAACGCACCGTATCAGGCCGCACTCACCAACGCGAAATTCTACGATGCGAGCAACCTCTGGACCTACGGCTTGCTCGTCGGCGTGGAATACAAGCTCAACGACCGTTTCAGCCTCGCACTCGAAACGGGTTACCTTGGACAGGGCCGTCTCGACGACGACGACAGCGTGGTGGGCCTTTTGGGATTGAACGCGCTCAATGACGAAGGCGCCCTGGGCTATGTGCCGGTGCGGCTCAGCCTGAACTTCCGCCTCTGAGCGCGCCGAGGCCGGCGGACTCCACACGCAGCCGAAACCCGGAATACTGGCGACCGCGTAAGCGGTTTGATAGCCCAGCCATGATCCACGTTTCCCGGTTTCGGCTGATTCGACGTTCATCAGGAAGCTCTCTTCCACCAAAACGTTGACACGGATCCCTTCCGCGAAAATCGCACTCGCAGCAAAGTTCCCCCCGAGCCGACGTCGGCGCAACATTCCGCCGGGGCGATTCATCGGATCATTGCTGGTGAACAGGAGGAAAGGGGGAGAACACCGACCACTTCGCGTAGCGCCAGCAAGACCTCACCCCGATTGCCTCCCTGTTTGCGGCGTGCCCCTCCCGTTTGCGCCCGTCAGAAAGGCAGCAAACGACCGGCGCCTAGGACGACGGCGCGGCGCCATCTCCATCGGCGAACGCATGTCGCTCGAATGTGCCACCGCCAGACTGCGCCGGCAGCATCTCGCCGTGGGAGGTGGTCCCTGCCGTGAACTGCAGTTCCGGATCCGCCCGGACCCAAATTCCTCTTCCATTAGGTTGCCGCAGGTCGCCACCGGTGATCGTCACTTGCGCCGCCGACCTGTAAGCCAACAACGGAACGGCGCTGTCGTAAGCTTCGATCTCTCCAATGAAGATCGGCTTGGTGAATTCGATGCCCGGAGAGAACAACCCTGCAAATCCCACGCTGGCGAAAAAGTGCGCATTGCCGGCCCGCAGCCCTCCGAACCTCCCGCTCGGGGAAGAGATGGCGATATAGCCCAGATCCGCTACCCCGTCGTAGTCGACTTCATCGCGAAACAGAGTCGGATTCAACGCGGTGAGACGTCCTACGCTGAACACGGAGAGATGGGTGGTCTCATCGGCATCCACGACGATCAAGTTGGCGTGACCCTTCACATAGGCGACACCGTCCTGATGATAGTTGCTCGCCGGGGCCGGCCCCGTGACACCACCAGGAAAACCGATATTCAAGGTTCCGGCGCCGGAAAACTCTACCTGCACGATGTCGTTGTTCAGATCGATATAGGATGCCCGCAGGATCTGCCCGGGATCAGCTTGAACCGCAGCGGCGCCGTGCAGCAAAACCTGATCATAAATGTTACCATCGGGATGCCGAATATCTGAACCGACCTCACTCGCATGGCCCGTGATCTTCGCGGCACCGCGCAACCCCATGATGGTCGGTTCGGACGCGCGCACATCGGACCCGTTGTTGTCCGCCGTCAACGAGTAGAGCCCCGCGTCGGCGGGTTGAAAATTCACGAAGCGCAACACCGTCGGAATCCCCGCGGCCCCAGCCCGACCCACGATCGTGGCCATCGGACTCGGTCTTCCATTGAATAGCCAGCGAAGGCTCGGCGCCGGAGTGCCATACACGCTCGCCGAGAGGTCGTGGCCGGAGCCGGGAGGAATCTGCGACCCGCGCGGCTCTTGCACGATCACGGGCGGCAGGCCATTACCGGCCAAAAGCAAGGGATAAGATCGCGTGGCGCTATGATAGCGGTTGCTCACTCGAATGCGATACGCTCCGACGTCCGCCGAGGATAGATTCTTAAATTCCAGCGTGGGCCCCGTTTCGGCTGGGAGAGCCAGCCCATTCTTGAACCATTGGTAAGAAACCGGATAGAGCCCGCCAGGCGCCACGGACAGATGGAGCGCCGTGCCAGGCGTGCGCAGCGCAAGGGAAGACGAAGTGGCCAAGCGAAACGTGATCGCCGGATCGACACTAGGCGAGTTGAGAGCCGTTCGCTGCCACTTCGCAAAGGACCAGTCGCCAAAGGAGTAAGTGGCGAAGCTGGCAGCCAACGCCTGGCCGCTCCAATCGACGTGGAACTGCCCCCGCGTATTTCGCGCAACCGTCCGACCGGAAACGCTTGCGTTAACCACGCCGCTTTCACGCAGCAGATCGAACAACACCCCGGCCACAATTTGGTTGTTTCGCGGATCGAAGCGCGCCGGCCAGACGCCATAATAAGCACTGTAATAACGGTAGTCGATCGTGCCGGTTTGATCGAGCCGCAGAAAGGAAAGAATCTCGCCGTCGCTCCCCGTCAGCGTGTCCGCTCTGTCCCTCGAGATCACAAGCACGCGATGATCCGGCAGCGCAAAAAGCCCGCATACCTCCCGCCAGCCGGCTGAAGGATCAAGCGTGAAACTCGGGTCCACCGAACCATCATGTCGAAGCTTGCGCAGCCTGCCGTTCCAGCTGGATACAAAAAGGGAGCCGTCCAGCGCCGGGATCAGGCAAGCGATGCCGAAGCCGCTGAGGATATCGCTCGGACCCGCAAAGCTTGGATCGACTTCCCCCGACGGTGTATAACGCGTAAGCGCTTTGGCATTGCCCTGCGTGTCACGCGGCACGGCATAGCAATAGCCCGCTTCGTCGGTGACCAAACCTGCGACGATCCAGACCTGCCCGCTAAACAGCGAATCGGTTAACTTGAAATCCGGATCGCGGCTTCCATCCGCGCGGAATCGAATGGCGGAGCGGGAAGAAGCTCCCCAAAAGAAGTTTCCGATCGCGACGGTGCCGCCATCGGGCTGAGCCGCAAGATCCTCGATCCATTCACCCGGCTCAATAGCCGCCACCGCAAAACTCGGGTCCCGCGTTCCATCCTCATTCAACCGGACCACGCCATAGGTCCCACTCGCAAGCGATCCCCCCGTCCGCACCAACGATCCATACACAACCACTTTTCCGTCGCGGTGCCGCGCAAAAGCCTCCACCTGCCCGGCCATCCCCGGCACATATTCGCTCGCCAACGTCCAGTATTCCGCGCCCCGGGCTGAAAAGGCGACGAGCAGCGCCGTCCACCCGACGAAGTAAAAACTGCCTCGC
This sequence comes from Verrucomicrobiota bacterium, assembly GCA_023430825.1. Taxonomy (GTDB): domain Bacteria; phylum Verrucomicrobiota; class Verrucomicrobiia; order Opitutales; family Opitutaceae; genus Opitutus. Next base: position 5,069 of record JAEYYL010000083.1, on the reverse strand, counting down.
GCTGCACGCTTGCTACAATCGTTCAACCAACGGCAAGCAGCCGTGATTCGGCCCGTGCGAACCGCTGCATCCCTCCCTACGCCGTATTCTTCCAAGCCAGCACGCCTCACCATAGCTCCCGGATAATTTCTATACAGTGAAACCATCGCTCGTTAATGAGCTGCTCCTTGCCGGATGCAATAATCGCTTTGGCCACCTGCGCGCGACGCTTCCCCGGCGCCGAGATCGCCCGCGTCGACGCCAGCGCGCGCATGCTCGCCCCCGTGCAACGCCGGCCCAGTCCGCCCAGGTCAATCGCGTCTCCGCCGTCCACACACCGGCGCGTCCATCCGCCCGCGCATCGATCACCACCCGCTCGACCGCCTGCTGCAGCCCGGCCTCCTCGCCCTGGTCGACTCGTTCGATTTCTCCCCGCCACGACGAAACCGTCCCTTCAGCCGGATCGCACCCTCGTCCGCGCGCTCGCGAAGATCAGGAACCGAGTATAGTGCAGGCCTCTCGTTCTCGTCCCCCCTCGCGCCTCCATGTCGTTTGACACCCTCGCTCCCCACTACACCTGGATGGAGCGGCTTCTCGCCGGTCCGCGTCTCCAGCGCGCCCGCGTCGCTCATCTCGGCGCGCTCGCCGGTTGCAGACGCATCCTCATCGCCGGCGTCGGCCACGGCCATCTGCTCCACGCCTGCGCGCAACGCTTCCCCGCCGCCGAGATCGTCAGCGTCGACGCCAGCGCACGCATGCTCGCCCACGCGCAACGTCGCACCGCTCCCGTCGCCGCCCGCCTCGCTTTCGTCCACGCGACGCTGCCCGCCTGGCAACCGCCCGCGCACGCGTTCGACGCGATCGCCACGCCCTTCTTTCTCGACTGCTTTCCGCCCGCGGAACTCGCCGCGGTGATCGCGACGCTCGCCGCCGCCGCCCGGCCGAGGGCGCGATGGCTCGTATCCGACTTTTCCATACCAACCGCCGGCTGGCGCCGCCGGCGCGCTCAGGCGATTCACGCTGCGATGTATGCGTTCTTCCGCCCTGTCACCGGCATTCGCGCCCGTCGCGTGACGCCGCCCGACCCGTTGCTCCGCGCGCACCGCTTTCGCCTCGCCGCCCGCCGCACCTTCGAACTCGGACTCCTGCAATCCGACCTCTGGACGCGCGATTGAACCCAAGCGAAACGGCGCGGCAGCGCCGGTAGGGACGCCTCTCCGAGGCGTCCTCGCGAACCGAGGAGTCGCGAATTACTAAAGATATCTGCGGGACACCATGCTAGACGCTGTTGGGGAATTTTGTTATTGTGAGGGAGGGCTGCTAAGCCGGGAGCGTTCAGTTGCCCGCGAATCGCGCCAATGGACGCGGCTACGCATGAAGAAATTATTCTCCTCCCCACAGTGGCCTGGCTTTGCCGCCGCGATGCTTGATTCCGCCTCTCTGAAATCCGCGTTAATTCGTGTCATTCGCGGGAGTTCTTCTGCCTGAGCCCGACCAAGCGGAAGAAGTTCAAGTAAAGTCGCTCGTGATCGCTCGCCGGCGTTAGTCCGCTTTTGCGCGTTCTGCGCCCCTTTGCGGCCATTCCCCACCGCGACGCGAAACGGTTTCGACCGCGACGCTCCCTTCGCGCTCTCTCACCCACCGCCCGTCAACCGCCCGCGCAATTCCCCGATCAGCGCATCGCATGCGTGCGCGAGGCCATTCAGCTCGCGCTGCATCTCCGCGATCCACGCCGGCTCCGCGAGCCCTTGCTGCGTGCAAATCTCCGCACCGCACAGCGCATCTGTCAGATACCCTCTCGCCTTCTTCAACCGCACGATCGTGTTCGCGCAAAACCGCACGTCCGGCGGCCACAGATCGCCGTTCAGCGACCCTCCGAACTTCACCGCCGCTTTCATCGCCGCCGCGGCCATGTCAACCAGCGGGTGCTCCTCGCCCATGTCCTCCGTCACCCAGCCACGTTCCTTCGGCTCATCCATCAGCCGCACCGCGAGCGTCTCCGCGCGCTCCGCCACCGGATGTTTCCGGTCGAAGACTTCCTTCCACGCGGGATCGGGATTCGCCGCCGCCTCGTCCGCGGCTTGCTGCAACTCCTCCATTCGCGCTTCGCGTTCCGCCTCCTGCTCCGGCGTCAACGGCGCATCGCCACGCTCGCGCCGGCGACGCTCCAACTCTTCGTCGAGAATCTGCTCGAAATTCGCCGCGTCGCCTTCGCGCTCCATCCGCGCGTTGATCCGGTCGAGCAGCAGCTCGTTCTCCGCGTCCATTTTCTCGGCGTCCTCCTCGGTGAACGGTTTCTTCTTCTCATCCCCGTCGATCTCCTCCTTCGCCGGCGCCGCCTCATCTGCCTTCGCGTCATCGCGCGCCTGCGAGTCCGCCACCGCCTGCCCGAGCCGTTCCATGAAACTCCCCATCGCCTCCGCATTCGCGCGACGTTGTTGCTCCTCCTCCGCCTCCGTCATCTCCCACGCGATGTCCGGCGAGACCGTCATCTGGTAACTCACCGACTCGATCACCACGCGACCGTTGGTCGTGCTGAACCACTCGAGATAAAGGCAGTTTCCCCAATGCCACGTCCACTTCTTCTTCGCCGCGTAATACTCGCCGATCTGATCCATCGGGATGTCCGGCACCTTCACTTTTCGCGACGCCGTGCAATCGCCGATCACGCCCGTCTGCCGCAGCGGAAACCGCGCCAGCAGCTCGAGCGCCTTCGGCTCCGGGTTCACGAACTCCAGCCGCCGCCCCGCGAGATCGCGCCACGCATCACCCGCCAGATCGAGTTCCACCGGCGCATCCTTGCCGACGAACCAGATCCGTCCCGTCACGCGCCCGCGCACGCGATTGTCGATCTCGCCGCGAATCACCGCCTCGTCGATGCGCCACGCCATGCGCTGCGACTGTGCAAATGTCCGCCCCGTGCGCAAACGTCCAATCGCGGCATCGCACCTCCCCTCACCGGCGTTCCGCGACCCTCCCAACGGCGGCCACGCCACGCCGCCTCAGGCCGCACCCTTGCCGAACATCGCCTCGAACAACTGCTCGGCCCGCTTCGCCCCTTCCTCGGTCAACATCACCGACCTCGCCCGGCCCCGCGGATCGCTGATGTAACCACCCTCGTTCAACCGATTCAACGCGTCCCAGTCGTGCCCTTTCCACGCGCGCAGCGGCCAGTCCTTCTTCTCCCGAAACGACGTCAGCCAGAGCAGGGCCAGCACCGCGTCGTCCACCTTCGTCGTATCATAATCGAAGTGCATGATCGCCCACGCTAACCTCCGGCACGGCCCTTGCAATTCCCGGCCGGCGACCGCAACCTGCCTCGCCCGCCCGCGATCACCCGCCTCTCCCTCTCCCCGAGGCAACCGGCGCCCCGTTTCGCGGTCGAGAACACCATGAATGCCCGACGCCTCAGCTTCGCGCTCGCCGCCGCCGCCCTCCTCCCGCTCGCCGGCTGCTCGTCCGCCTACTACAACACGATGGAGAAATTCGGCTTCGCCAAGCGCGAGATCCTCGTCGATCGCGTCGAGGACACCCGCGACGCCCAGAACCAGGCCAAGGAACAGTTCGCCAGCGCACTCGAACAGTTTCTCGCCGTCACCCGCATCGACGGCGGCGAACTCCAGAAAAAATACGATTCGCTCAACCGCGCGTTCACCCGCAGCGAACAACGCGCCCAGGAGGTCCGCGATCGGCTCGCCGCCGTCGAGGACGTCGCCGAAGCGCTCTTCCGCGAATGGCGGCAGGAGCTCAAGCAATACTCCAGCCCCACCCTCCGCCGCGAAAGCGAACGCGAACTCGACCGCACCCGCGATCGCTACGAGGAACTCATGCGCGTCATGCGCCGCGCCGCCGACCGCATGGAGCCCGTCCTCGCCACCTTCCGCGACCAGGTGCTGTTCCTGAAACACAACCTCAACGCCCGCGCCCTCGCCTCGCTCACCACGACCAACCGCGAACTCGAAGCCGACATCACGCGCCTCGTCGCCGATATGGAAGCGTCCATCCGCGAAGCCGAGGAATTCATCCGCACGATGCAGGACACCCCGGCCACGAGGTAAGCCCGAAGGAGCCGCACAACATCCCGGAGAACGGACGCCCCCGTCCGTTCCAGCGCGAAACGGACGAGGACGTCCGTTCTCCACCCAATCCGCGCGGCGCCCCCCCGCCCGGCCAAATTTTGTTCGCCGTCGCGCGCACCCGCCACGTGACTCCGCGCGTCTAGCCGCCGCTTTCCACCCCATGAAATCCCCCCTCGTCCGGCTGTTCGCCGTCCTCACGTTTGTTTTGTCCTCCGCCGCCGCCTCCGCCTCCGCCTCCGGCGCCGAAACCGCCGCGCCCTCCGCTTCCGCCGAACGCAAACCCGGCGAGTATCCGCTCACCGCCGACTCGCTCGTGCAGGAGGGCGTCCCCCAGGGCAAACTCGAAGGCCCCTTCGAATTTCGCAGCAGCAATTTCCCCGGCACCGTCCGCCGCTACTGGATTTTCATCCCCGACCAATACACCGGCGACTCCCCCGCCAACCTCCTCGTGTTTCACGACGGCCAGCGCGCCACGAATCCCAACGGCTCGCTCCGCATCCAGAACGTCCTCGCCAACCTCATCCACAAAAAGGAAATCCCCGTCACCATCGGCCTCTTCATCACACCCGGCCACATCGGCGACCAATACCCCGACGATCTCGGGATGAGCAACCCCAACAACCGCGCGGCCGAATACGACGCCCTCAACGACGCCTACGCGCGCATGATCTGCTTCGAGTTCATCCCGCTCCTGAAGAAAACCTACAAGATCACCGACGACCCCGAGGCCCGCGCCATCGGCGGCACCAGTAGCGGCGCCATCTGCGCCTTCACCACCGCCTGGGAATTTCCGAACCAGTTTCGCAACGTCATCAGCATGATCGGCAGCTACGTCAGCATCGGGTATCGGCCCGCCAAATACGGCTCGCCCATGACGCCCGGCGGCGACCTCTACCCGACGCTTATCCGCAAGACCCCGATCAAGCCGATCCGCATCTTCCTCCAGGACGGCTCCAACGACCTCAGCAACGATCACGGCAACTGGTTTCTCGCCAACCAGCAGATGCTCTC
>JAEYYL010000036.1 GCA_023430825.1 Verrucomicrobiota bacterium | reverse complement strand
GGATCAACTCGGGGGCGTCGAGGGCGGGGGTGGGCTCGGTTTGAGGGACAGCGGGAGCCGGGTGAGGAAGGGGTGCGGGGGGAAGGGCGGGGAGTTTAGCGAGAGCGGTTTCGATTGCGGCGACCAGGGCGGTGGCGCGGGTGTCGAGGCGGGCTTCGATGTCGGCGAGGGCTTTGGTTTGCGCCGCGGTGAGGTCGCGGGAGGCGGCGGCGGCGGCATTGGCGATCGCGACGGTGGCATCGGTTTGGGCTTGGGCGATGGCGTCGCTCGCGCGTTGGAGCAATTCGAGGCGGGCGGCGATTTGTTTTTGGGCGGCGGCGTCGAGCTTGGTGAGTTCGGCGGCGGCTTGGCGGATTTTGTCCGCGGTGGATTCGAGCCGTTCGGTTTCGGAGGTGCGGAGTTCGGCGAGTTCTTTTTCGAGTTCCTCGCGGTCGTCTTCGCGGACGTTGTCGAGCTGGGCGTTGAACTCGGCGATTTTCTCCTGGAGTTTGTGGGGGAGCTGCTCGGCGTGTTTGAGGTTTTTGTGCAGGTCGTCGGTGAGGAGATCGAGGCCGCGGGCGGCGATGCTGATTTGTTCGGCGGCGGCGTTGATGGTGCGGCCGAGGGCTTCGAGGCCGCGCTGGCGCTCGTCGAGGGCTTCATCCTGTTTGCGGGCGTAATCGGCGAGGAAGGGGACGGCGCCGAGGACCGCGCCGAGTGCGACGCAGGCGGTGACGGCGGCGATGGTGTTGACGCTCAGCGGGCCCGGCGACTGATGGACGAGATACCAGGCGAGCGCGAGGAGGGCGGCGTCGCCGAGGAGGAAGGGAAGTTTCGGGAGTTTCGGGGTCTGATCGGGAAGGCTCATGGAGTCGGCTCGCGCCCGGGGCGAAAGTGGAGGAGCGACGCGCGGGCGGCGGGGAGTTTGTGCGGCGCGGCAGCGGGATTTTCAATCACGGAGTGGGCGCCGAGTTGCGCAGGGGCGGGCAGCGGTGGATTGCGTTTTGGGGGAGGGGGTGCAGGGTGGGCGGCGATGAGCGTGGCGAATTTTTTGCGCGTCGAGCGGGAGGAGGGTGACGGGTCGCGGCACTATGTGGTGCACACGCACGATCCGAAATTTTCGATGGAGTTGACGCCGGATCGCGAGGCGCCGGACAAGATCGGCAAAGGCGTGATCAAGCGCGTGTGTGTGCCAAATTCGTGGGCGGGGGACTACGGGAAATACGCGAAGCTGGTGACGGCTGCGCAGGATTTTTTCACGCAGTCGTTTGCCGAGCCGGCCGCGAAACCGGAGACGCGACGGTTTACGTGGTAGGTCCGAAGGCACGGGGCGGCGGTGGTCGGCCCGGCGACGCGGATGACATTCAGAATCGGCGCCAGCCGATGACGGCGAGCGAGACGAGGAGGCCGAGGCGAATGGCGCCTTCGAAGGTGAGGATGACGAGGATCCATTTGAGGCTCGCGTTGCGGCGGAGCGAATAGCCGAGCGCGGAAAGCGCGATGAGCGCGAGGCCGTGGAGCCGGCCGAAGGGAACGACGAGGAGTGCGGCCATCCAGGTCCAGTAAGCGAGAAGCGTGATGGACCAGCAGAACGCGGTGAACTCGCCGAGGCCGAGATCGCGCGGGTCGCCGTGGCGCGCGATCTGTTTCAGGCCGAGGTAGCGTTCGCTGATGACGAGTTGCCAGATCTCGAAGACAGCGAAGAGCGGCGCGAGCAGGAGCAGGAGAGCCACGCGAGAAGTGTCGCCGGAAGTCGCGCGTCAGGCCAAGGCTGAAGGTGAGCCGCGCGGTTCGGCGGGGTCGGGAGGCCCGGCCCTACATCCTGCGGCGCGGGTGATTATTTGCCGCCATACCAGACGCCGCGGCGCCAGTTGTGGCGGCGGAGCGTCATGAGGAGATCGCGGTGCATCGGCGGGAGGTCGCTCACGCCGCAATTGGCGTCGGCCTGGGCGACGTTGCGGATGCCGGGGATGACGGTGGACACGGCGGGGTGGGCGAGGACGAATTTGATCGCGGCCTGGGCCATGGTGTAGTTCGAGCCTTCGAGATCTTTACGGATTTCCTCGGCGTGCGCGACGGCGCGGGCGAGCCGGTCGCCGGCGAAATAATTGGCGCGAAAATCGTCGGAGGCGAATTTCGTCTCGGCGGTGAACTTGCCGGTGAGCACGCCTTCGTCGAAGACGACGCGGACGATCACGCCGACGCCGCATTCCTTGGCGACGTCGAGCAGTTCGGCGGCGGGTTCCTGTTCGAAGAGGTTGTAGATGACCTGAACGCTGTCGACCCAGCCGCCGCGCATCAGGTCGATGACGGAGTTTTGGTCCTGTTCGGGGGTGGAGACGCCGATGAGACCGAGCTTTCCCTCGGCCTGGAGGGCGCGAAGGATTTTGAACGGCGTGGGGTTGCGGTTCCAGGCGCGGGTCCAGGTGTGGAGCTGGAGGAGGTCGAGTTTTTCGACGCCGAGATTGGCGCAGCGGGTGGCGATGTTGTCGCGGAGGTAGGTTTCGCTGTAACGGTCCTCGGCGCGGCAGTAGGGGGAAGGTGGCCAGATGCCGTCGGCGGGCGGGGTTTTGGTGGCGACGAAGATCTTCTCCTTTTTGCCGGTGGCGGCGCGTTCGCGGAGCACTTGGCCGATGAGGCGCTCGCTGCGGCCGTCGCCGTAGCCGGCGGCGGTGTCGATGAAATTGACCCCGAGATCGAGGGCGCGGTTGAGCGCGGCGAGGGAGTCGGCGTCGGCTTGCGAGCCCCAGGAGCCGCCGATGGCCCAGGCGCCGAAGCCGATTTCAGAACAGTCGAAGGGGTGTTTGCCGAAGGTGCGGAATTTCATGGAGCGGCGAGGTTGGGCGGCGGAAGCGGCGTTGTCAGCTCACCTCTCGAGATCGGGCGCGGCGGGGGGGCCGCCGCGCCCCCGGGGTTTGGGGGGGAAA
>JAEYYL010000006.1 GCA_023430825.1 Verrucomicrobiota bacterium | reverse complement strand
GAACTCCGCCGCGGCGTATCCATTTTTCGGGTGCGCACGACGCATTGGGGCCGCCGGCACGTGCTCGGACGCGTCGTCGACTTCGCCGCCTTTTACGCCGGCGCCGCCTGGCGTCTTTTCCGCGAATTGCGCGCCGGCGACACCGTCGTCGCCCTAACCGATCCGCCCTTGATCGGCGTCCTCGCCGCGCTGGTCGCCCGCGTCCGCCGCGCCTCGCTCGTGCACTGGGTGCAGGACATCTACCCGGAAATCGCCGCCGACCTCACCGGCCACCGCTGGCTGCTCGCGTTGCGTCCACCGCGCAATTTCGCCTGGCGGCACGCGCGCGCGTGCGTCGTGCCCGGCGCCGACATGGCCGCAACCCTCGCCCGTGTTCGCGTGGCCGCCGACCACATCGTCGTTTCGCCCAACTGGGCGCCCGCCGGCCTCACGCCGCCACCCGCCGCCGACGTCGCCGCCCTCCGCGAAGCGTGGGGCCTCGCCGGCAAATTCGTCCTCGGCTACTCCGGCAATCTCGGCCGCGTCCACGACCTCGAGCCGCTGCTCGCGCTCGCCGCCGCATTGCGCGATCGTCCCGAATGCGTGCTGCTGTTCGTCGGCGCCGGCGCCCAACGCGCCGCGCTCGAAACCGCCGCGCGCCAGCGCGGCCTCGCGAACGTCCGCTTTCAACCGCCGCAACCGCGCGCCCGTCTCGCCGTCTCGCTCGCTGTCGCCGATGTGCAGTTCGTCACGCTGTTGTCCGGCGCCGAGCGCTGCGTCTTTCCCAGCAAGCTCTACGGCATCGCCGCCGTCGGCCGCCCCGTCGCCGTGATCGCCGCGCGCGAAAGCGAACTCGCCCGACAGGTCGTCGCGCAACGCCTCGGCGCCGCGTTCGCCCGCGACGAGATCGCCGCGCTCGCCGCGTGGATTCTCACCCTCGTCGACGACGCTTCGCAGCGCGCCCGCCTCGGCGACTCGGCCCGGCGTTTCGCCGACGGCGGGTTTGCGCGCGCCCTCGCCCAATGGCAGAACGTCCTCGACGCCCACCCGGCCACCGCCGCCTGATCTCCGCTTCTCCCGCATGACCACCGCCCGCAAGACGTTCCTCCTCCTGCTCGTCCTCGACGTCCTCGCCGTGCTTTTCGTGTTCAACGCGATCAGCTTCGCCCGCGGCGTCGGACTTCCGGGCCACTTCATCGTGCTGCCGCTCCTCGCCCCGTGCCTCGCGCTGGCGTTCGCCCTTCACCTCATCGACGGCTACAGCCCTCGCACCGACATGATGGGCGTCGATTACACCAGCCTGCACACCATCGCGATCCTGAGTTCAATGGTGGCGATTCTGGTGATGACCTACGTCGTCATGCCCTCCGGTTACGAGCTGCAATCCAGCCGCGTGGTCATCGCCCTGAGCTTCCTCATGCTCACGCCGCTGACGCTGAGCTACCGCCGCGCCACCTACCAGCGCATCGCGTTTCGTCGCGGCGAACGCAGCCTCGCTTTCCTCGGCGATCGCGCCAGCTGCGAAGCGTTCCGCGACGAATGCCGGCGCGTCGGCTCCACGCAATCCGTCGTGTATTCAATTGTTCCCGACACGACCCCGACCCTGCCCGACGACGAAACCCTGCCCCAACGTCCGTTCGCCGAGGTCCTCCAGGAGATCCAGGCCGGCCGGCTCCCGATCGAGGCGATCATCCTGCGCGAATCCGGCCACGAACTCCTGCCCGGCCTCTCGCAAAAACTCGTCGAACTCTATTTCCGCGGCGTTCCGACCTACACGCTCGAACTGTTTCATCAGGTTTACTGGCGAAAAATCCCTCTCTACCGGCTCAACCAGACGTGGCTCTTTCAGGAGGGTTTCCGTATCGCGCGCGAGCCGGTGTTCGAGCGACTGAAGCGCGCGATGGACATCGGCTTCGCCCTCACCGGCCTCACCCTCGCGGCGCCTTTCATCCTGCTCGGCGCGCTCGCCGTCGCGATCGAGGACGGCCGCCCGTTCTTCTTTTCGCAGAATCGCATTGGGCGAAATCACACGCCCTTCCGCCTCCACAAGCTCCGCACCATGCGCACCGGCTCCGCCGCGGGCGATCCCTACACGCGGCCCGACGACCGCCGCGTCACCCGCGTCGGTCGTTTCCTGCGCGCCACCCGCATCGACGAATTCCCCCAGCTCTGGAATGTCCTCCGCGGCGAGATGAGCCTCATCGGCCCCCGTCCCGAATGGGACCGCCTGGTCGAGGGCTACGAGCGCGACATCCCGTGCTACTATTTCCGCCACCTCGTGAAACCCGGCATCACCGGTTGGGCCCAGGTCAATTATCCCTATGGCGCCAGCCTCGAGGACACCCTGCGTAAACTCGAATACGATCTCTACTACATCCGCCATTTCTCGTTCCTGCTCGATGCCTCCATCGTGCTAAAAACGATTCACATCATGCTCTTCGGCAAAGGCCGCTAACTGCCCTGCTTGACCGCGATCAACCGTCCGCTTCGTTAAACTCCCTTGAAGACCTACGACTTTCTCGTCATCGGCGGCGGCAGCGCCGGCTTCAACGCCGCCCGTGTCGCCGTCGCGCAGGGGTTGAAGACCGCCATCGTCGACGGCGCCAAGGAACTCGGCGGCCTCTGCATCCTCCGCGGCTGCATGCCGTCGAAAACCCTGCTCTACATGACCGAGGTCCTGCACCTCGCCCAGAAGGGCCGCACCTTCGGCCTCCGCATCCCGTCCGCGAAACCGGACATCAAAGCGATGCACGCGCGAAAGAAAAAAATCATCGCCGAATTCGCCGACTACCGCACCCAGGCGATCGAACGCGGCGGCTTCGACCTCCTCCGCGCCCACGCCCGCTTCCTCGATCCCCACACGCTTGAACTCTCCGACGGCGCCAAGGTCCACGCCAAAAAAATCCTCATCGGCACCGGCTCCCAACCGAGCGTCCCCGCCGTGCCCGGCCTCGCCGATACCCCGTTCTGGACGAGCGACGACGTCCTCGACCTCGACTTCATCCCGAAGAGCGTGATCGTCCTCGGCGGCGGCATCGTCGCCTGCGAACTCGCCCAGTTCCTCACCCGCCTCGGCACCCGCGTCGTCCTCCTCCAGCGCAGCGCCAACATCCTGCGCGATCACTCCCCCGACGCTTCCCGCGTCGTTCAGCAGGCCCTGCAGGACGAGGGTGTCGAACTTTTCGCCGGCACGCATCTGCAGAAGGTTTCGCACGACCGCCGCGGCGTGAGCGTGGAATTTCTCTGCGCCGGGAAAGTCACCACCCGCCGCGCCGCCCACTTGTTCAACGCCCTCGGTCGCGAGCCCAGCACCCGCTCGCTCAATCTCGCCGCCGCCGGCGTCGAGACCCGCATCACCGGCCAGATCGTCACGAACCAATGGCAGCAAACCACCGCGCGGCACATCTACGCCGCCGGCGATTGCGCCGGCCCCGCCGAGATCGTCCACATCGCCATCCAGCAGGGCGAGCTCGCCGCCCGCCACGCCGCGGGCCTCCGCCGGCTCGCCCCCGTCGACTACGACCTCCTGCTCAACGTCGTCTTCACCGATCCGCAACTCGCCACCATCGGCCTGCTCGAACGCCAGCTCGACCGCGACCAGCGCAAGTATCTCGTCGCCTCGTATCCGTTCAACGATCACGGCAAGTCCATCCTCATGGACGCCAACTACGGCTACGTGAAGGTCATCGCCGACCCGCGCCGCGGCCAAATCCTCGGCGCCGAAATCGTCGGCAAGGACGCCGGGGAACTCATCCACGCGTTCAGCGGCCCGCTCGCGATGCGCGCCACCGTCTTCGATCTCTTGCGCGCCCCGTGGTATCACCCGACCCTCGCCGAAATCGTCACCTACCCGCTCGAGGAAATCGCCGAGAAGATCTCGCATCGATGAAAGCGGCCGTCATCGCCGTGCTCGATCGCGTTCTCTCCACGACCGGGCTGCAATACCTGCCCGTCCGCGTCCGCGACGGCATCGCCACCGGCGCCCGCTGGACGCTGTATCCATGGAGTGCTTACTGGCGCGGCACCCAGGAACCCGCGATGCACGCGGTGCTCGCCGGCCTCGGCGACATTCGCGGCTGGAGCATCTGGGACCTCGGCGCGCATTTCGGCATCTACTCGATCGGTCTCGCCCGCCGCGTCGGCCCAGGCGGAGCGGTCGCCGCGTTCGAGCCGAATCCGTTCAGCCACGCCCGACTCGAACGCCACCGCCGCATGAACCGGCTCGATTGGATGCAGACGTTTCAAGCCGCCGTGTCGAACCACAGCGGCTCCGCCGACATCTACACCTACGGCGATCTCAAAAGCACCACGACGCACCTTCCCTACGACGGCGAGATCGCGCAGCCCGCGACCCGGCCGATCCGCGTCCCGACCGTCGTGCTGGACGAACTCGTCGCCGCCGGGCGGCTGCGCCCACCGCAATTCGTGAAGGTCGACGTCGAGGGCCACGCGCACCACGCGCTCGCCGGCGCGCGCGCGACCCTCGCCGCGCATCGCCCGGTGATGATCGTCGGCCTCCATTCCGACGCCGAGACGCACGGCGTGTTGGACCTGCTCGAACCGCTCGGCTACGACGTGCGGCCGATCGGCGAAACAGCGAATCGCCCCGTCCGCTCCGGCGACGACGCGCTGTTCACCCCACGCAAATAGTCGGCGCTCTGCGCATGCGCGCAGTGGATCTCGCCCGCTTCGTGGCCCTGCGCGTGAGCGCAGGGATCGCGCCGCAAGGCGCGCCTCACCCCGCCGTCCCGCTCGCGATCGAGAGCAGATCGCCGAGCTCCACGCGCTGTTCGTAAAGCGCCTTGCCCACGATCACGCCATCCAGGTTGGCGTGACGCTGCGCCAGCTTGGTCAATTCGACCACGTCCTCGCGCCGGCTCACGCCACCACTCGCAATCACGCGAAATTTTCCCGCGGTCAACATCGCCTCCTGCGCCGCGTAATTCGGACCCGTCAACATCCCGTCCGTGCCGATGTCGGTGTGAATCAGCGTCGCGACGCCGAGCGCATCCATCCGCCGTGCGAGCGCGAGCGCGCTCATATCCGCCGTCGCCACCCAGCCTTTCACCGCGACCTGGCCGTTCTTCGCGTCGATGCCAACCGCGATCTTGTCCCCGAACGCCTGCACGAGTTCGCCGACGAATGCCTCGCTCTCCGCCGCACGCGTGCCGATCACGACGCGGCTGACGCCAAAGCCCAACGCGCGCTCCACCGCCGCTCGCGTGCGCAGCCCGCCGCCGAGCTGCACCTTCATCCCGATCGCCGCGATCGCCTGCACCGCCGCGAGATTCTGCGGCTCACCGGCGAACGCTCCGTCGAGATCGACCACGTGCACCCACGCGCTCCCCGCCGCGCGAAACTGCGCCGCGACGTCCGCGGGATTCTCCGCGTAAACGGTTTCCTGGTCGGCGCGTCCCTGGGTCAACCGCACACAGCGGCCGCTCTTGATGTCGATGGCGGGATAAATGGTCATTCGGAAAAACGCTTTGCGCCGCCCGGCGAAGGCGCGAGACTAAAACCATGGCCAACTACCAGGTCCCCGCCTTTTTGACCGAACTGCTCCACGCACGCTCGCCGTCCGGTTACGAAACCGAGGCACAAGCGGTGTTCGATCGCCACGTGAAGCCCGCCGCCGACGCCTACGCGAACGACGCCCTCGGCAACCGCATCGCCACGCTCAATCCCAAAGGCGATCCCGTCCTCATGCTCGCCGGGCACATGGACGAACTCGGCCTCATCCTCACCTACGTCAACAAGGACGGTTTCATCTACTTCGACACCGTCGGCGGCCACGACCTCAGTGTCATCTCCGGCCGCCGCGTGATCATCCAGACTGAACGCGGTCCCGTCAAAGGTGTCACCGGCAAACGCGCGATTCACCTCATGGACGAGGAGGATCGCAAGAAGGTCCCGAAGAAGCACGAGATCTGGATCGACATCGGCGCGCGCTCCAAAAAAGAGGCGCTCGAACGCGTCGCGATCGGCGACGTCGCCACTTACGACCACGAACTCGAACTCATCCACGGCAGCGTCGGCACCGCCCGCGCTTTCGACAACAAGGTCGGCGCCTACATCGTCGGCGAAACGCTGATCCGCCTCGCGAAGGAAAAGAAACTCGCGGCGAAAATCGTCTCCGTCGCCACCTCGCAGGAGGAGATCGGCACGCGCGGCGCGACCACCGCCGCCTATTCTGTCAACCCGCACATCGCCGTCGCGATCGATGTCGGCCACGCGACGGATCACCCGGATTGCGACAACCGCAAATATGGCGAGACGAAGCTCGGCGGCGGCCCGATCCTCTGCCGCGGCGCCAACATCAATCCCAAGATCTACCAGCGCCTCCTCGCCGCCGCGAAAAAAGCCGGCGTGCCCTACCAGCTCGAAGCCGATCCGCGTCCCACCGGCACCGACGCGCGGGCGATCCAGATGGGCCGCGGCGGCGTCGCCACCGGTCTCGTCAGCATTCCGCTGCGCTACATGCACACGCCGAGCGAGGTCGTGGACCTCGAGGACGTGGAGCGTTGCGTAAAACTCCTCGTCGAGTTCGCGAAGGCCCTTAAACCGGGCGACTACGCGCACTGGTGATCGCAAAGGTCCGCGCCCGCGGCGCGAGCTTGCGCGGTGTTCACCCGCGACCCGTCGCGCGCAGCCACTCCGCCAGCCGCGCCCACGCGCGTGCGCGATGGCTGATCGTGTTCTTCACCGCGTCGCCGAGCTCCGCGTAACTTTCGCGGTAACCGTCCGGCACGAACAACGGATCGTAGCCAAATCCCCACGCGCCCCGCGGCTCGCGCAGCATCGTCCCGCCGCAAACCCCTTCGAACACGCTTTCCTCGCCGTCACCGGTCAACACCAGCAGCACACATAGAAAATGCGCGCCACGCCGTTCCTCGGGCACCTCGCGCAACACGTCGATCAGCTTCCGCAGGTTCGCATTCGCGTCCGCCTCCGGCCCCGCGTAATACGCCGACTCCACGCCCGGCCCGCCGTCGAGCGCGTCCACGCACACGCCGCTGTCGTCCGCTAACACCCACGACCCCGCTGGCAGCTTCGCCTGCAGAGCGCGCGCCTTTTTGCGCGCATTGCCGACAAACGTCCCCGCGTCTTCCGCGACCTCCGGCATCCCGCCCACGGCGCGCGCCGACACGATTTCGACCGTCACGCCGCTCGCCGTCGCGAGCTGCTGCAGCTCCGCCGCCTTGTGCGCGTTGCCCGAAGCGAAATACAGTTTCATCGCCCCCTCATTGCGCGGACCTCCCCGCCGAAGCAACCCCGCGCATCCACTCCGCACCGAATGGAGCCGCGGCGCCCCCGCCCCGCGGTTCGTCACGCCCAATGGAGCCGCGGCGCCCCCGCCGCGCGGTTCGTCACGCCATGCTGAATGTCGTCTCGTCGACGAACATCTTCTCCGGATAAGTCACGAGCCCGCGCGTCAGCACATCCTCGCCGTGCATCTCGTTCTGCACGTTCCGTAGCCGAATCGCGTTCGCCAACCGCTCCGTCCGCAACCCGTTGAACATCGGTTTCGCCTTCTCGTCGGCGAGGAGCATCGGCGCGCGATACACGAAGAGGTAGTCGAGCTGCCGGTCCTGCAGAATCTGGCTCACCAGCCTCGCCCCGCCTTCGAACATCACCGCATTGATCTTCTCGGCGGCGCATTTCTTCCGAAACTCCCCCAGCGGCACCCGCTGGCTGCCCGACTCCAGCACCCACACTTGCACGCCCATCTCGCGCAGTTTCCGCACATAGCCCATCCCACCGTGCTGCGTCGTCACCACCACCGTGCGATCGTGAAACTCGTCCGTGTAAACCGCCGGCAGGTGCCGGTCCGTCACCGTGCGCAACAGCCCGTCGAAGACAAAACGCACCGGACACCACTCGACCTCACCTTTCATCCGCGCCGTCAGCCGCGGGTTGTCCTTCAACACCGTCCCTGCTCCCACCGCGATCGCCGGAAACAATCGCCGCCAGCGATGCACGTCCGCCCGCGATTCCGCACTCGTGATCCACTGCGACTCCCCCGTTCGGCACGCCATCCGGCCGTCGAGCGTGATCGCCGACTTCGACGCGATGAGCGGCGTCTTCTGCAGTATCCAATGATTGAATATGAGGTTCAGGTCCGCGCATTCCGCCGCCAGCACCCCCGTCGTCACCTCGATCCCCGCCGCGCGGAGCACCGCGAATCCCTTCCCCGCGTGCTCCGGATTCGGATCGGTCGCGCCCACCACCACGTGCTTGATCCCCGACGCGATGATCGCATCCGTGCATGCCCCCGTCCGGCCCGCCGTCGAGCACGGCTCCAGCGTCACATACAGGATCGCGCCGTCGCGGGGAGGCCGCCCCCGCGCCAGCAACGCCAGCCGCTCTGCATGCGGCCCGCCATCCTGGGCGTGAAAACCCTCCGCGACGATCCGCTCCTCCTCGACAATGAGCGCCCCCACCATCGGGTTCGGGTGGGTCGTGCCCCAGCCTTTTCGCGCCACATCGAGCGCACAACGCATGTAGTCCTCGTGTTGCTCTATCGTCATCTCGGGTTGGCCGATGCAGTCCGATTCCCCCGCCCGAGTCCACCCGCAAGATGCGCTCCCTCCGGAATAACAGGAGTTTAACCGCTCACATAAGGATTCGTTGACCGCTCCGCCTCCACCGTCGTGTCCGATCCGTGACCCGGATAAACCACCGTTTCGTCCGGCAGCGTGTAGATCTGCGCCCGGATCGCCGCTTCCAGTTGCGCGAAGTCCCCGCCCGGCAAATCCGTCCGACCGATGCTTCCTGCAAACAGCGCGTCCCCGACAAACGCCGCCTTCGCCGCCGGAAAATAGAACAACACGTTCCCCGGACAATGCCCCGGCACGTGCCGCACCTCCACCGTCGTGCCCAAAATCTCGATACGATCGCCCTGGTTGATCCAGCGATCCACCTTCACCGGCTCGAGGTTCATGCGCTCGCCCATGAAGCGCTCCATCACCTCCGGCGTCTCGATCATGATCCGGTCGTCCGCGTGCGCCAGGACCCGCGCACCTGTGGCCCGCACCACCTCCGCCGCGCCCTGCGTGTGATCCCAGTGCCCGTGCGTCAGCCATAGCTCCGCGAGCTTGCACGTCTCCCCGCGCAGGATCGGCTCCACCTCCGCCCACACGCTTCCCGGCGCGTCGATCAACACCGCCTCGCCGCGTTTCGCATCGGTGAGGAGATAGGCATTCGTTTGGATCGGCCCCGCGGGCAGCACATGAAGTTTCACGCCGCTCACAGGAAACCGTTCCCGCCCCCTCGCAACCGCGAAATCGCCACCCCTTCGCCGCGGCCATTAGCCCGCTTCATCGCGATCGCACGGCCAACACCTAACCTCGCTCCTCGCCCACGAGAACTCGCGCCTTCGCTCGGTTTCGCTCACCCTCCGCTGCGTCGTGAATCCCGCTGCGCCGCTCTCCTCCCGTCGCGCACGCGTGCGACTCCCCGGCCTCGCCCCCGCGACATTTTCCCGCTTCGCCCGCGCCTACCGCCGCGCCACGGGTCTCCCCGTCGGCCTCGTCGACCCCGCCGGCCGCTGGCTGATTCGACCGCCTGGTTCTGCCGCCACCGACCCACCCGCCGCACGGACCCTGCGCCGCCACGCCGTCGCCGAGGCCCTCCGCTGGGGGGAACCCTGTGTCTCGTGCGACGACCACGGACTCGCGCTCTGGGCCATGCCCGTCATGGCCAACCAAACCCTGCTCGGCGGCCTCGTCGTCGCCGACATCCCCCTCCACCGTCCGAAACGCCCCGGCGCGCTCGACCGCCGCATTCTCGCCGCCTGCCACCGCCTCGCCACGCTCGCGGTTCGCCACAACCTCGCCAACGCCACCCTGCTCGCCGAACGCCGCCAGCTCGCCCGCCGCGAACGCGAGAAAGCCGAAGCGCTCCACTCGCTCAAAGACCGGCTCCACGACGACATTCGCAGCATCTATCTCCGCGAGGAACCCGCCCTCATCGCCGCCATCCGTCGCGGCGAACGCACCGCCGCCCGCGGCGCGATCAACCGCGTCCTCGCCGCCATCTATTTGTTAGGCGAATCGCGGCTCGATCTGCTCAAGAGCATGGCCCTCGAACTCGTCGTCATCATGACGCGCACCGCCGTCCAGGCCGGCGGCGACTCCGCCCAGATCCTCGGCCTCAACTACCAGTCGCTTACCGCCCTCGCCCGCGTCAGGGACCAGGAACAACTCGCCGCCTGGCTCTGCGACATGCTCGAGTTGCTCATCGACGCCATCACCCGCCACGACCGCCATCCCAACGCCGTCCAACTCGCCCGCGCCGTCGAGTTCATGGAACAACAACTCGATCGCGAGATCACCCGCGACGAGGTCGCCCGCGCCGCCGGACTTTCGCCCAGCCATTTCTCGCACCTCATGCGCGCGAAAACCGGCGCCTCCTTCACCGAGCTGCTCACCCGGTTGCGCATCGACCGCGCCTGTCAGCTCTTGACCAGCACCACCCTCGGCCTCGCCCACATCGCCCAGACCTGCGGCTTCGGCGATCAGAGTTACTTCACCCGCGTCTTCCGCAAAGCCATCGGCCAGACCCCGGGAGAATACCGCCGCCGCCCGCTGGCGTCCATCTCCGGCCCGGCCTCGTAAGCCCCTCCCCCCTCTCCCGCCCGACTTCCCCCCTCGTCCACCCTGCGAACATTAAGATGTCGCATATGCGACATCTTAA
>JAEYYL010000366.1 GCA_023430825.1 Verrucomicrobiota bacterium | reverse complement strand
CCTCGTGAGTCCAAACACGCCGCTCGTTCCATCTATCTCCCTCGCTCTTCAACCCAACCTTAACCATCCGCCCACGGTGTTACCCATGTCTCCGAACACCTGTTACCCTTGTCTCCGGTCCAAAGAGTCCCCAACGGGCTGATTTGACGGCGCGGCGTGGGAGTCAGCCGAGCCAACCCGAAGGGGAGGTCGGGTTCCACCTTTGCCTACAGGTGCTTAGCTGTCGGTCGGGAAGACGAACTCCTGGCGGACCCAGACGGCGACGGGTTTGCCGCGGCGGGTGGGCGTGGTGAATTCCCATTGCGTGAGCGCTTCAGTGGCGCGATTGCCGAACTCGACATCGTTGGCGCTGACGAGCACCGGCATGCGCACGTGCCCGGTTTCGTCGACGATGAATTCGAGCACCACTTTTCCGCCGGTGACTTTCGCGTTGGGCGTGAGCCCCGGATGGAGCGGGGAGACCTTGCGGGTGGGGACGGGCAGGCGGTCGAGTTCGTCGGCCTGACAGATGTGCTTTTGATAATTGGGCTGATTCGCGATCGCGGTGAATTTCTGCATCGTGGTGAACGGATCGAGCGAGACGATGCAACCGGTGGCGGCGAAGGAGAAACGCACCTCCAGGCAGACATCGACCGGCCGGCCATGCACCCGAACCGGCTCGAACTGCCACTGACGAATCGCGCGCATCGCTTCGTTGGCGAACGCCCGCTCGGTGTAGCGGCTGACCAGCGCATCGGTCAGCTTGCCGTCGGCGCCGATGCTGATCACGAGCCAGGCTTCGCCGTTCGTGATGCCTTGCGCCAGCAGCGAGGGCGGGAAGATGGCTTCTTCGGTTTGCTCGACCTGCAGACGGGGAGTCTGGATTTCAGCGGCCTGACTGACAGCGGCGACCAACAGCATTCCACACGTCGCCGCGCTCATAACACAGAGGCGGATTGGTTTCATAATGAAACGGGGTTGAGCCGGAGTGTAGTCCTGCCGGCGGGCGATAGAAAGCGGAATATCGCCGGGGTCCGGGCTGGTAGGCTGGGTGCAACGTGGCTTAACCGTAACGATGCAGTCGAACCCGAATCCGGAGGAGGGCCGAACGCGGTCCAGTCGTCGGAGGTAGGAGCCTGCTTGCAGGCGATTGCGCGCATTGATCACCGACGACGCGTCACATCGCCTGCAAGCAGGCATCTACCCATTGAATCATTACGGCGAGGGCGCCGCGGCTCCAGAAGTGCAGGCAGGCGCGAAGGCCCGCCGCTACTGGTCAGACGGGACGGAAGTCGATCAGGCGCTTGAAGCGGTCGACGCGGTCGACGACGACATCGAGCCGGTCGTTGAGCGCGAAGCGGCGCTTCTTCTTCCGGCCGGTGAGCATCGTGCCGGCGTTGTTCAAATTGTAATGATCGTCGCTCAATGCCGCGGTCGAGACGAAGCCGAAGGTCATCGACTCGATGAGTTCGACGAAGAAACCGTTCTGGCGGACATCGGTGATGACGGCGGCGAACTCCGTCTTCTTTTTCTTCGCGAGTTCGCGTTCGAAGAACTCGAGCAGCTTGATCTTCACGCTTTCGCGTTCGGCCTCGGCGCTGGCGATTTCGGTGAGGCTGAGGTGTTCGCCGAGGCTTTCGATCCGGGCGATGTTGTAATTCTGCTGTCCGGGCGCCGGCGGCTGGCCGCCGTGTTTCACGAGGTAGAAATCGAACACGCGGTGCACCACGAGATCGGAGTAGCGGCGGATCGGCGAAGTGAAGTGCGTGTAGTCCTTCTTGTTCAGGCCGAAATGGCCGTCGTGCGTTCCCCGATACGCGGCCTTCTTGAGGCTGCGCAGCATCTGCGTGCGAAGCGTGTAGCCCTGGGGATGGTCGCGCAGGGTGTTGAGGAGTTTGACGAGTTCCTCGCGACGCGTGAGATCGCCGGTGTGAATGCCGAAGCTCGCGAGGAGCTGGTGGTATTCCTCAAGTTTTTCGGGATCGGGTTCGTCGTGGACGCGGTAGAGCGAGGGCAGCGAGTGCGTGCGCGTGAGCCGCGCGACGGCCTCGTTGGCGGCGAGCATGAACTCCTCGATGAGCTGGTGGCTTTCGTCGTGCTCGATCTTTTCGAGGCGGTCGGCGTAGCCCTGTTCGTCGACGAAGATCTTCGTCTCGGGCATGTCGAGATCGAGGCTGCCGTGGGCGAAACGATCCTTGCGGAGGCGGCTGGCGATTTTCCAGAGCGCGCGAATCCACGATTGCAGGTCGACGAGTTCGGCGTCGCTGAGCGAGTTGAGCGCGCGGCCGGTCGAGCCGGTCTGGTGCTTCGGCGGCAGCGGGAGCGCGCGGACGCGATCGAGATCCTTTTCGAAGAGGAGTGCGTAGGCCTGTTTGTAGGTGAGGCGCTTGCGGCTGCGGATGACGGTGTTGGCGAAGGACGTGTCCTTCAGGCGGCCGTTTTTGGCGAAGGTGAGAAACACGGCCTTGCACAAGCGATCCTGTGCTTCGACGAGCGAGCAGAGGCCGTTGGAGAGTTTCTCCGGCAGCATCGGGATCACGACGCCGACGAGATACGTCGAATTGCCGCGACGCTGCGCCTCGCGATCGAGCGCGGTGCCGGGCCGAACGTAGGTCGACACATCCGCAATATGGATACCCACGCGGACGTCGCCGCCGCCGAGCGTTTCGTAGGACAACGCGTCGTCGAAATCCTTCGCATCGTCGGGATCGATCGTGAACACGGCCTGATCGCGATAATCGAGGCGGTGGGCGAGATCGCGCGGTTGCACGCGGTCGGGGATCGCGGCGGCCTCGCGTTCGACGTCGGCGGGGAAGCTCGTGGAGAGATTGTATTTCTCGAAAATCCCGAGGAGCTCGGCGCGCGGCTCATGGGTGCGGCCGAGGACTTTGACGAGCGTGCCGGTGATGCGGTCGCGGCGGTGTTTCCACTCGTCGAGTTGGGCGACGACCTTGTCGCCGGGCTGTGGGGTGGGTTGTAGTTTACCGCGGGACGGATCGGCGACGTAGATTTCGTAAACGAAGCGCGGGTCGTCGGGGACGACGATGAAATCGCGTCCGCTGCGGCGGAGATCGCCGACGATCGATTCGCGGGCGCGTTCGAGAATGCGTTCGACGCCGCCGATGCGTTCGCCGGGGCGTTTGCCGCGGCGGCCGGGATGAATGCGCACGAGCACGCGATCGCCGGGCAGCGCGATGTCGGTGTCCTCGGGGAAAATTTGCACGGACGGTTCGCCGAGATCGGAGAGGCCGCTCTCGGGATTTTCCGGGACGACGTAGGCGGAGCCGCCGGCGCGAAACTGGATGCGGCCGATCAGTTCGTTCTGGCCGAGCGAACGCGGCGGTGTCGCGGGGCGCGAACTGCGGCGGGAGGCCGCGCCGGCTGTCGCGGGTGCGGCGCGCGACGGGGCCGGCGGCGGAAACGACTGCCCGGCGGGGACGACCGGCGTCGAGGAGCGGCGCGTGGGCGTGAAAAGCTTTCGCTCCGATGCTTTCTCTTTCTTCGGCGCGCGTTCCTCGCGCGGGAGATGGATGCGATCGTCGCCGGAGCGGACGGCTTCGCCTTTGGCGAGCAACTGGCGCAACTCGTGCGCGAGGGAGGCGCGACGTTTCTTGTGCAGTCCGAGCTGTCGCAGAATTTCGGATTCGGTGGAGGGGGAGTAGCGTGGCTCGCGCAGGAGGGCGAGCAGGCGTTCGCGAAGTGTCATGTTAAAGTCCCGTGGCGCGGCGCGCAGGCCGTGCTTTGGAGTTGGCCTGACGAAAGAGCGGGGCATAGATTGGCGCGATGAAAATCGTCCATGTCGCCAGTGAATTGTTCCCCTACGTCAAGACGGGCGGCCTCGCGGACGCGGTGAGCTCGCTCGCCGGGGTGCTGGCGGACAAGGGGCACGAGGTGTCGGTGTTCCTGCCGGGCTATCGGGCGGTGCTGGATCACCCCGACGCGGCGGGCGCGCAGCGGCGGCTGCGGTTGAAGATCGAGATGGGGAACCAGTTTTTGTCGGGCGACGTGCGGGTGTTTTCGCCGCGCAAGAATCTCACGGTGCACCTGATTTGCCGCGAGGAATTCTACGACCGCCGCGCGCCGTATGGAAACGGCGAACGCGATTACGAGGACAACGCGGATCGGTTCATCTTTTTCTGCAAGGGCGTCGCCGAGACGCTGCGGCTGGCTGACGTGCAGGCGGACGTGGTGCACGCGCACGACTGGCAGGCGGCGCTGCTGCCGGTGTTGTTGCGCGATACCGAGCGGCGGCAGGGGCTGACGCTCGCGGTGCGGACGGCGTTCACGATTCACAATATCGCGTTTCAAGGCGTGTTTCCGCGGAGCACGTTCGCGCGCACGAATCTGCCGGATGAACTGAACAGCGTCGACGGTCTGGAGTATTACGAGCAGGTGAGCTTCATGAAGGCGGGCATTTTGTTCGCTGATCGCGTGACGACGGTGAGTCCGCGTTACGCGCAGGAAATCCAGACGCCGGAGTTCGGCTGCGGGCTTGAAGGCGTGGTGCAGACGCGCGCGGACGACATCGTGGGGCTGCTCAACGGTGTGGACACGCGCGTGTGGAATCCGGCGACGGACGAGTTGCTGCCGATGCGTTACTCGGCGGGCAGTCTGGCCGGGAAACGCACGTGTCGCGCAGAGTTGTTGAAACGCGCGGGGCTCGATCCGGCGTTCAGCGGTCCGGTGTTCGGCATCGTGGCGCGGCTGACGGAGCAGAAGGGCATCGATCTCGTCCTCGCGAACCAGGATTTTTTCGCGACGGAAAACTGCCGGCTGATCGTGCTCGGTTCGGGCGAGCGGCGTTATGAGGAAGCGTTGCGCGCACTGGTGGCGCGTGTGCCGGAGAAAGTGGCGCTCACGGCGAAGCTCGACGAGGCGATGAGCCACCTGATCGAGGCGGGCAGCGACTTTTTCTTGATGCCATCGCTGTTCGAACCGTGCGGGCTGAACCAGATGTATTCCCAGCTTTACGGCACGGTGCCGATCGTGAGCCGCGTGGGCGGGCTGGCGGACACGGTGACGGATGCCGACGAGCAGCCGGCGACGGGCACGGGTTTGATGTGCGAGCCGAATGCGGCATCGCTGCGCGACGCGCTGGCGCGGGCGTTGACGCTCTTCGCGGATGCGCCGCGGTATGCGGCGGTGCAGCAGCGCGGAATGACGCGCGACTTCAGCTGGAACGTGGCGGCGGTGGGCTACGAGACGCTGTATCGGGAATCGTTGTGAAAACCGAAGGGGCAGGTCGGAGACCTGCCCTACTGGGGAAGGGCGGATGAAAACGACGATCGTCTGGTTCCGGCAGGATCTGCGGCTGCAGGATAATCCGGCGCTGCAGGCGGCGGTCGCGCGCGGTGGCGCGGTCGTGCCGGTTTATATCGCGGATGATGGGGGCGAAGGCGCGTGGGCGCCGGGCGGTGCGTCACGGTGGTGGCTGCATCATTCGCTGGCGGCGCTGGACGAGGGGCTGCGTGAGCGGGGTTCGCGGTTGGCGCTGCGGCGCGGCGCGAGTGACGCGGTGCTGCGCGAGTTGCTCGGGGAAACCGGGGCGGACGCGGTGTATTGGAATCGTCGTTACGAGCCGGCGGCGGTGGCGCGCGATGCGGCAATCAAGGCGACGCTCGGGGCGAACGGCGTGGAGGTGAAAAGTTTCAACGGTGCGCTGCTCAACGAACCGCATGCGATCGCCAACAAGCAGGGCAAGCCGTTTCAGGTATTCACGCCGTATTGGCGGCATTGCCTGACGATTCCGGTCGCACCGCCGACGAAGCTGGCCGCGGGTGCGCTGATCGGGCCGGGAAAGTGGCCGCGCGTGATGACGCTGGCCGAGCTGGAATTGTTGCCGCGGCGGGGGTGGGCCGATGGGTGGGGAAAAATCTGGCAGCCGGGCGAGGTGGGCGCGGCGAAACGACTGGCGCGGTTCGTGGCGAGCGCGATGGACGATTACGACGATGCGCGCAATCTGCCGGACCGCGACGGGACTTCGCAGCTTTCGCCGGCGCTGCACTTCGGCGAGCTTTCCCCGCGTCAGGTGTGGGCGGCGGTGAAGGCGCGCGCGAAGGCGAGCGGGGTGTTTCCGCCGAGCAACGGGGCGCGTGTATTCCTGAGCGAGATCGGCTGGCGGGAGTTTGCGTATCACCTGCTGTTCCGTTTTCCGCAGACGCCGGTGGCGCCGCTGCGCGAGGAGTTCGCGCGGTTCGCGTGGGCGGATGATGCCGGCGATGTGAAGTTGCGCGCGTGGCAGCGCGGACGGACGGGTTATCCGATCGTCGACGCAGGCATGCGGCAGTTGTGGCAGACGGGCTGGATGCACAATCGCGTCCGGATGATCGTGGCGTCGTTTCTGGTGAAACACCTGCGGCGGCCGTGGACGCGCGGTGCGGCGTGGTTCTGGGACACGCTGGTCGACGCCGACCTGGCGAGCAACACGCTCGGCTGGCAGTGGAGCGCGGGCTGCGGGGCGGACGCGGCGCCGTATTTTCGGATTTTCGCGCCGGTGCTCCAGGGCGAGAAGTTCGACGCGAACGGCGACTACGTGCGGCGCTGGGTGCCGGAGCTGGCGGGGCTGCCGGCGGAGTGTATCCATGCGCCTTGGACGGCGCCGGCAGACCGGTTGACGAAGGCGGGCGTGCAGCTGGGAGAGAATTATCCGCGGCCGATCGTCGATCATGCGACGGCGCGGGCGGAGGCGCTCGCGGCGTTCAAGGCGTTGCGCGGCGGCGACGCGGCGAAGTCAGGGCGATCGGGGACGGGCGTCCCAAGCTTATTATGAAGGATGACGTTTTTTCACGGACGGTGCGGATCGAGCGTCCGGTGAACGAGGTGTTCGCCTGGCATGAGCGGCCGGGCGCGCTGGCGCGGTTGTGTCCGCCGTGGGAACGCGTGGAGATTGTGGAGGCGACGGGTGGGGTGCGCGATGGCGCGCGGGTGACCGTTCGCTCGAAGGTCGGCCCGGTATGGAGCGAGTGGCGGGTGGAGCATCGCGACTATGTCGCGGGCGTGCAGTTTCGCGATGTGCAGCTGAGCGGGCCGTTCGCCAAGTGGGAGCACGTGCACCGGTTCACGGCCGATGGCGCGGAGGCGTGCTGGTTGACGGACGAGATCACGTATCGGCTGCCGGGAGGCGGGCTTGGGCGCGCGGTGGGCGGAGGATTTGCACGGCGGAAGCTCGAGCGGCTGTTTCGCTGGCGGCAGGAAACGACGAAGGCGGACCTCGAGCGGGGCGCTGTCGTGCCAAAGCGGATACTTATTGCGGGTGCTTCGGGATTGGTGGGGACGACGCTGGTGCCGTTTTTGCAGACGCAAGGACATGCGGTGCGGCGGCTGGTGCGGCGAAAGCCGGCGGGGGAGGGCGAGGTGTGGTGGAATCCGGCAGCGGGTGAGTTGGACCCGGCGGCGCTGGAAGGCGCGGACGCGATCGTGAATTTGTCCGGGACGAACGTCGGCGCGGGCCGATGGACGGCGCGGCGGCTCGAGGAGATTCTCGCGAGTCGGGTGGACGCGACGGCGACGCTGGTGCGGGCGATGGCGCGGCTGGCGCGCAAACCCGAGGTGTTCGTGAGCGCGTCGGCGGCGGGAATCTATGGCGATCGCGGCGACGAAGTGCTGCCGGAGGACGCGGCGGACGGCGCGGGATTTTTGGCGGAGGTTTGCCGGCGGTGGGAAGCGGAGGCGTTGAAAGCGGAGGCGTTGGGCGTGCGCACGACGCGGTTGCGTTTCGGCGTGGTGTTGACGCCGGCGGGCGGGGCCCTCGCGAAACTGCTGCCGGTGTTTCGAGCGGGCGTGGGCGGGCGCGTCGGCGACGGCCGGCAGTGGATGAGCTGGATCGGCATCGATGACGCGGTCGCGGCGATTCACCACGCGATCGTCGAGCGGGGATGCAGCGGCGCGATCAACGTCGTGGCGCCGCAGCCGGTGAGGAATGCGGAGTTCGCGGCGACGCTCGGGCGGGTGTTGCGCCGGCCGGCGGGGATGCCGGTGCCGGCGGTGATGTTGCGCGCGGTGTTTGGGCAGATGGCGGAAGATACGTTGCTTTCGAGCGGGCGGCTGGTGCCGCGGCGACTGGAGGAGATGAAATTTGGGTTTCGGGGGGCGGAGCTGGAGACGGCGTTGCGGCAGGTGATGGGGCGGGAGCGGGGGGAGGCGGAAACCTGAGACCTGAAAGCTGAGACCTGAAACCTGAGACCTGAGGGCTGAGACCTGAAGGCTGAGAGGAAAACGGCCGAGCGGTGGCACGGGGCGAAGTCTAGGCTTTTCAAAATCGGTGCGGGGCCTAGGTTGGGCCGTTCATATGCAGAAAACGTTCGTTATTTTTAAGCCCGACTGCATGGAAAAGCGTGTGGTCGGCACCGTCCTCAGCCGCTTTGAAGCCGCGGGCTTCGAAGTCGTCGGCTGCAAAATGATGCGGCTCACCGCGGAGAAACTCCGCGAGCATTACGCCCACGTGGCGGACAAGCCGTTCTATCCGGAGATCGAGCAGTTCATGAGCTCGCGGCCGGTGATCGCGATGGCGCTGCAGGGCGAGAACATCGTCCAGAAGGTGCGCGATTTGCTCGGGCCGACCGATTCGCGCAAGGCGGCGAAGGGCACGATCCGCGGCGACTTCGGCACGGAGATGATGAAGAACGTCGTGCACGCGTCGGACAGCGACGAGAACGCGAAGGCCGAGCTGGCGCGTTTCTTCAAGACCGACGAGTTGTTTGCCTGATCGGGTAGTTCAAAATCTCGCGAAGCCGTGCGCCGCACTTGCGGTGCACGGCTTTTTTTGGGCCTTTGGAACCCGGGAGAATGTCATACATTATATGACAATGTGACTGGCGCGGTGCTGAAGGCGTGGACGTCGATGTTGCGCGTTCGGTGGCGCTCAGGACGGTGCGAGCGTGCTCCGATTGGCGTGGCCCCGTCTGGGGTAGAGGTGCGGGGCGCGGGGACGTGCGGGATGCGCCGACGCAGGCTTGCTCGACGGGCGTGCGCGATGCACCGACGCAGGCTTGCGTGACCGGCGTGCGGGGGCGCGAATGCGGGCGGGCGATTGTCATACATTATATGACAAATGTGTTGGGGCGGGGGCGACCTCGCTGGGGAGTTTTTTTCCACGTGCGAGTTGGGGTGGGGAGAGGCGGGCATTGCCTTTGGGCGGCGAAGGTGTCCGATTTTCGATCTCAACCCCAACCCATGAAACGTCTTGTTTTTCTTGTTCTCGCCGGTGCGCTTGCGGCCGGTTTTCCTGGTTACGCGGCCGGTGCGACGGCGGCGTCCGCGACGAAGTCTTTTCAAATTCCCGCGACCGATGACGGGCTGCCAGGTGCGGGGCCAATCCGGCGCTACGACTGGTTTCGGGGCTTGTGGGAGAGTCGCCGCAGCGCGTGGGCGCAGCGCGTGGAACAGGATCAGGGTGCGATCGTGTTTCTCGGCGACTCGATCACGCAGGGCTGGGGCGATCACCTGGGCAGCCAGTTTCCCGGCGTGAAGGTCGCGAACCGCGGGATCAGCGGCGACACGACGCGCGGGGCGTTGATCCGGCTGCAGGAGGACGTGATCGCGCTGAATCCGAAGGGCGTGGTGCTGCTGATCGGGACGAACGATCTCGAGGAGTGGGCGGCGCCGGAAATCGTGGCGGGCAACTTGAAGCTGATCCTCGCGGCGTTGCGCGAGCACAACGCATCGATGCCGGTGATCCTCTGTCGCGTGATGCCGAGCTCGACTTCGATGCGGCGGCCGAAGGTGCAGATCGACAAGCTGAACCAGTTGTATTTCGACGCGGTGAAAGACCAGCCGCAGGTGACGATGCTCGACACGTGGGCGTTGTTCGCCGACGCGAAAGGCGATGCGAAGGCGGACGAGTTTCCGGATCTGCTGCATCCCAACGACGTCGGTTATGCGAAGTGGGAGAAGGCGCTGCGGCCGATCATGGAGACGGTCGGGCTGCTCGCGGCGTGGCCGGACGATTTTACGCCGGAGCCGGGCTTCACGAGCCTGTTCAATGGCCGCGATCTCAGCGGCTGGGGCTACAGGGGCCAGCCGGCGCTCGACGGGAAAACCGTGAGCGACGACGGGCGTTATCTGGCGAAGAACAGCCGGCTCGTCGTGACCGTCGCGCACACGGAGCGGGATTACAAAACGCTGTGGACGACGCGGACGTTTCCGCGGGATTTCGAACTGCGGCTGGAATTTCGCGCGAGCCCGAACGCGGACAGCGGTGTATTCATTCGGCAACCACAACTGCAGTGCCGCGACTACCTGATCGCGGGGCCTTACAAGACGCTGCAGAAATATCGTCCGCTCGAATGGAACGAAATCGTGGTGACGGTGAAAGGGGGGCTCGCGCACGCGACGTGCAACGGCGAAGTGCTGATCGATGCGATGCCGGTGCCGGCGGATGGGCCGATCGGGCTGGAGAGCGACCGCGGGCAGTTCGAGTATCGACGGATCCGCGTGAAGGAGCTTTGAGGCTCTGGCCGGGTGCGCCCCCCCGTGGCGGGGGGGGGGCGGGGGGGGCGGGGGGGGGT
>JAEYYL010000434.1 GCA_023430825.1 Verrucomicrobiota bacterium | reverse complement strand
AAAACATGGCGGTGGATTTCCTTTTGTTGCAGCGCTATCCACACGCGAAGACGCCGCGCTTCCGGCATTACGCTTGGCGGTCCGCCGCGTTCACGTTCGGCTACAGCCAGAAAATCGCGTTCGTGCGAAGCCAGCTTCCGCCGGACGGGCCATTCGATCTCTGCCGCCGGCCGACCGGCGGCGGGATCGTCGATCATCGGGATGACTGGACGTTTTCGCTCGTGATCCCGCGCGGGCATCCGCTGGAGGACGTGCGTGCGACGCAAAGTTATCGCGAGGTGCACGAGTGTCTCGCCGCCGCGCTACAACGGCAGAACATCGCGGCCGCGACGAAGAAAGCCGCGGACGTGGCGGCGCAGGCGGGCGGGCCGGTGGGCCCGGGTGTGTGTTTTCAACGCGCCGAACTGTTCGACGTGATACACGAGCGCACCGGGGAAAAAATCGCGGGCGCGGCGCAGAAGCGAAACAAGCACGGGCTGCTGTTTCAGGGCTCGCTGTGGCGTCCGGCGTGCGGCGGCGCGCTAGATGACGAGCGGTTGCGCGAAGATTTCGCGGCGCTGCTTGGCGCGGCGCTCGGCGGTGAAGCCGAGACGGTGCCGTGGCCCGAACTGAACGAGGACGAAGTGAGCGGTTTGACGGAGCAGTATTCCGCGACGGAGTGGATCGAGGCGCGGTGATCGGGGCCACTGACTACGGTGCGGTATCCGCGACGATCTGCGCGGTGACATCGACGCCGTCTTGTTCGAGGCGCGCCCGGTTACGCCGCGCCGGCAGTGCCGTGCCGTGTGAGGTAACGCCGGCGGCGAACGCCATTCGTGTGAAGCCGCTCACCTGGACCGGCATGCCGTTCGGCTGAAAGAGATCGCCGCCAGCGATCCGCACGTCATCCGCTTCACCCAGGACGACAACGGGGCGAGCTGCGACATGCGCTTGCACATTGCCGAGCCAGACCGGCCCCTCGAAACGAACGCCCGGCGCATAGATGCCGGTGGAGCCGATCACGCTGGAAAATCTAGCATTGGCCGCGCGCACGCCACCGAAGCGTCCGTTCCGACTCAGGATGGCGACATAGGAGAGATCCGCTATGCCGTCATAGCTGATTTGATCGCGGCCCTGAAACAGCGGACTGCCGTTGTTGAAAGGCTCATTGGACGGGCCGATCGGTCGGAGGAAATTGAAGGCTCCGGTCGGATCGAAAGCGGTGGCGCGGCCGACGGTGAACACGGAGACGTTTGTGGTCTCGTCCGCGTTGGCGATCACGAGTCCGACATGACCTTTCATATAGCTAACTTCCGGTTGGTTGTAATTGACGGCGGTGGCTGGACCGGACGGATGGGCGAGAACGAGGGAGAGCGTGCCGGCGCCTGAGAACTCCACTTGCACGATGTCGCCGTTGTCATCGACAAACGAGGTTCTGGTCACCTGCGTGGCATCCGCCGTGACGGCAACGGCTGCGTGCTGCATGAGCACCTGATCGTAGGCATTGCCGTTGGGGTGGAGAATATCGGGACCGATCTCCCAACCGGCGCCGGTCACCTTGTCGGCGGAAACCAAGCCCACGATCGCCGGATGGCTGGTTGCCGAGCCCGCGCCACTGGAGACGCTCGCGGCATACAAGCCTGTATGGGCTGGCTGGAGACTTTCGATCGCCCAGGCGGCGGCAGCTTGCCCCAGCAACGAAACGCCATCCCTGCTCCAGCGAAGCTGCCCCTGGTCCGCGGCCGCGGAAAGCGTGAGCGATTTCCCCGGAGCTGCCGCGGTGCCGGCCGGTTGCGTGGTGAAAACCGGCAGCACGGGCGCGGTGCTGTGCAATTCGGCGTCGAGGATCGTGAAACGCGGGCGATTGCCGGCAAGGCTGATGAGCAGCAGACGGCCGTCCGGCAGCGTGAAGAGGCGGACGAGCTTGCCTTCAAAAACCCGGACCGCGTCGCGTGCTTGCGCCGCGGCCGTCCAGCGTTCCACGACGAGGCCGTCGAGCGAATCTCGAGCGGTGAAGAGACGCGCGCCGAGCCACGCGAGGTCGCCGACGGGATAAGGAAGCGAATGCCGCTGGATGAGCGTATCGGCAGCGAACAACCGTCCTCCGGCGACGCCGACGCTTCTGCCATCGGGGCTCACGCGAAGCGGCGGGCGGATCAAGGAGTCGGAGGAACGCAGCCCGATCGCTGTGGGTCCCAGGGTGCCGTCGGCTTGGAGCGCACGTGAACTGGGAGAAGGTTCGCCGGGAGTATCGCTAAGGTAAAAAAGACGCTGCGAGAGCGGGTCGAAGACGTGATGCCACCCCGAGTAGGCGTAGCGGCGGTCACCGACCGCATGGCCGGCGAGATCAAAGATCTTGATGCTGTAATCGTCCCGCACCAGCACGCGTTCTCCCGCCCCCACAAGTTCGTTGATCACCGCCGAGGAGGTCATCACGGGGGTTTCTCGACCGTCCGTCGTGAGCTGAGTGAGGCGGCCATCTGCATAAGCGACGAAAAATCGATTGAGGGCCGGCGAATAGGCCAGATGGTTCGCTACGCCGGTGAGGCCCCACGAATCGAGATAACCGCTGCTTGGAGACCAACGAAAGACGTTGCGCAGCGCAGGATCCAGAAGATGAACGACACCCCGCGAGTCCAGCAGCGCGGCGGAAGGGTCCGAAGCGGCGAGCACCGGGTCGAGCACCGGCGCGACGGGCGGGGGCCGGAAGTCGCTCAATTTCACCCGCGTCACAGCAACGCGTTCTCCGGCCATCGCCGTCCGGGCGATGGCGACGGCGAAACCATTCGCCACCACGACCCGTGCGCAGTCCTCGGGGACGACCATTCGTCCGGTGAGCTTGAAACTCGCGTCGTAGGCTCGGAGTTCACCAAACCCGACGGTAATGCAGGATCCGTCAGCCAACATCGTCAGGTCGTCGAACCGTCGGCCCAGCGAGGCGACGTGATGGAGATCGTTCGCACGGAAAACCGCGCCGTTGTCACTCACGACATGGGCTCCGTCAGTGGTGACGAACGTGCGCGTTGAGCGCGGAAGATTTTCTTCGTTGGCCGTATTAACGTAGCCCGCGAACCGACCATCCTCGCCAAAGTCGAGACGCACCGGCGTGGTCGCACTCGAGTTCAAGTTCCAGCCGAAAACCGCTCGTTCGCCCCAGGCCAGCGACACCGTGCCGGCGGAAGGCTTGGCGAGCCAATGTGCGCCGGCGTCGACCACGTTGCCGTCCGAGCGGCGAAAAGATAGGAAACGAGACTCAACGCCGAAGGGGGACTCGCGCGGCGCCAGCGCAAAGATAAACGCAGCGTCGAGCAGGAGGTTTTCGACGACGGTATCGGTCGAGAAGAGAACCGCTTCATTCTGCCCGCCGAGGCTGAAGCGCGAAACCGAACTTCCGAAGGCGACATACAGGCCGCTGGCATCGACGGCGAGCGTCCTTGGCTCTCGCGCCAATGCAATCGGCGTCAGCCAGGTCCCGGTTGCGATATCAAGCCGCTCGATCCGCGCCGGTTGGGCAAAGAGCAGATAAGCGATATTCTCGTGTTGCTCGATCGCCAGCCAGTCGGCGACTGGCATAGTGGTCTCGCGTGCGGGCACATAGCTCATGGCCAGACTGGCGGTGGTGCCGCCGCGGTTGCCAACCGTGACATGATATTCCGCTGGGCCCGAAGCCGGAAAGACATCCAGTTCCGCACGGTCAGCGCCGGGAATCAGGACCCCGTTACGATACCATTGATATGAATAGGGCCCGAGGCCGGGCGACAAAGAGCAACCGATCGAATCTGCTCTGCCATTCCAGAAACCGTAGGAAACGAAAACGCGCTCCTGCGGCGGCGCTGGGATGGGCAGCACCATCACCGTGAAGGCGGCGCTCGTCGCGGAGCCGGCGGCATTCTTCGCCACCGCAGTATAGACGCCGGCGTCCTGCGCCGTGGCACTCGGAAAACCATACCACTGCGAAGTCGCCCCGGGGATATCGACCCCGTCTTTCCGCCATTGGTAGGAAATCGGCGAGGTGCCTCCTGCACTCACATAAAAACTTCTCTCCCCACCGAGATAGATTTCGACCAAGGTGTCGGTGCCGCCAAAGGTCGGACGTTCTGCCGGGGAAACGGCCAGCGTCGCTTCCCGACTGGTAATCGAGCCGGCCTCGTTTCGCACCACCACGCTGTAGCGTCCGGCATCGGACAACTTCAGGTCCGTCAGCTCGTAAATCCGTTGGATTGCGCCCGGGATATCGATGCCGTCTTTTTTCCATTGGAAGAACCACGGGCGTGAACCGGCTGTCACCTCGACGAGAAACTGAGCCCACTGGCCTTCGGCGGCGGTCTGGTCCGATGGTAGCGCAGGATGGACGCTCAGCGGGAGGGCAGGGTTGCTCGCACCGCGACCATATAAGGTTCCGACGCCGTCCATGTCGTCGGTCGTGGGGAGTTCGGTGTCGCCGACGTAGGCGTTCATGATCGACTCAATCGCTTCACCCGCTTGATCCGGATGCCCCAGTCCAAGGACGTGTCCAAATTCGTGCACGAGCACCCGCCGCAGATCGACGGTGTCGCGCCGAAGTGCGCCGCGATAGGAATTCCAACTGACCTCCCGGTTGACCAAGACGTCCGCCTCGGTGCGTCGCGATTCGTCGCTGCTGATCAACGCCACAGCAAGGACATCGCGACCGAAGGAGTAACCGAAGATAGAAGAGCTGAAAGCGACCTCGTTCCGGGCGTTATCAAGATTCGCCTCGCCGGTGGGCTGCGAAGTCCAGGCCAGTTGGACACGGCGCATGAACGGATTCCAAACTCTCGCCGCCTCGATGGCCGTGGAGTTGGGATGGGAGCCGTCGCCATAGCCCGGCGTCACCCCGAGCCTGAGTTGCAGTTGCACGGAGCCGTCGGACCACAACGAGATCGGCTGCACTACGAATCCGAAACCGACGAGCGAGGCGGAAACGACGAACGCGCCCAGCAGCCACCGACGAAACGTTCGTGCGGTCATGGGCGGCGTTGATCCCGGCGCACGCGTGTGGCGGTATTCCGAATTTCGGACTCGAAGGCCTCGAGGGACAAAAGCTCGCCGGAGCGGTTCGCGAGAGACGAAGCGGAACCATTGGCGGCGGAATGCAGTGGCTGTGAAACGTCGGCCGTTGACCGCAAGGGCGAACCGTCTTCGCGCGCCACGAGTTCGACGGCGGGGTCGCGCGGGTCACGCACGACGGGGTAACGACCATACATCATGTTGACCAGCGGAGAGACCTGACGGCCATTGTTCTCGACGAACAGCACATCGATATCGGCCCGTTGAAACTGGGGCTGATCCGTGACCGTTAAGGTGCGTCCCCCCACCCGGCCGCCAAGAAACTCTAGCTCGACGGTTTCGGGCGCGCTTCCGACGATGACGCGGTCCACACGCAGCTTTACGATCGTGACGATCCGGCGGGTTGCGCCGTCGCCGCGCCACTCCGATCGCACCTCGATCGTTTCGGCTCGAACCACATAGTCCGCGCGGGCCACAAGCTCCTCAAACGTCGGCGGGCGCACGGTTGTCGCGAATCCCTCAGGACTCGCGAAAAGCAGTCCCAGCGCGATGGAGATCAGGATGCGCACGATTTTCCGGCCGCGCGGGCAATCCATGAGGACGCAACGCGTATAGCTGCGCGTAAACACCAAAAAAGCGCCCTCGATGTTCATAACCCAACCTCAACATCTGCCGACCGGAAAAGTTCCTGTCTTCGATAGGGCATGCCAAGCGTAGCACAGTTAAACTGACCGCGAGCGGTGGCGGGTAAGCACGGTCGGCGTCGACGTTGCTGCGCGGGCGGAGGACGCGGGTTATCCCGCGGGAGGAAGGTCGGGCGCGACGACTGGCGCTTCGGGCGCCGGCTGCCAGAAGTAATGGCCCGTCTTCACCCGCTGCCAGCGGATCGCGGTGGCGGCGATCGCGAGCAGCAGCAGCACGATGAGAACGACCAGGCGACGCCGGCGGCGCTGGCCCTCGCGATCCTCGTAGGGGTCTTCCAGCGAGCGGCGCGCGCCGGGCGGCAGCGCGGCGATGCGCGTGAGCGCGGTGCCGAGCGGGATGTTGATTTTCACGCGGCCGTTCACCGCCCAACCGCTGCTTTCGAGAATCGGACCGAGCGTGCGCTGCCGCAGCTTCAGCGCGGCGACCAGCATCGACGGACCCGAGATCGCGAGGACGATGCCGAGGACGCCCAGCGGAATCCAAATCCCGAGGCCGAAAAACGCGTGCAGGAAAGCGCCGAACGCCGCCGTAATGCCGCCGACCGCGACGCCGAGGGCCGCGACCGTGCCGACGTCGATCTTCTTCGGCGGCGCGACGGGCTTGGCCTTGTCGAGATTGGCCGTGTTCTCCGCGGCCGCAGCCATCTTGGTGCTCGCGTCGGCATCGGCGGCGGCGGCGCGCTTGGCGACCTGTTCCTCGACGAAGCGAACGAATTTTTTATAGGGCGAGAAAAACGCCTGGCGAATGCTGATGGGATTGTCGACGAGCTGCGTGATGACGGCATCCCAATCGCGGCCGGCGCGATCGTAGAACACGCCGCGGCGCCCGACGAAAAGATAGTCGCTGTCGCCCTGCGTGAAGCCGGCGGCGATGGTCATCGTCGCACCGGCGCGCGTGCACGCGCAGTAGGCGAGACACACCCGGCTCATCGCAGCGAGCGGGCTGGGGCCGTCGACCCGGATGCACAACTCGGTGGAGCGCGCGTCGAGGTAGAGCGTGCCGGCCTGGAACGTCGCGGGCCGTTCGCGCGAGTAGAAATCGGCGAAGTTGACGAAATTGCGCAGCAGCGTGGCGAGATCGCGGCGGTAGCGGACGAGGCGTTCGACATCGCTGATGCCGTTGAACTCGGCTTCGAGCGCCTTGTCCTGCGCGACGAGGGCGGCGAGCGCGGCGCGCTCCGGGCCGCCGGCGATCGCCTTCAAACGCGCGAGGCCGAGCTTTTCGACGGCGCTGCCGGCCTTGCTGCCGAGCCAGGTCTCGTAGGCGGCGAAGCGCGCGGTGAGTTCCTTCCACTCGACGGCGGTGAGCGACGTTTTGGCGGCGCCGAAAATCGGCGCGGCGGCGGCCGCGTGCAGCGCGCGAAGCGCCGGCGCCCAGGCGGGATTCGTTTCGGCGAGGAGCGGCAGCGGGCGGTCCGGCTCGATGCGCGCGAGGGGAAAGGCCGCGATCGCATCGGCGTTGGCGGTGAGCTCGTTGGCGGCGATCGCGAGGTAATCCGCCTCGGCACGGTTGAGCGCAGCGACGGAGCGCGCATCGAAGGCCGCGAGCGCGCAGCGGACGAAGTAATCGTCGACCTTCGCGCGCACCGCCTGGATCGCCTTGAGCGCGGCGTCGGTGGCCTCGCCGAGGACGGCGATTTCGTTGCGCGCGCTTTGCTCGACCCACGCGAGATACGCGGTCACCTCGGCGAAAAATGCATCGACGATGCCGCTGGAGACACCCGCGACGCCGGTGCGATCGGTGACGCTGCCGCAGCAGGCGATGATGTCTTTGATGAGCGCTTGCGTGGGGGCATCGTCGGTCGCATCGGGCGTGATGACACCGTCGCCGTTGAGCGGGCTCGCGGCAAAGATGCGCGCGGTATCGGCGGCGTGCGCGGCCCTGGAACGCGGCCCCGCCCGCCCGCCCCCCCGCGGG
>JAEYYL010000385.1 GCA_023430825.1 Verrucomicrobiota bacterium | reverse complement strand
GGGGGGCTGCGCGCAACGGCGGCCTCCCGCCCGCCCTACTTGAGGATCGCGCGGCTTGCAAAAGGCGTTCGTTGGCTGAACGTCGGAGGCGATATCCCCATGAAAACTCATCTGCTGCGTTTCGTTTTACCCTTTGTTTCGGTCGCGACGTTCGCCGTCGGCCAGACCACGAATTTCAAAGACCACATCGGCCTCCAAATGTGGAGCCTGCGCGAGATCGCGAAGGAGAGTCCGCTCAAGGCGCTCGATCAGGCGAAGGCCTACGGTTTTAAAGAGATCGAAGCGGTGCGGCCGGCATCGATGTCGATCGACGAGTATGCGGCGGCGGTGAAGGAGCGCGGGTTCACGGTGGTCAGCGTGCACGCGAGTTACGAGCCGTTGACCAAGAATCCGGACGAAGCGATCGCGTTTGCGAAGGCGCTGGGAGCGAACTACATCACCTGCCCGTGGGCCCGCCCGGGCAACGAACCGTGGACGGTGGAGGCGGCGAAGGAGATCGCGGCGAACTTCAACAAGATCGGCGCGGCGTGCAAAGCGGCGGGGCTGCAGTTCGCGTATCATCCGCACGGTTACGAGTTCGTCGCCGTCGAGGGCGGTAAGGTGGGCGAAACGGTGTTCGATGTCTTCGCGCGCGCGACGAAGCCGGACCTGGTGAAACTGCAGATGGACGTGTTCTGGGTGTTTCACGCGGGACAGAGCCCGGTGAAGCTGCTCGAGCAATACGGCGACCGCTGGTTTTCCCTGCACGTGAAGGATATTCGCAAGGGCGCGATCACGCATCTGTCGACGGGGAGCGCGGCGCCGACGGACAACGTCGCGGTGGGCACGGGACAAATAGACTGGAAGGCGGTGCTGGGCACGGCCCAGAAAGTCGGCGTGAAGTATTACATCATCGAGGACGAGACCCCGGCGCCGTTGCAGGCGATCCCGGACAGCCTGAAGTATCTGGAAGGGCTGAAGCTGTAACCGCGCGGCGTTTCGCACGGGCAGGGTGGGGCGGGCGGATTTCCGACCCGCCCTTTTCGTGGGCGGGCCGCGACCGGATGCCGGGTGCGGAGCTACGGTGGTCCGGTCCGCCCGCCCTCGGTAACCGCCAAGGTAGGACGGCTTTCCGAGTCGTCCCTGCCGGTGTCACCGCTGGCGTGAGGTCATCACACTCTGCCTTGTCGCGAGCCCGAGGCTTGCCCACCCGTGGCGGGAACGAGGGCGTGGCGATCCAACTCGCCCACATAAAATCACACCCCGACTCACCAAACGGAGGGAACACCGAGTTCGGACACAAAGGCCGCAGAGCGAAATACTTGAAGCAGATGCGAGCCCTCATCGTCGTCGGCATCGTCTGCATGAAAGATCCACAAACACCTTCTGGCCTCCCGCTTCCTCCGTGTCGGCCCTCTGTGATCTCTGTGTTACAAGCTCGATGGATTTGGGTGTGATCTATCCGGGCTGAAGGGCGGTCGAACCTTGGCGCGGCGCGTCCCCGATGAACGAAAAAACCCGGACGGATGTCCGGGTTGCGGTGGCGAACCGATTAGATGGTCGGGGCGGTGAGATTCGAACTCACGACCTCTACGTCCCGAACGTAGCGCTCTACCAGGCTAAGCTACGCCCCGATATCATCTCCCGCGAGGGTTGCCACTCGAAGGAAGGCGGACGAAAAGCCACCGATTCGAAGTCCGCAAACAAAATCTCCGCGGCTTTCGCCTTCGTCGGTCACCGATGACGCCGCCGCGGTGCGACCATCGTGAGACGCGCACCGAATGTGATCGCGGCGTCCGCGCGAAGCAGCCGGAGGAAGGTGTGCGGAGGGCCGGGCAGCGACCGAGGGGACGGAACGCTTGACCGGCGTCAGCGGTTTACCACCGCCGCGGCCTCGCCCTTGTCGTTGACCTCGGTCATCGCCTCGCTCGGCACCGTGGCCGGTGCGACGGCAAAAGTGGACATTTGCGAGGACGCCAGCGGCGCGATCGGCGCGCACGTGGTCACGCTCACCAATCCGAGCAGCCTCGTGGAAAATGCCCTCAATGTCTGGACCAGCACCGAGCTGCTGGACGATAGCACGGCCTATTGGGTGGTGTTCGCGGCCACCGCGGGCAGCTATGAGGTGAATTCCACGCCGGCGTCAAACGGAGGCTCCGGCACCTGGTTGGCGTCTCCTCTGGAGGCGGACTACACGTATCGTGTGGGCAATGTCACAGACGTCGGCAACACGACGACGGACGGCGCCCTCCGTATCGCCTTCGGTGCCACCAGCGTGCCGTCGATCACCAGCACGCTCACCGCGAGCGGAACGTATGGGTCGTCGTTCAGTTATCAGATCACGGCGACAAACACGCCGACGAGTTACGCGGCGACAAATCTGCCGAGCGGCCTGAGCCTCAATCCCACGACGGGTTTGATCTCCGGTTCGCCGGCGCAATCCGGCACGTTCAGCAACATCAGCCTGACCGCGACCAACGGCAGCGGCACGTCGTCCGCGGCGACGCTTGTCCTGACCATCGGCCAGGCCGGCGCGTCCGTCTCGCTCGCGTCGCTGACGCGAACCTACACGGGCCAGCCGCTTTCGCCGACGATCACCACCAACCCGAGCGACCTGCCGGTCACGGTGACCTACAACGGCAGCACCACGGCGCCGACGGCTGCCGGCAGTTACAGTGTATTGGTCTCGATCGACGACTCTAATTATTCGGGCTCCAACTCGGGGATCTTCACCATTACGAAAGCGGTGGCGACGGTCTCGCTCGGCAACCTCACGCACACCTACGATGGCACGGTGAAAAGCGCGACGGCCACGACGGTGCCGGCGGGGTTGAACGTGGCGTTGAGCTACGATCCGGCGAGTCCGACGCAACCGGGCAGCTACACGGTGACGGCGACGGTCAACGCGCCCAATCACACCGGCACGGCCAGCGGCACGCTGACGATCGCTCCGGCGGTCACGCCGCCGCCGGTGTTGCCGCCGATCGGAGGCAGCGTCCAAATTTCCGCCACGGATGGTCTCGGCGGGACGGGTCAATGGCAGCGCAACGGCAGCGACCTGCCGGGCAGTTCGGGATCGTCGCTCACGCTCAACGATGTGCAACCGCCGACGGCGGGCCTCTACACCTACACCGCGACGCGGCCGGGCGGCGGCGTGGGCACGAGCGAACCGGTGATCGTGGGGCTGACGACGGACGAACTGGTGGTCGGCACCGGCGAACAGGTCGGTGCGGACATCGTGCACCCGAACGGCAACGTTTACGACCAGGTGCTGCTGGAAGGAAACGGCGCATCGATCACCTCGAAACAGAACAAGGTCACGCGTGTGTCGTTCGTGGATTTGACCAACGACATCGTGCAGGTGGAGTTCAGCGGCGCGGGCACGCTGTCGGTGGTGATGGACGACGCGTCGCAACCGGCGCCGCCGATCAACTATAATCAGGAGAACGTCGACTACGTGCGCGGCCACGTGGGTCTCGTCATCACGGGCGCGAACGAGACATCGAACCTCTCGGTGTTCAGTGTCGGGCCGGTCACGGCGGTGAACTCCGCGCTGTTCAAGGAAGGTGTGACGTATGACGGCGTGGCGGACGTGGCGTTCGTGGCGATCCAGAGCGCGAACGGAAAGTTCG
>JAEYYL010000384.1 GCA_023430825.1 Verrucomicrobiota bacterium | reverse complement strand
CGCACGAACGCGATTTTCTGGCTGTAGCCGAACGTGAACGCGGCGGACCGCCAAGCGTAATGCCGGAAGCGCGGCGTCTTCGCGTGTGGATAGCGCTGCAACAAAAGGAAATCCACCGCCATGTTTTCGGCGGCACCACCGGTGCGCGTGGGCAAAACGTGAAGGCTCATGCTGCTCCGGAGAAAACCGACTGAACGCGGAAAGCCAAATCCTCAACGCGGCTCACCCACCGAATAAACTCATGGGGCCGCGGCGCCCCCGCCGCGTTTGCGTCACCCGGCGCGGCGAGGGCGCTGCGACTCCATCTCGGACTGGTTGCGTGCCGCCATGCCCCCTGCGCTCACGCGCAGAGCCACGAGAATGAGGTGGCTCGCTCCGTGAGGAGCGGGATGGCTTCCCCGCCACTCACCCCGCCTTCGCGTGCCATGCGCGCAACGCCGCCGGCAGTTTCAGTGACGCGAGCTGCTCCGCGATCGTCCGTGGGCGCGTTTGCAACGCGTCCTGCAACGGCGCGAGATCGAGCGCGAGCCGCGCCGGCCGCAGCGCAGCCACCGCGGGCGTGTCGGCGCGCGTCACCGCGGAAATCGGCGCGGCCGTTTCGCTCAATCCGAAACGCTCGCGCACCCGCCGGCCCAGTTCATGGCGGGACACCAGCTCCGCCCCCGCCCAGTGAAACAGCCCGCGCAGTTCGCTCCGTTCCACCAGCGCGAGCAGCACTTCCGCCAGGTTCTCCGCGGTGCAGGGCTGACGAAATTCGTCGACATACAACTTCGCCACGCGTCCGGCCGCCCAGTCGGCCAGCAGTCGTTCATGAAGGCTGCGCTGTCCGCTCGGGCTGTCGCCCAGCAACAGCGGCGCGCGCACCACTGCGGCCAGTCCCGGAGCCGCGGCGAGGACGGCGCATTCGCTGGCGACCTTCTGCCGGCCGTATCGATTTATCGGAGACGCCGGTTCCGTGACGCGATAGGCGTCCGTGCTCGCGCCGTCGAACACCTGCTCCGACGAAATGTGCACGAGGGTCGCCCCGCCTTCCTGCGCCAGCCGCGCGAGCGTCTCCGGCAGGGCGACGTTCAACGCCGCGGAACGCACCGGGTCCGCCTCGCACGCGGCCGGCTCCGACACCGCGGCGCAGTTCACGATGGCATCCGGCGCCGTGTCGCGCACCGCCCGTGTCACGCTCGTCTCGTCGGCGAGGTCGAGCGAGAGTCGGCGCGTCAGCCCGGCGAGTTCGCCTTCGAACCGGCCGACGATGCCCACCACCTCGGCGCCGCGTCGCGCGGCGAGGCGCGCCACCGCCGCTCCCACCAGACCCGAGGCGCCCGTCAGCAGTAGTTTCATCGTCAGAGAAAGGACGCCGCGTCACCGTGAGCCGCCGTGCCCGACCGGCCCGTTCCGCTCATGCGTCGAGCAGCGCGCGAACGCTTCGAAGGATTTCGCTCAAGGCAAAGGGCTTCGCGAGGGACGCCTGGCGGACCGGCGCCAGCCAGGGGACGGTCGCTGGTGTATCATGATTGCCAATACAGAGAACCCGCAGATCGGCTGCCTTGCCGTGCAGCTCGCGCGCCAGCGATTCGCCACCGTCGGCGAGGCTGGCGATCAGCAGCTGGACGGGGCGGGGGTTTTCCCGGGCGAGCTTCCGGCCTTCGGCCGCGTTGCGCGCTGCCAGGACGCGGTAGCCGTCGGCGGTGAGCATGCCGGCGACCATCTTGCGCACCACTTCGTCCTCCTCGATCAGGAGCAGCGTTTCGCTGCCGCGCGTCGCGGGCAGTGGAGAAATCGGCGCGGCGGGGAGCGGCGCCTCCTCGGCTTCGCGCACCTCGGGCAGCAGGATTTCGAAGGTGGAGCCGGCGAGCAATGCGCTGCGCACCGAGATGAAGCCGTTGCTCTGCTGCACGATGCCATAGACCAGGGCGAGGCCGAGGCCCGTGCCCTTGCCTTCGGGCTTGGTGGTGAAAAAGGGTTCGAACAGGTGCTTCTGGGTCTCCGCGTCCATGCCGGTGCCGTTGTCGGTGACGGTCAGGCAGACGTAGTGGCCCGGCGGCACGTCGGTCGCGCGGCGGTTTTGGGCGGGGCGCACTTCGCGGTTGCAGGTGCTGATGGTGATGCAGCCGCGATCGCGCAACGCGTCGCGCGCGTTGATCACCAGGTTGAGCAGCACCTGCTGAAACTGCGTGGGGTCCGCGCGGACGTTGCCCACCTTGGGCGCGAGGTCGAGCTCGAGCCGGCCGGCGGTGCCGATGAGCCGGCGCAGGATCTCGGTGTGGTCCTGCACGATTCGGTTGAAGTTGATGACGTGCGCGTCCATCGGCTGCCGCCGGCCGAAGGCGAGCAGTTGTCGCGTGAGCGTGGCGGCGCGCAGCCCGGACTTGTGGATCTCGGTGACCTCGCGCAGCGCCTGCGGCCGGTCCGACACCTGCGCGGCGAGCATTTCGCAGTAGCCGTTGATGACGGAGAGCAGGTTGTTGAAGTCGTGCGCGACGCCGCCGGCGAGACGGCCGACTGCATCGAGGCGCTGCGAGTGCACGAGCGCCTCCTGCAGGCGCCGCTTTTCCGTGGTGTCGCGATACGTCGCGACGACGTGCGCCACGCGGCCGCGGCCGGTCATCACGGGGCTGAAGCTCCATGCGGCGTAAATCGTGCCGCCGTCCTTGCGCATCAAATACCCTTCGCCGGCGTGGCTGCGTCCGTGGCGCGCGCTGCGCAGCCAGGCGGCGATTTTCGAAACGTCGCCGCGATCGACGTGCAGGGGGCCGTGCGGCTGGCCGGTCAGCTCGGCGGGCGTGTGCCCGGTCATCGCGCAGAAGCTGTCGTTGACGAAGAGGATTTTCAGCCCGCGCGCCGTCGCCCGCGCCTCGGCGATGAACACACCGTCGGCCTGGGCGCGCAGGGCGGCGGCGAGCACGGCCGGCGGGGTTTTCGGCGCGTTCTTTTTCTTCACGGTGCGAGTCGCTCGACCAGCCAGCCGCCGTCCTCACCGCGCCGATAGCGCAATCGGTCGTGCAGCCGGCTGCGCCGGCCCTGCCAGAATTCCACCGATTCCGGAGCGACACGATATCCGCCCCAGTGCGGCGGCAGCGCCACGGGCTGGCCCGCATATTTCTTCTCCAGCTCCTTCATCGCGTCCTCGAGCAGCTTCCGGCCCGAGATGATCGAACTCTGCTGCGACACCCACGCCGACAGCTGACTGAGCCGCGGGCGGCTGTGAAAATACGCCTCGGCCTCCTCGCGCGACACCTTCGCCACCGCGCCCTCGACGATCACCTGCCGCTCCAGCGCGATCCACGGAAACAACAGCGTCGCGCGCGGATTGATCTCGAGCTCGCGGCCCTTGCGACTCTCGTAGTTCGTGTAGAAAACGAAGCCGCGGCCGTCCACGCCCTTGAGCAACACCGTGCGCGCCGTGGGCCGGCCATCGCGCCCCGCCGTGGCGAGCGTCATGGCGTTCGGCTCGGTGAGCTTCGCCGCCTCGGCTTCCTGAAACCATTTCTCGAACTGGCGAAACGGATCGCGCGCGAGGTCCTTTTCGGCGAGCCCGGCGAGGCTGTAATCTTTGCGCAGATCGGCCAGTGACATGGGGGAAAGGCGAGGGTGGGCCGGCGCACCGGTGCTGTCAAAAGTCATCTCGTCAGCGCGCGCACCAATTCCGCCGCTGCGGGGAATTCCGCCGCCAACGCCGCCCGTTCGCCGAGTTCGAAGGCGCGCTCGTCCCACGCCGGCGCCATGATGCAACTGAGCAGCGCCCAGCCACGCGGCACTTCCTCGGTGAGCCCGCCCGCTGGCCAGCCGGCCAACCGGGCGCCCTGCCAGGTGCCCGCGCGAACGACGAGTTGCGGGACTTCACCGCCGAGCACATCCGCGCCCATCCGCGCCACGCGCGCGCCGCCCATCGCCGGGTCGAGTTGCACGTGCTCGACCGGATCGCCGCCATGGAACAGCCACACCTCGTCGCCGCCCAGCCGGTGCA
Organism: Verrucomicrobiota bacterium; assembly: GCA_023430825.1. GTDB lineage: Bacteria > Verrucomicrobiota > Verrucomicrobiia > Opitutales > Opitutaceae > Opitutus. Next base: position 12,010 of record JAEYYL010000384.1, on the reverse strand, counting down.
GCGCCGAAAAATCCTGCGCCGTGAGCAGTAAATAAATCGCCGACGCCGCGGCTTGCCGCTCGCCGGCGTCCGTCGCCAGCTCGCGACCGCTCACCCACGTTTGCCGGAAAAACCCGCCCTCGTGCGGCAGGGGGACAAGCTCCAGCGCGGCGATCATCCTGGCGGCCTCGGGCGTCACGCGCGCAACCAAGCACGAAACGAGCGATCGGCGGAAGCCCGGAGTTGCGGGTGGGCCGAATCCCCTGCGCTCGCCGCCGCAGCCGCGCCTTGCCACGCGGCCTTGCCGCGCTAGAACCACGCCGCCGCTCCGCGTCATGCTCCACGTTCTCGATCATCCGCTCGCGCATCACGTCGTCACCCACCTGCGCGATCGCACGACCAAGCCGGCGACATTTCGCACACTGTGCTACCAGATCAGCCTGCTGCTCGCGATCGAGGCGACGCGCGATTTCTCCCTCGAGGAGAAAACCGTCGAAACGCCGCTCGAACCGATGGTCGGCCGTGTGCTCGCCCACCAGCCGCTCGTGCTCGTGCCGATCCTGCGCGCCGGTCTCGGGATGGTGCAGCCGTTCCTCGATGTGTTTCCCGACGTGAGCGTCGGCTACGTCGGACTCGAGCGCGACCACGTCACGGCGGTGGCGCGCAGCTACTATTGCAAACTTCCGCCGCTGACGGGGGGCACCCGGGTGCTGCTCGTCGATCCGATGCTGGCGACGGGCGGCTCGGCGGTGCAGGCGATCGACGTCCTGCGCGCCCACGGCGCCGCGCGGATCTCGCTCGTAAGCATCGTCAGCTCGCCCGAAGGCGTGGCGCGCGTGCACCAGAGCCATCCCGGTCTGCCGATTTTCACCGCGGCCCTCGACCGCGAACTCGACGCGCGCAAATACATCCTCCCGGGCCTCGGCGACTTCGGCGACCGGCTGTATGGGACGTGATGCAGCGGAGGCGGGCTGAAGCCCGCCCTACTGCGGGTCGACGTGTGCGGCCGGCTTGCGCGCGGCGTCCGGCGCCCTTTCCCTGTCCGCCTTCGTGTCCGACCTCCGCACCAATCTCTACGATCTCACGCGCACCGCCCTGCGTCACTGGCTCAGCCAGCGCGAACTCAATCCCGCGCACGCCGCGCGGATTTGGTCGTATCTTTATCTCGAGCTGGCCGATTCGTTCGCGGCGATGCCCGAGTTGCCGGCACGCGTGCTCGCCCGGCTCGAGACCGACGCCCGGATCGGAAAACTGCCGACGGCGAATGCGACGGATTCGTCGGACGGTTTCACGCGCAAATACCTGCTCGCGCTGAACGACGGCGAAAAAATCGAAACCGTCCTGATGCGCTTCACCGGCCGCGTGACCGCGTGCGTGTCGAGCCAGGTCGGATGCGCGATGGGCTGCGTGTTCTGCGCGACCGGCCAGATGGGCTACACGCGTCACCTCACGCCCGGCGAAATCGTCGCGCAGGCCGTGCACGTCGCCCGCGCCCTGCGGGCGCCCGCCCCCGGGGAGCGGCGCTCGGGAGAATGTCATACATTATATGACAATACCGCGGGGCGGTTGCGGAATCTCGTGCTGATGGGGATGGGTGAGCCGCTGCACAATTACGACGCGGTGATGACGGCGATGGACATCCTGCGCGACGACGGCGGCCTCGCGCTGGGGGCGGAGCGGATCACGCTCAGCACCGTCGGCGTCGTGCCGGGGATCCTGCGGCTCGCGCGCGAGCGGCGGCCGCTGCACCTCGCGGTGTCGTTGCACGCGGCGAACCAGGAGGAACGCGCCGCGCTCGTCCCGGCGGCGAAGAAGTGGCCGCTCGACGAACTCATGGCCGCCTGCGGCACCTACAGCGAGCTCACGGGCCGGAAAATTTTCTACGAGTGGACGCTGATCGAAGGCAAAAACGACACGCCCGATCACGCCCGCGCCGTCGGCCGGCTGCTGCACGGCCGGCCCGCGCAGGTGAACCTGATTCCGCTGAATCCAACCGCTGGATACGACGGCGCGCCTACGCGGAGCGAGGCGGCGAAACGGTTTCAGCAGATTCTCGCCGACGAGTTCAAGTTGCCGAGCACCGTCCGCCAGCGCCGCGGCATCGACATCGCCGCCGGCTGCGGGCAGCTGGCGGTGATGGAATCGGCGTAGCGCGCATTCATCATCGCAACGAACCAAACGGAGGGAACACAGAGAACACAGAGCTCCGACACGGAGGCCACAGAGCGAAATACTTGAAGCAGATCCGAGCCTTCATCGTCGTTGGCGCTCGTCTGCCTGCAAGGCTCCCAAACACCTTGTGCCTCCTGATTCTTCCGTGTCGGCCCTCTAGAGCAGTTCAAAGAGAGTCGTAGCCGGAGGTAGGAGCCTGCTTGCAGGCGATGTTGATCGTTCGCACACCGAAATCGCCTGCAAGCAGGCTCCTACCTCCCATTCAGCAATGGCTATAGTTTTTTTGAGAACGCGCTAGGATCTCGGTGTAACACGCCTTGATGAATTTGGGTCTGCCCTATCGGGCGAGATGGATTGCTTCGTCGCTTCGCTCCTCGCAATGCGAGCAAGCCACAGCGTGTAGCTGGTTCACGAGAGAGCGTGATTTATGCGGGATAACGCGCAGGGTGAGCGCGGAGGTCGGAGCCTGCTTGCAGGCGATCCGATGGGTCGCCCGCCCGCGGGTTCATGGCAAGCGGCTCAATCTCAGCCGGCGGCCGGCGCGTTTCCGCGACGGCGGCGCACCGCGAGCGCCAGTTCATCGAAGAGGGGCAGCGTTTCCTCCCAGGCGAGGCAGGCGTCGGTGACGCTGCGGCCGTAAACGAGCGGGTTTGCCCGGTAGTCCTGCGTGCCGCCGACGAGATGGCTTTCGAGCATCACGGCCGCGATCGCGCGTTCGCCGGCGGCGAGCTGCGCCGCGAGATCCGCGACGACCGACGGCTGTCGCTGCGGATCCTTGCCGCTGTTCGCGTGGCTGCAATCGACCATCACGTGCGGCGGGAGATCGTGGTTCCGCAGCAGCACGGCGGCGTCGCGCACGTTCGCAGCCGAGTAGTTGGGGCCGCGCGTGCCGCCGCGTAGCACGAGGTGCGCGTGTTCGTTGCCGGTCGTGCCCATCACCGCCGGCACGCCGTCGCGGGTGAGCGAGGGAAACCAATGAGGTTGCCGCGCGGAGCGAATCGCGTCGACCGCGACTTGAACGTCGCCGTCGGTGCGGTTCTTGAAACCGACCGGCATCGACAAGCCGGACGCGAGCTCGCGATGCACCTGGCTCTCGACCGTCCGCGCGCCGATCGCGCCCCACGCGACGAGGTCAGCGTAGAACTGCCCGAGCGTCGTATCCAAAAACTCGGTGCCGATCGGCAGGCCGAGCGCGGTGACGTCGAGCATCAACCGGCGCGCGAGCTGCAGGCCGCGGTTGATTTCGTAGCCGCCATCGCGATCGGGGTCGTTGATCAAGCCCTTCCAGCCGGTGACGGTGCGCGGCTTCTCGAAGTAAACGCGCATCGCGATGAGCAGATCGTCGGCCTGCGCGGATGCGACCGCACGCAGCTGCTCGGCATACTCGACCGCCGCGGCGGGATCGTGAATGGAGCACGGGCCGACGACCACCAGCAGGCGATCGTCGGTGCCGGCGAGGATGCGCGCGATCGCGCGGCGGGACGCGGCAATCTGTTCCGCGCCGGCATCCGACAGCGGCAGTTCGGCCTCGAGCGTCGACGGCGGCAGCAGGGGCTTGATCGCGCGGATGCGCAGATCGCCGGTCGAAGGGTGCATCGGAGGAAACCGTCGCCGATTGCGTTCAGGTCGGCAGCGCCGAGGCCTGCGCGATTAGCGGCGAGGCCGCGAGCGCGGCGTCGAGGCGTTGGGCGACGGCGAGTTTTTCCGCGCGGTTGCGCAGCGCGATGAACGCCAGCGAGGCCGCCTCGCCGGCGGGGGCGGCGGCGGCGGCGCGGGCGAGCGTCTCATCGCTCACGGCGAGCTGTTCCTTGGGCAGCAGGTTTTTCTCGCCGAGGAAAAGCGTGAGCGCGGCGCCCAGCGTATCCAGCCAGACGCGTGGCGACGCGGGCGCGGCGTAGGGCACGCCGTTTTTCTCCGGGCTCCACTCCATGAACAGCCGGATCTGCTCGTGCAGCTTGGCGAGTTCGCGGTCCGCGGTGGCCGGCGTCCAGCGCGCGGTGAACTGCTTGCGCTCACGGAATTTTTTCACCTCCCAGACGCGCAGGATGAGCTGCCATTCCTCCGACACCTGCCGAAGCGCGCCGGTGAAAATGTAGTCGAGCCCGCCGTCGGTGCTGGCGACCAGCTGGCGGAGATTTTCGTTGGACCACTCGGTGGGAAAGAGCGCGTAATGTCCGTTGACGATGCCGACGGCGGCGGTCGGCAGATAGTGGGGCGAAAAATAAAACGTCTCGGCGAACCACAGCGGCAGGGCGCGGCTGAGCCGGCCGAGTTCGTTCTCCGGCTGTTTAGCGACCTCGGCGAAATCGGGCAGGCCGGGCGTCGCCAATTGTGCGAAAGCGACGCGTCGGAGCCGGTCGCCCTTCGGCGGGAGGACTTGCGCGGCGAGCGGTTCGAGGCCGTAGAACCACATCGGTTTGCTGATGCTGACGAGGTTCACCTTCGCCGGCTCGGGCGCGATGCCGCCGTTCGAGCCGACCGGCGGCGAGATCGCGATCTGCTCCTGGTGGATCAGTTCGGCGATCGCGTTGGAAAAGCCGAAGAGCCGTTCCTCGAGTTCGGGCCGGTTCAAGGCGAAGAGCAGGTCGAGCACGTGTTGGGCGGCGTCGGGATTTTTTTCGACGAGGTAAGCCTGCAGCACGTTCAAGCCCGTCGCCGGGCCGTGGCGCTCGGCGTCGTAGCGCGGCGCGACCAGTTCGATGATCTCGCGCACGTGGCCGTTGGTGCCGAGGTCGGCGGAGATCGTGACGAGAACGTCGGCGCGGTCACCGGCGGTCGCGAGGACTTCGTCGTAGATGGCGAGGGCGCCGGGGAGGTTCTTCGCCTCGAGCTGTTCGCGGGCGGCGACGAGCCGCGACAGGATGCTCCCGACATTCGGCTCGCCGGTTGGGGCGGCCGGCACGGACGGCGGTGGAGTCGGCGCAGACTTTTTCTCGGAGAAACGATCGAAGAATCCCATGTCGCGAGAAAAGCGCCCGAGGCCGCTCTGGCGAACAGTTTCCCGGAGGACTTCGCCAGGGCGGCTTTCCGTCCGTTCGCGTCCGGTCGCCATCGCGCCCCCGCCCGCCCCGGCATAGGTGTAACCGATTAAACTGCACTGTGCCGATGCGCTCGGGGGGAGAGAGGCGTTTCTCCCGGGGTGCGGGGCGGAGACAAAGTAACCCATTGGGTTACCTTGGGGTGAGGCCGCTTCAGGGCGTGGGGGTGCGCGCGAGGAGGCGGCGGACGCCTTCGATCGGCGGGTCGACGATCGGGGTGAGCGGCAGCGGCGAACGCGGCGCGAGCATTTCGCGCACGACGGGATGCGTGAGAATCGGGCCGCTCAGGCCGGCGCGAATCGTGTCGGCGGGGACACCGGCGAAAAGTTTAGTGGTCACGCGGGCGGCGAGGTCGAGGAGTTCGCCGGCGGATTCCAGGATCAGCGCGTGCGCGGTGTGATCGCCCTCGGTCGCGAGCCGCAGCACCGCGGGTGCGAGCGCGGCGATTTTCTGGTTGGGGGCGGGCTCGGCGTAAAAATAGCGCGTGAGGGCGGAGGCGTCGGCGGATTCACCGAGTGGCGTGCGATCGCGCACGGTCGGACCGAGCCGCGACGGCGGCAGCCAGCCCTGGAGCTCCAGCAGCGCGCGGGCGATGGCGCGACGGCCGAGATCGTAACCGCTGCCTGGATCGCCGAAGCGCCAGCCGAGTCCGCCGGCGTAGTGAATCGCACCCGCGGCGTCGCGGGCGGCGACGAACGAACCGGTGCCGGAGTGGAGCACGAGGCCGGGCTGGCCGTCGGTGGCGAGTTCGAGCACGGGCAGCGAATCGACCGCCGAGGCGGCGTCGCCAAAATCTTTCAATCCGGCGGCGAACTCGCGCCAGAAATTCGGACTGCCGGCCATGTAGAAACGCGTGAGCGCGATGCGCGGCGAATGACCGGAGCCATGAGCGGCGTTCGCTTGGGCGAGCAGGGCGCAGAGTGCATCGGTGACGATCAAACGCGCCTGGTCGGGGCCGACGACGTTGGGATTGGAGCCGGGAGCGAGCTGGCGCGCGACGACGGCGCCCGTCTCATCGATCAGGATACACTCGGTCTTGGTGCCGCCGCCATCGACGCCGATTTTGAAAAGGGGTTTGCCCACGGATGACACGGAATACACGGAAGCCGGGCGAAGCGGAGGATTTTTCTTGCTCGCAGATCCACCGGTCATGGCGAGGAGCGAAGCGACGAAGCAATCCATCCAGCTGGGATAGATCACACCCCAATCCATCAAGGCTTGTTACACAGAGGTCACAGAGGGCCGACGCGGAGGAAGCAGGAGGCCACAAGGTGTTTTAGGGGCTTGCATGCAGCCGGGACTGGATCGCCACGTGCTCGTTCCCGCCACAGGCGGGCTCGCGTTTGGCTCGCGATGACAAGGCAGAGGGTGATGAATGCGTGGGAGGCGTAAAACGCGGCGGGGGCGCCGCGGCTCCATCATGCGGCTGATGGCTGATGGTGCTACGCGAGCTGGCGGCTGAGGCGGGCCTTGTAACTCTGGGCGATCGCGCGGTTGTGCTCGATCGCGCCGGGGATGTTCTGGCTTTGCAGGATCGGCACCGGGTGTCCGCGGTCGCGCAGCCATTCGATGACGGAGAGCGTGAGCCAGTTCAGCAGCGAGCAACCGATAAACGTCGAGGTGGGGCCCGACATGATGCCGTCGCGCACCTCGACGATCGCATCGCCGGGCACGCCGCCGTTGTCGAGCACGTGATCGGCGATTTCGTGGAGGCGTTTGCCGTCGGGGTGCACGGTCGCGTAGGTGGACGACATCGCGAGGGCGGTGAGACCGACGACGGTGAGTCCCTTCTTTTTCGCGTAGAGGGCGACCTCGAGCGGCGACGCGTTTTTGCCGGAGTTGGAGATAACGATGATGGTTTCGCCGGGAAGGAGTTGATACTGGCGGTCGTGCCGTTCGACGAGCTTCGTGCCGTAGCCGACGAGGTTTTCGATGAAGCCGGCGGTGGGGTCGATGATGCCGTTGATGCAGACGAGGCCGCCGGCGCGGCCGATGATCTCGCGCGCGATCAACTCGCTGTGGCCGGAGCCGAACGTGTGCAGCACGCCGCCGCGGGCGAGCGATTCGCCGATGATCGGCGTGAGCCTGGCGATCGTCGGGGCGTTGGCCGACCAGGCGTGCGCGAGCATCTCGTTGGCGCGGGTGAAATAGGTTTCCGAGAGCGACATGGTTTGAGGCGGTTTCTTAGCCGCGGATTGCACGGAGGGACACGGATAAATTTTGGAAGAACACGCTGTCGGGTGGTCGCCGCGTGAGCGGCGAGAGGGCGGGCGATCGGCGGAGATCCCTGCGCTCACGCGCAGAGCCACGAGTCCGTTCACACCTCCCAGCGGCCGTAGATGCCGCAGGGGAGGACCTTGCCGTCGCGCTGGATGGGGAGGCCGACTTCGCCGGCGGTGATGCGGCCGCCGCGGCCGTGGAAGAGCTCGGCGAGGAGGTTGGCGACGACCGTCGGCGAGAGGCGTGCGGTGTAGGCGTTGATCAGGAAAAACAGCGGCTGGTCGCTGAGCAGCGCGCGGCACTCGAGCAGCAGTTCCCAGAGGTGATCCTCGAGCTTCCACATTTCACCCGTGCTGCCGCGGCCGTAGGTGGGCGGGTCCATGATGATCGCGTCGTATTTGCGGCCGCGTTTGATTTCGCGGCGGGCGAACTTCAGGCAGTCGTCGGTGATGTAGCGAACGGGCGCGGCGGCGAGCCCGCTGAGCGCGGCGTTTTCGCGGCACCATTTCACCATGCCCTCGGCGGCGTCGACGTGGCACACGCTTGCGCCGGCGGCGGCGGCGGCGACGGTCGCGGCGCCGGTGTAGCCGAAGAGATTGAGGACCGAGGCCTCGCGGCCGGCGGCGCGCGCGGCCTTGATCCTGGCGCTGAACCATTCCCAGTTCACCGCCTGTTCAGGGAAGAGGCCGGTGTGCTTGAACGACGTGGGGTGGATCTTGAAGGTGAGTCCGAGCGAGCCATAGGAGATTTTCCAGTGGTCGGGCAGTTCGCGGCGATACTCCCATCTGCCGCCGCCGGTCTCGCTGCGGTGGTAAAAGCCGTCCCAGTTTTCCCACTTGGCGCCGGGGTTTTTTCCGCCGCCGCTGGTGTGACGCGGCCAGATGATCTGCGGATCGGGCCGCACGAGGGTGTAGGCGCCCCAACGCTCCTGCTTCAGGCCATCGCCGCAATCGAGCAGCTGGTAATCCTGCCAGCGGTCGGCGAGGATCAAGGAGGGGCGTTCGGCAGGTGTCATGCGAAGGAATCCCGAGCCAACGCCGCGATTTCGGATGTGTCGAGCGTCGGGATGGGTGGGCAAGCCCCGGTTGACACTCGGCGTGATTTGGCGTCGCTTCCTTGAAGCTATGAACACCCGACTCACCCTTATTCGAGCCTGCCTTGCCAGTCTCGTTGCCCTCGCCGCCGCGGTTGCCCTTCACGCGGACGTGGTTGAAACCAAAAATGGCGCCCGGATCGTGGGCAAGGTCGTGAAGGTCTCGGACGGGACGATCACGATGAAAACCGATTACGCGGGCGAGCTCGCGATCAAGCAGGGCGAGGTGGCGTCGATCGCGACGGACGAGCCGATCACGGTGCGGCTCGAAAGCGGCACGGTGTTGCAGGGGACGCTGAGCAGCGCGAACGGCGCGCTGCAGATTTCGGGGCCGGACGGCCAGTTGACCACGACGGTGCAAAAAGTGGCCGCGACCTGGGCGGCGGGCGGGGAGGACCCGCGCGTGACCGTGTTGCGCCGCAAGTGGTCCTACGAAGCCGCGGCCGACCTCACCGGCAAGACCGGCAACAGCGAGCAGGTCGGCACCTCGGTGAGCGCGCGCGCGACGTTGAAGACGCCGGAGGACACGCTCCAGTTCTACACGGCCTACGACCGGCAGGTGGCGGACGGGGCGAAGTCGGCCGACCAGTTCAAGGCGGGGGTGGACTACCAGAACAACTTTGCGGGACGCAAATCGTGGTATGTGCGCAACGAGGGCGGCTTCGACCGCGTGAAGGACATCGATCTCTACAACGTCGCGGCAGTCGGCGTGGGCTACGATTTCATCAAGGAGGCGAAACGGCTGCTAACCGCGCGCGTCGGTCTTTCGTATCGCTATGAAGGCTACGGCAATCCGGTGACGGAGGACGTGAGCAGCGCGGGTCTCGATTTCGGCATCAACCACGAGTGGGAGTTCACGAATTCGAAGCTGGTCAACCGCGTGTCGTTTGTGCCGACCTTCGACGATTTCGGCAACTACCGGCTGACGCACGAGAGCTTCTACGAGATCCCGCTGGTGGCGCCGCACTGGAAACTCCGCCTCGGGTTGAGCAACGACTACAACAGCCAGCCCGGCGTGGGCGTGGAGAAGCTCGATACGTCTTACTTCACGCGCTTCGTGCTGACGTTCGACTGAGCGGAAAGGGATCGGGTTTGGGGTAGGAGCCTGCTTGCAGGCGATGGTGCGCCGGCCGCGTTCAAACGGTGAATCGCCTGCAAGCAGGCTCCTACCTTCATCCTTTCGGAATCGCGTCAGCGACCGAGAATTCCCGAGCGTGCTCGCCAAAGCGGCGGCACGCTCGTTTCATTTTCGGCCATCGATGGTCGCCACTGCTTTGCCTGATTTTCCCGTGCTTGCCGCCGCGCTCGACGGCGAGCTCCACACCGGGCGCGCATGGCGGCTGCTCTACGCGACGGACGCTTCCGAGTATCAGGAAATGCCGGCGGCCGTGGCGCTGCCGCGCAGCGAGAACGATCTGCGCACCTTGCTGGCGTTTGCCCGGCGGCATCGCCTGGGACTGATCCCGCGGACGGCGGGCACGTCGCTGGCCGGACAGACGGTCGGCAGCGGCATCGTCGTCGATGTCGGCCGGTATATGAACCGGATCGTGGCGGTCGATGTCGCGCGGCGCCGCGTGCGCGTGCAACCGGGCGTGGTGCGCAACGAGCTGAATCTCGTCCTCCAACCGCATGGGCTGCTGTTCGGCCCGGAGACGGCGACCGCCACACGCGCGATGATCGGCGGGATGGTCGGCAACAATTCGTGTGGCACGAACTCGCTGGTCTATGGCTCGACGCGCGATCACCTCGTGTCGGCGCGGGGCTTTCTCAGCGACGGCAGCGAGGTGGTGTTCGGCCCGCTCTCGCCGGAGGAATTCGCCGCGAAATGCGCCGGGCCGGACACGCTCGAGACGCGGATCCATCGCGAGGTGCGCGATCTGCTCGGCGAGGCGGAGAACCGCCGGTCGATCCGCGAACATTTTCCGAAGCCGTCGGTGGTGCGGCGCAACACCGGTTACGCGCTCGACCTGCTGATGGACTGCGCGGTGTTCGATCCCGCGTCGGCGCGACCGTTCAACCTGTGCCGGCTGATCGCGGGATCGGAAGGCACGTTGTTTTTCGGCGTCGAGTTCGAGCTCAATTGCGAGCCGCTGCCGCCGCCGCCGGTGCTGCTCTGCGCGCATTTCGCGACGCTGTCGGAGGCGCTGCGGGCGACGCGGTTCGCGCTGCGCCACCGGCCGAGCGCGGTGGAGCTGATCGACCGGCCATTGCTCGAGTGCACGAAGCACAACCTCGAGCAGGCGAGAAACCGGTTTTTCGTCGAGGGCGATCCGGGCGGGATTCTCGCGGTGGAGGTGCGCCGCGGGACGCGCGCGGAGGCGATCGCGGAGCTGCGCGCCCTCGAGGGCGAACTGCGCGCGGCGGGGCTGGGGTATGCGTATCCGGTTTTGTGCGACGACGACGTGGGCCGCGTGTGGGATCTGCGGCGGGCGGGACAAGGGGTGATGATGAACGTGCCGGGCGACGCCAAGCCGCGCGAGAACGTCGAGGACACGGCGGTGGCGCCGGAGGATCTGCCGGACTACGTCGCGGAGCTCGATGCGATCATGAGGGGGAAATACGGGATCGACTGCGTGTATTACGGGCACGCGGGCGCGGGGGAGCTGCACGTCCGGCCGCTGTTCAACCTGAAAACACCGGAGGGGTTGAAGCTGTTTCGCGATGTGGCGACGGATGTCGCCGCGCTGGTGAAAAAGTATCGCGGCTCGCTCAGTGGCGAACACGGCGACGGACGGCTGCGCGGGGAGTTTTTGCGCTTCATGGTCGGCGAGGCGTGCTACGCGATGATGCGCCGCGTGAAGCTGGTCTTCGATCCGGAGGGGCTGCTCAATCCGGCGAAGATCATCGACGCGCCGCCGATGGACACCGCGTTGCGGCGCGGTCCCGACACGCCGACGCCGCAGCACGCGACGATTTTTCGTTTCGAGACGGAGGGCGGCATCGTGCAGGCGGCGGAGAAGTGCAGCGGCTCGGGCGACTGTCGGAAATCGCACCTGATGGGCGGCACGATGTGTCCGAGCTACATGGCGACGCGGAACGAAAAGGACTCCACGCGCGCACGGGCGAACATGCTGCGTCACATGCTGACGACACCGCGCGATGCAGCGGATCCGTGGAACAGTCCGGAGATCGCGGAGGTGATGGACCTGTGCCTGTCGTGCAAGGGCTGCAAGTCGGAGTGCCCGGCGAACGTGGATCTCACCCGGTTGAAGGCGGAGTGGCAGCAGCATTATCACGATGCGCGCGGCGCTTCGTGGCGTTCGCGGCTGGTGGCGAATTTTTCGCGGCTGGCGGCGCTCGGTGCGCTCGCGCCGCGGTTGCACAACTGGTTGGTGACGCAGCGGGCGACGAGCCGCGTGGTGAAGCGGCTCGCGGGCTTTGCGGAGGAGCGGAGTTTGCCGGTGCTGCCGGCGACGACGCTGCGGCGGTGGGCAGCGGGGCGGAAGGAAAGTAGGGCGGGTCTGAGACCCGCCCCACTGGGTCGCGGTTTTCTTTTGTTCGGCGGGTT
>JAEYYL010000265.1 GCA_023430825.1 Verrucomicrobiota bacterium | reverse complement strand
CGCCTTCCCGCCTACGATCCGCCCATGAAGCCCGCGAAGCGGAAGCCCGCCCTTTACCCCACCCTCGACGACAACCACGCCATGGCGCAACGCGTCGAGGAAGGTCTGCCCGTGGCCGAGGTGGTTCAGTTCGCGAAGCATGCCGGTTTCACCAACGACGAGCTCGCCCGCCTCATCCAAATTCCGCCGCGCACCTACGCCCGCCGCGTCGCCGCCCGCGGCCGGCTCAAGGTCACCGAGGGCGAGCGCGCCGTCCGCCTCATTCGCCTCTTCGAGCGCGCCAAGCAGGTCTTCGGCACCGACGAAAACACCCGCGGCTGGTTCAACGCTCAGATTCTCGCACTCGGCGGCAAGACCCCGCTCGAATTCGCGCAGACCGAGCCCGGCGCCCGCGAGGTGGAGAATCTGATCGGTCGCATCGAACACGGCGTCTTTTCGTGAGTTCGCTGGTCGTCTGGCGTTTGTGCGCGGCGAAATACGCCGCGACCGCCTTCGACGGCGAGGGCGCACGGCTCTACGGCGGACGCTGGTCGCCGAAGGGCATTGCCGTCAACTACACCGCCGAATCCCGCGCGCTCGCGGTGGTCGAGGTTCTCGCCCAAGTCGACGACCGCGCGCGCCTCGCTGATCTTCGCTGGGTGCTCATCAGCGCCGAGTTCCCGGAAGCGCTGATCGAAAGACCCGCCCGCTACCCCGCCGAGTCGCGCCAATTTCCCCGCACCTTGACCACGCAGGCCTTCGGCGAGTCGTGGGCGAAGGAAGCACGGTCGGTCGCCCTCCGCGTGCCGAGCGCCGTCGTGCCCGGCGAGTTCAACTACCTGCTGAATCCCGCCCATCCCGATTTCTCGCGCGTGAAGATCGCTCGGCCCGAGCCGTTCTCTTTCGATTCCCGCCTCACGTAAGCGCCGCCGTCATTCGCTCCGCAGCGCGACCAGCGGATCGATCTTCGCCGCGCGCCGCGCCGGCAGCCAGCTCGCGACGATCGCGATGAGCATCAGCAGCAGTGCCCCCGCCGCATACACGAGCGGATCGGAGGGTTTCACTTGGAACAGCAGGCTTGTCATGGTGCGACTCAACAGCGCCGCGCCGATCAATCCCACCGCCAGCCCGAGCCCCGCTTTCCACAACCCCTGCTTCAACACCATCGCCACGATCTGCTCCCGCGTGGCGCCGATCGCGCCGCGAATGCCGATCTCTCGCGTGCGCTGCGAAACGTCATACGCGAGCACGCCGTAAATCCCCAGCGCCGCCAGGAACAACGCCATCCCCGCGAAGGCCGCCAGCAGCAGCATGACCGTGCGCCGGTTGTCGAACGATCCGCTCACCGCCGACTCCACCGTCGCCGTATCGAATAATGAAATACTCGGGTCGATCTCGCGCGCTTTTGTTCGCATCGCTGCGCTGATGTCGGGCAGCGCGCGCTCGGAACGCACATACAACCCGAAGCCCGCCGGCCGCCCCTGCAGCATTTGATAGATGAATGGATTTCCGGTTTTATCCTCCACGCCGTTGTGCGGCACGTTGCGCACGACGCCAATGATCGTCGGCCAGTCCTCCGGTTTCTCCGGCCGTCCGAATGCGAACCGGCCGCCCACCGCCGAGCGTCCCGGGAAAAACTTTCGCGCGAAATCCTCGTCGACCACGAACCGCGCGGGTTTCACCTCGGTGTCGGCCTCTTCGAAGAACCGACCTTCGACCAGCCGCAATCCCATCGTCGCGAGATAACCCGGCGTCACCGACACACGATACGCGCCCGGCTGCGACGAGCCCGGCGGCGAGGGATCGTTCTCGAGCGAGAGCGCGTTGATCGGCAATCCGCCGCGAAACGGCGTCGAATACGAGATCGCCGCCGCCGTCACGCCGGGAATCTCGAGCATCCCGCGGATCATCCGCTCGCGCAGCGACTTCGCCGCGTCGTCGTTCGCGCGATACGCCGCCGGCAGCGAGATCGCCGCGCCGACCACGCCTCGCGCATTCATTCCGCGGTCGACGTTCAGCGCCCGCGTGAAGCTGTGAATCAACAACCCCGCGCCCGTGAGCAGCATCAACGCCACGGCGAATTGCAGCACCACCAGCGTGCTGCTGAGCGTGCGCACGCCGCGCCCGGCCGAGGCGCCGCGCGTGGAGCCCTGGATGACCTCGGCGAGGTTCGTTCGCAACACATGCACGATCGGAATGAGGCCGATCAACACGCCGACGCCCACGGTGAGCGCCAGCGAGAAAGCCAGCACGCGAGCATCGAGCGACACCGGCAGCGCCTGCGGCAGCATTTGCTGCACATAGTGATTCATCCCTTTCAACGCCGCCCAGGCGAGCGCCACGCCCAGCACTGCGCCGAGTCCGGTCAGCACCAGACTCTCGACCAGCAGCTGCCGCGCGAGCGCGCCGCGGCTCGCGCCGAGCGCGAAGCGAATCGCCAGCTCTCCTTGACGGGCGTTGGACCGCACAAGGAGGAGGTTCGCGACGTTGACGCAGCCGATCAGCAGCACGAACGCCACGCCGCCCTGCAGCAGCAGGAGCGTCGGTTTTACCGGATCGATCCGCTGCGCCTGCACGCTGCCGACGTTCATCGTGATGCCGGACCGGTCGATGAACTCCCGCACCGGTGGCGGCGAATTCTCGTAGTAACGGCGCTCGATTTCCTTCGCCTCCGCATCCGCGGTTCCGATGGCCACGCCGGGCCTCAGCCGGCCGAACATCGGCAGATTAAGCGCGTAGCGCCCCAGCGGATTCTCCGCCTGCGGCTGCCACGACAGCGGCACGATGTAGTTCACGCGCGCATCCAGCGCCTCGATTGCACGCGGCGCCACGCCGATTATCCGATAGGTCTCGCCGTCGATGCGGAGCGACTTTTCCAGCACGTTCGGGTCCCAGCCGAATTTCGATTCCCA
>JAEYYL010000216.1 GCA_023430825.1 Verrucomicrobiota bacterium | reverse complement strand
GCCCGGAGCGATCGTTGGCGCTCCGGGTGTGGCGAGTGGCCGCTCAGCGCTTGAGCGGGCGGTCGATGTCGCCGCTGGTGGCGCCGCTCATCTGCTCCTTCTGCGCATGGCCTTCGGGAATCGGTGGCGCGAGCACGGGCTCGCCGCCGAGCGGCGCCGCCGGCTGGAAGGAGAACGTGCCCTTGCCGTCGATCGATTTTCCGGTCGTCCAGCGCTCCATCGGGTCGGTGGCTCCCTCCATCTGCGTGGAAACGAACGCGTAGTTGAATTCCTGATTCTCCATCTTCTGCGGAAACGAATTCGGGATCGGATGGATTTTTTTCAGGCCCCCGAGATCCTCGAGCACCGCGAGCCACTGGTTCTGGTGCATCGTGTCGCGCGCGATGAGAAACGACAGCATGTCCTTCATGCCGGGATCGTCAGTCATCTCGTAAAGTCGCGTGGCGAGCACGCGGCCGGTGGATTCGGCCATGACGTTGGCATACATGTCGGCGGCGAGATTGCCGCTGGCGACGACCCACGAGCCGTTGAAGGGGACGCCGTTCGCGTCCGCGGCCATCGCCGCCAAACCGGTGGAGAGCACGTGACGCGGGTCCATGCCGCCGAGCACGGCGTTCACCACGGGATGGAGCGCGGCGTTGGCTTTCGTTTCGGTCGGGGCGCCTTCGAGGTTCAACGCGACGGCCGTCGCGAGCATTTCGATGTGGCCGATTTCCTCGGTGCCGGTCTCGAGCAACATGTCGCGATACTTGGTGGGGCCACGTGAACCCCAGGCCTGGAAAAGATACTGGAGGCACACGCGGATCTCGCCCTCGATGCCGCCGATCGCCTGTTGGAGCATCTTGGCGAAATGGGGGTTGGGTTTGTCGACGCGGACTTGGTATTGGAGTTTGCGATCGTGATAAAACATGACGGTGGGATTGAGGTTGATGAGACGCGCGACGCGGTCGCCGGCGGAAGGGGAAGTTTAGCGCGGCGGCCGCCGGGGCAGTAGCGGAGGGCGGCTGCATCCGGCGATGGGGTGGGGCGGCGCCGGGAGCATGGGATGTTTTCGCCCCGCGGGGCGGAGTTCATTCGAGGCGGCGCCGGGCAGCCCTCCGGCCGGTGCGGCCGGGAGTGACCCCGATGGCCCGGCGCTGACGGTCAGGTAAATTGCGGCCCTGCTCCCGACTCCCCGGACGTCCTCGCGTTTCCATTTCCTGTCATGCGTTCTCCCGCCGAATCCGACGCCGATTCTCGCGCCGACCGACGGCGGAGCGTGGACCGTCCTCTGCGCGCGGCGGAATGGCTCGCGTGGGCGCAGGGGGGATTCTTCTTCGCGAGCGGACTCTGGCCGCTGCTGCACTTGCCGAGCTTCCTGGTGGTCACCGGGCCGAAAACGGACCTCTGGCTGGTGCAGACGGTGGGAGGGCTGCTGGCGGTGGCGGGTGCGGCGCTGATGCTCGCGGCAAGGCGACGTCATGTATCCAGCGAATGGATATTCCTCGGGGCGGGCTTGGCGGCGGTGCTGGCGGCGGTCGACGTGGTCTTCGTGGGCCGCGGCACGATCCCGCCGGTCTATCTCGCGGATGCGGCGGTGGAGACGCTCATCGTGCTCGCCTGGCTGGCGATCGCGCTGCGGCGATGGCGGCGAGGCCGGACTTGATTACGACGGGTTCGCAGGCTCGCCGGCGGCCGGAAACCCCTGCAGGCTGGTCGGGCATGAAATTCGAACATTTCGCCCTCAATGTGCCCGACGCGCGCGCCCACAGCCGCTGGTATGTCGAACAACTCGGCTTCGTCGTGGTGCGCCGGCGTGAGGAGGCGCCTTACACGCATTTCCTCGGCGACGAAACGGGGCGGGTCGTCGTGGAACTCTACACGAATCCTGCCGCGGTCGTGCCGGATTACGCGGGGGCGCATCCGCTGTGTTTTCACGTCGCGGTGGTGGCGGTGGACGCGGCGGCCGAACGCGCGCGGCTCGAGCGCGCGGGGGCGACGTTTGCGTTCGAGGACGCGCTGCCGGACGGCTCCCGGCTGGTCATGCTGCGCGATCCGTGGGGCGTGCCGGTGCAGCTCTGCCAGCGGGCAGCGCCGCTCGGTTAACGAGGCGCGGGGCGGACGAGGAACGGCTAGCGCAGCTTCGCGTTGAAGAACGCGATCGTCCGGGACCAGGCGAGTTCGGCCGCCTCGCGGTCGTAGCGCGGCGTGGTGTCGTTGTGAAAGCCGTGGTTGGCGCCTGGATACATATGCACCTCGTAGGATACGCCGGCGGCTTTCAGCGCGGCCTCGTAGGCCGGCCAGCCGGCGTTCACCCGTTCGTCGAGCGCGGCGTAGTGGAGTTGCAGCGCGGCCTTGATCTTCGGCGCGTCCTCGGCCGGGGCCTGGCCGCCGTAGTAGGGCACGGCCGCCTTCACGATGTCCGGGAGCCGCACCGCGAGCATGTTTGCCATCCAGCCGCCAAAACAGAAACCGGTCACGCCGAGCGAACCGTTGCAGGCCGCGTGGCCGTGGAGGAAGCGCGTGGCGGCAACGAAGTCTTCGAGGATCTTGGCGCGGTCGAGCTTCTGCTGCATCGCCCGCCCCTCGTCGTCGTTGCCCGGATATCCGCCGAGTGGATACAGTGCGTCGGGGGCGAAGGCGACAAAACCGGCGACGGCCACCCGGCGCGCGACATCCTCGATGTAAGGATTCAGCCCGCGGTTCTCATGGACGACGATCACGCCGGGAGCCGGCGTGGCGCCGGCGGGTTTGACGAGCAGCCCGCGCATCTCGCCGTGGCCGTCGGGCGAGGGATACTTCACATAATCAGAAACGATTCGTTCGTCGGTGGGCTGCACGTGTGCGGC
Organism: Verrucomicrobiota bacterium; assembly: GCA_023430825.1. GTDB lineage: Bacteria > Verrucomicrobiota > Verrucomicrobiia > Opitutales > Opitutaceae > Opitutus. The sequence continues at coordinate 40,600 of JAEYYL010000216.1, read as the reverse complement.
GAGTGCATAGCGGGGGCTCAGCATCTGGAGGAGGGCGACGGCGGTGAGGCCGCCGACGGCGTAGCGGCTGGCGCGCTCGAGGAATTCCCGCCGGTCGATCTGGCCGTGCGCATACAGGTCGTAATCGTAGAGCAGGTTCTGGTCGAAGTCGGCGGAGGTGGGGCGTTCCATGCGGTGCCGGACGTTCCGCGTGGGGTCGAGGGTGCGCGAAAAATGGGTCAGCGGCACCGGGGAGCGCGGGCCTACCGATCCGGCCTTATTCGCGCCAGAAATACACCGCGGTGCACATCAGCCCGAACGCGACGGTGGGGGCGTTCACCCACAGCGCGCTGAAGTTCATGTTGTAGCGCTCGACCAGCCACAGCACGAGCGCGCACTTGCCGGCGATCAGGAACCAGCAAACGAGGATCAACTTTTCCACCCGGGGATTTCGGCGCGGCCGATGATCCAGCAGCCGCACCTCTTCCACGAAATCGCGGTCGTAGTCCGGCGGCGGGCGGCGGGTGATCAATTGCAGCAACGTCGAAATCATTCGGCGCGAAGATATCCGGGCCGGCGCGAAAGCAAAGCGTGCGATGCGTTGGCGCCGGGGTTCGCGGCCGGCGAGTGGGAAACGGCGTCGCTGGCAGAGGTCTCGCGGGCGGCGCTGCACCGCCGCCGTGCCAAGTGCGGCGGGTGCGACCGCGAAAGCGTGCATTTCGCGGGATTCGGACGATCCGGGCGGGTCGACACCGAACTTTATCCGATTCATTCTCAAGCGGTCGCAAAAATGCGCCGACGTTTGGCACCGGTGACGCTATTATTGAAGCACGCACATGCCGCTATTTTCCTCCACGTTTCGTTCGCTCCGGTCCTTTCGGCCCCTGGCCCTGCTTTGCGCGGGGGTGGTGGTGTTGGGTTTACCGGCGGCGGCCTGGGGCGATCCGGAGACCGATCGCAGGATCGAGCGGGCGGCGCGTTCCTCGTATAATTTTCGCGCGGTGCTGGATCAAGGACTCGAGGTGAAGTCCGAGGAGGGCGTGGTGACGCTGCGCGGCGTCGTGCGCGATCCGCAGCAGAAGGCGCTGGCCGAAGCGACGGTGCGAGAACTGCCCGGCGTGCAGTCGGTGAAGAACGAACTCGAGGCAGCCGCGCCGCTCCATGAACGCGCCGATGGCTGGATCAAATTGAAGATTCGCAGCCTGCTGTTTCTGCGCTCCGAGGTGAGCGGACGCCACACCGACGTGGAGGTGCACGAGGGGGTCGTGACGCTGAGCGGGGTGGCGGAAAGCGATGAGCAACGCGACCTGACGGAGGCGCTGGCCCGTGGGGTGCAGGGCGTGCGGGACGTGCGCAACGAATTGCAGATTGGCGGCGTGGTGAGGGACGACCCGCTGCCTGCCGGCACGCCGGCGCCGGCGCAGCCGTTGGCGGAGGTTGCGCCCTCGTCCGCACCCATGCCACCGGTCGCGTCGCTTGCTCCCGCCGCCGCGGTCGACGACGATCTGCTCGCGGTGCACGTGAGCCATGCGCTCGCGGAAGAAGGTGCCGGCGACGTGGGCCGCACCCAGGTGGAGAGCCGGCGCGGTCAGGTGCTGATCCGCGGGCTGGCGCGGTCGGAGCAGGAGAAGGCGCGGGCTTCGCAGCTCGCGCGCGGCGTGCCGGGGGTGGCCGCGGTGATCAACGAGATGAGCGTCGGCGCGGCCGAGTGAGGGCGAGCGTGAAGCCGCCCGAGTGCGTGGCGCGCGACGTGGCGTTCGCGGGTGCAGCCGAGTCGCGCGGTCGCGTGACCCCGTGCTCGCGGATGAAACTTTTTGTGCTAGCTTACGTCGCAAGGAAACCATGAAAACCCTACACTATCCCCTCACAGCTCTGTTAGGAATGGCGGTCGCGGTGGCGTTGCACGGGGCCAACCCGGCGAAGGATCGCGTCGAGGTCAGTTTCTCCGATCCGGAAAAGTTCACCGACGCCGCCGATGGCCCGCGTGGTTCGGACCACGGACGCGACGGCAACCTGGATACGATAAAACAGCACCTGATCGAGCGGGCGAGCCGCGTGTTGCCCGAAGGCCAGCGTCTGTCGGTGACGATCACCGACGTCGATCTCGCCGGCGAAGTGGAGCCGTGGCGCACGGGCGCGGCGCAGGACATCCGTTTGATCAAGGACATCTATTCTCCGCGTATCACGCTCGATTATCGGGTCACCGACGCATCGGGCGCCGTGGTGAAGGAAGGTTCGGCGCGGTTGAGCGATTTGTCGTTCAACATGAAGCTGCACGCCAATCGGAGTGATGCGCGCGTGTATGAAAAGGATCTGATCGACGACTGGGTGCGTGCGGAATTCGGCAACAAGAAGAACTCGAAGAAGTAAAGCAGCGCGGGCCTGAAGGCATTTGCGCGCGACCGCGAATCGTCCAGATTCGCGGTCGCTTGCTTTTCCCCTCCGAGAGTCCCGGGGGTGCCGCGCCCGGCGCCCGGATCGACAAATGGCTGTGGACCGTGCGCGTCTGCAAGACGCGTCCGGAGGCCACCGAAGCGTGTCGTGCCGGCAAGGTCGAAATCGCCGGGGTGGCGGTGAAGCCCTCGCGCGAGGTGCGCAGCGGCGAGACCGTGCGGGTGCAGCAGGGTGTGGTCACCCGCACGCTGCGGGTGGTGGCATCGCCGCGCGCGCGGGTGGGTGCCCGTCTGGTCGCGGAGTATTGCCAGGAGCTCACCCCGGCCGAGGAGTTTGCGAAGGCCCGCGAGCAGCGCATTCAACACGTGCTGGCGCGCGAGAAGGGGACGGGCCGGCCGACCAAGCGCGACCGGCGCGAGATCGATCGCTTGTTCGAGTGACGGCGCTCGCCGGGACGTCCGGCGCAGCGGACTTTCGCAAGGCCGCGTCGATTATCGGGCTGCGCCGCGCAGGCGGGACTAAACCACACCCGATCTGTGCCGAAAACATAGGCACATGTCCTCAGTCCAGATCGGCCCCGCAGTCAGTCTGACGGCGCGGCCCGGCAGCGTCGTCGCCGGCCCTCGCGCGATGGCGGCCGGTGCGCGTCCGATGGGGCGGCGCCGGATGGCGGGAGAGCGGGAGGAGGCGCGGTGAGCGAACTCGCCGGAAGCGGAGGGCTCGCGGATTTCGTCGCGCGGAGAGAAGCTGCACGCGGCCGGCGGTCGCAGGTGGAAACCCTGTTCGCCACGTGCGAACACCGGGTGTTCGCGCGGACCAACCGGCTGTTCTTTTGGTTTCTGCTCGCGCAATGGGCGTTCACGTCTGGCTTTGCGCTCTGGGTCGCCGCGGAGGGGGCGAGCCCCGGGCTGGCGGCGGGGGTGGTGTGTGCGGGCGGGGTGCTGGCGCTCCCGGCGGTGGGGCTGATCCGCTGGCTGCCTCATGCTTTCGTGACGCGGTGCACGGTGGCGCTGGCCCAGATCGGATTTGGGGTGTTGCTCGTGCAGTTGAGCGGCGGGCGTCTGGAAGCGCATTATCACGCGTTCGGTTCACTCGCGTTCCTGTCGCTTTATCGGGACTGGCGCGTGCTGCCGCTCGCGGCGGCGGCGGTCGTCGGTCACCACGCGGTGCTCGGGATTTGGTGGCCCGGCCTGCTCGCGCCGGGTGGCGGGCCGACGGTGTGGGGTTTCGTGGGGCACGCCGGCTGGCTGGCGCTGGAGAGTGCGGCGCTTGCCTGGTCCTGTCTCTATTCGCGCCGCGAGATGCGGGAAATCTGCCAGCGCCAGGACGCTCACCAGCATTTGCTCGAGGAGCTCGAACAGCGCGTGCGTGACCGCACGAGCGATCTCGAGGCGGAGATGCGGGCGCGGGCGAGCACGGCGGAAAAGCTCCAGCAAAACGAGCAGCATCACCGCGCGCTCGTGGCGACCGTGCCGATCGGGATTTTCGAAACGTCCCGGAGCGGGGCGGTGCGTTTTGCCAATCCCTTCCTGCTCGGGCTGATCGGGCTGCCTCCGACCTTCGATGCGAAGGTGCTCTCGCTGGACGACGGCCGGCTGTTTCCGATCCGTGAGCGCGAGCGGTTGTGGCATCGGCTGGAGAACGAGCAGGAGGTGCGGGGATTCGCGGCGACTTTCCGACGGTTCGACGGGTCCGAATTCGAGGTGTTGATCAACGCCCGTTTGAAACGCACCGGGCCGGGCGACGAGCTCGTGTGCGAAGGCACGCTCGAGGACGTGACCGTGCGGAAGCGGGCCGAGCGCGAGCTCCATGCGCTGCACAGCCAGCTCGTGCTCGCGTCACGCCAGGCGGGCATGGCCGAGGTCGCGACGGGCGTGCTGCATAATGTCGGCAACGTGCTCACGAGTGTGAACCTGATCGTCCACGACGTGCAGGATCGTTTGAAGACCACGCGGCTCAGTCATCTGCGCCGCGTCGTCGAGGTGATGCAGCGCGAGCGCGCGCGGCTGGGCGAGTTTTTCACCGCCGATCCGGCGGGGCGCCAGCTGCCCGAGTTCCTGGCCAAGCTCGACGAGCACCTCGCCGCGGAAAACCGCGAGTTGCTCACGGATGTCGAAGGGCTCGTGCGGCACTTCGATCACATTCGCGAGATCATCGTCACCCAGCAGGGCGGAGCGCAGCTTTTCGGCGTCACGGAGACGCTCGGGCCGGCGCAGTTGTTCGAGGATGCGCTGCGGCTCAATGCCGAATCGTTCGAGCGGCATGGCATCACGCTCGAACAGGAGTTCGCCGACGCTCGTCCGGTGCAGGCGGACCGGCACAAGGTGCTGCAGATTCTCGTCAACCTCCTGAAAAATGCGAAGGACGCGTTGCAAGGCGTGAAGCCGGGCGAGCGCGTGATCCGGGTGCGGGTCGCGCCGGCGGGCGCCGTCGCGGTCGCGCTGTCGGTCGCCGACAACGGGCCGGGCATCCCGGCGGCGAACCTCAAGCGGATCTTCCAGCACGGTTTCACGACGAAGCCCAGCGGCCACGGTTTCGGCCTGCACAGCAGCGTGCTCGCGGCGCGTGAGATGGGCGGCGATCTCGTCGCCGTTTCCGACGGCCCGGGCCGCGGCGCCACGTTCACGCTCACTCTTCCGCTCGCGCGCTCACCTGAGTCATGAATCCGTTGCTTCCGCCCAACCGCCGCATCCTGCTCGTGGACGACAACCTGTCGATCCACGACGATTTTCGCCGCATCCTGATGCCGCCGAAGTCGTCGCACTCGCTCGACGACGAGGCCGCCGCGCTGTTTGGCGCGCCGGCCGAGCCGGTGGCGGCGCAGTCCGACGTGTTCGAGCTCGAGTTCGCGCAGCAGGGGCAGGAGGCGACCGAGAAAGTTGCGCAGGCTTGCGCGGCGGGCCGGCCCTATGCGCTCGCGTTTGTCGACATGCGCATGCCGCCGGGCTGGGATGGGCTCACGACGATCGGTAAGCTGTGGGAGATCGATCCCGAGCTGCAGGTGGTGATTTGCACGGCCTATTCCGATCGCAGCTGGAGCGAGATTCAGGCGGCGCTCACCGCACGCGACCGGTGGCTGGTGTTGAAAAAGCCGTTCGACAAGGTCGAGGTGCTCCAACTCGCGCAGGCGCTGACCGAGAAATGGCATCTCACGCGTCTGGCCCGCCTGCAGCTCGCGACGCTCGAGGAGCATGTCGCGGTGCGGACCGACCAGCTCCGCCAGGCGGTGCAGGTGAAGAACGAGTTTCTTGCCAACGTCAGCCACGAGCTCCTCACGCCCATGAACGGAATTGTCGGCATGCTCGAAATGCTCGACGACGGCACGCTGACCGCGGGGCAGGCGGAGACGCTCGGCGATGCGAAAACCTGCGCCGATGGGCTCGCGCAGTTGCTGCGGCAGATCGTCGCGTTCAACCAGGCGGAGGCCGGCACGCTCGCGCTCGATCCGCAGCCGTTTGCGCCGGCGGCGTTGCTCGACGACGTGGCGGCGACGTATCGCGCCCGCGCGCGGCACAAGGGCCTGGCGTTGAAAACGCAGGTGGCCGCCGCCCTGCCGGCGGTGGTGCAGGCGCCCGTGCCCGTGATCCGCCAGATCCTGCTCGTGCTCGTCGACAATGCGGTGAAGTTCACGCCGGCCGGCGCAATCGACCTGAGCGTGTCCGGCGATGCGTCGCGCTTGTGCTTCACGGTGCGCGACACGGGCATCGGCCTGACGGAGGCGCAGCTCGCGTGGATTGCGCTGCCGTTCGCGCAGGTCGACGGCGGGCTGACGCGGCGCAACACCGGCATTGGACTCGGCCTGCCGCTCGCGAAACGGCTCGCGACGTCGCTCGGCGGCGATCTCACGATCGGCGCGCAGCCGGGCGGAGGCACCACGGTGACGTTCTCCGTCCTGACCAGCCGCGCGGTCGAAACCCGCGTCGCGAGCTGACGGGCAGAAGCGGGCGGTCGCGGTGGGCGGCGAGGATGCGCTTCACAGCGATCCGAGTTTTGCCTTGAGCAGGGCGAGTGCGACGGTGCATGCCGCCTCGGTGCGCAGCACGCGCGGGCCGAGATGCACGAAGTCGAAGCGGGTTTCCCGCAAATGATGGCGTTCGGCGGCGGACCAGCCGCGTTCGGGGCCGAGGGCGAGGACGATGGGAGGAGTCACCTGCGCGAGTTGGCTGAGGGGGGCGGGCGATTCGTAATTATCGAGGGCGAGCCGGCAGCCGTCGGGCGGGAGCGTATCGACGAGCTCGCCGAGCGGGCGGCCGTGGGTGACCTGCGGCACGCGGGTGTCGAACGCCTGTTCTGCGCCGGCGAGGAGGTGACGCCGCCATTCGCCGCTGCGCCAGAGCGAGCTGTGGGCGTAGTTGGGGTCGCCCTTGTCGGTGAGCGCAAAGTGAAGCGCGGCGACGCCGAGCGTCGTGGCGTCGCGCAGGATGTCGCGCGCGGTTTGGGGGCGCGGGAGGCCGACGATCAGGGTGATCGGATCCGCGGGAGCGGGCGTGGCGGTCCAGACGAAACGCAGCGTGAGCGCGTCGGCGTCGATGGCGATCAGCGTGCCCTTGCCGCGGGGGCCGTCGATGATGCCGGCGTCGAAGGTGTCGCCGCTTTTGCGGCGAAGAACCTCGAGCAGGTGAACGGCGCGCGGATCGCCGCGTGGGAGCGGGGAAGCGATCTCGGCGGGCTCGAAGAGGATGAGATTCACGGAGGTGTCGAACGGATGCGGAGTCGATGTCGGTTGCGCGCCGAGGATGCGATTCTTTCGTGCCCCCTTCTCCGCGAAAGCGCGTTTCGACCGCAACTCAGGCCGCTGGGATTCGCGGTTCCACGGGGCGACAACCCTGTTGTGATGGGGATCAAAGGCTGACCGCGCAGGTTACCAAATGTTGTCGTTCCTTCGTAGGAGGAAGTAAGAAGCTGTTTAAAACACTGGGCCCCAAAAATTGTCGCATTCCGGACTATTAGACCAAGCACTGTCGTATTCCGAACTGCGGACTCAAGCACTGTCGTAAACCGAAGATCTGTCGCTGGTCGGTGAACGAAATGCAGAGAAGATAGCGTCAGCTGGCGGGCGACCGACGCTTTCACCATCATCTGGCGAAACTCGGGTTGCGTTCGCATCCTCTGGCAAACGACGGAATAGCCAAGACGAGAAGGATGCATTCTAAAAAGCATCGGTTCGCGGGTTGACGATAACCGGGAGCCAGTTTGCACGGGCATCGGATAGCGCCGCAACAAAGTCGTGTGTGGTGCCGCTTGACCTGCCGCGGCTACACTTAGCGTTTTCTCAGGTTGAACGCGAGAATACCAGCCTGTCCAACCAGAGAAAACTAGGGCAAAAGTATCGGATTAACTTTTGCTGGTTAAACAGTTAGAAAACATCAAAGATTGACAATCCACAGCATAGTGGCAGCGTGGATTCATGCTACTGATTATGGCTTGCATCAGCCCTTTCCCCGTCGGGCGCTTTAGCGCGGGCGTTATGGCTGCTGGGCGTAGCCGAGATGCCGATCAATTCCTCCGAGCCAGCTGCCAACCGGGCGGCACCGACTAAAGCAGCCTAAAAAGGAGGTGTCATGGCTGACGTAGAGAACGATCTCTTGCAGGCTGCCCTCCGGCGAGCCACGGAGGTGCTAGGTAGCGAGGACAACGCCAAGGAGTGGTTACGCACGCCCCAAGTGGCACTCTCGTCGAAGAGCCCGACGGAGATGCTCATTGATGAAGTTGGCCTTAGCAAAGTGCTCAACCTGCTCGGCGCCATTGCCGACGGAGGCTACCTCTGAGTCTTCGAGCAAGCGAACCCTGGGTGCTCGCCTATTATTTGAGTAATTCGGCCGAAGCTTACGCGGCAATGACCAGCGCTAAAAAACCTCGTAGCAAAGCTTCCAACCGGCGAGAGCCAAACCAGCTCTCGGTCGACGAGCTTAACGCAATTGCTCAAAAATCCGTGGGTGCGACCGGCGTGCGCGGTGAAAAACTGAAGCCCCAATATTTGGAAGGGTTCTATGGCCGGAAGGTCGCCACTCCGGCGGCGACCGTCTCGACCGCCAAAGTAGGCCGGGTCGGCAAACGCCGCGTCCGGACGAAATTGAAGCGCGCAGGTTTTGCTGTGGGGTCCGCTGATGAGTTTCTCCGCCTTACCGCACGAGAATCAAAGCTGGTCGACAGGCGCATCGAGCGCGGTGGCGGAGGCGCGACGTGAGCACCTGGTTCACGGCAGACACGCATTTCGGACATGCGAAGATCATCGGCTATTGTAGTCGCCCCTTCTCCTCCGCTGCCGAAATGGATGCGGCGTTGGTTGCGAGATGGAATTCGCGAGTGAGCCCCAATGACACAGTGTGGCATTTAGGCGACTTCACCCTCTTCGGTGATCGCGAGGCAATGGGTCGATACCGCAAGCGCCTTAATGGGAAAATCCATTTAGTTAGAGGAAATCATGACAAACGCGGGATCGATCTTTCTGGCATCTTCGAAAGCGTCGGCGACTTGTCGGAGATCACCATCTCCTTGGGCGGCGCGAACCAGCGGGTAGTGCTTTGCCATTACGCACTGCGTGTCTGGCCCCATTCGCACCGTGGTGCTTGGCACCTCTACGGGCATTCCCATGGCACCCTCGAAGACGATCCCCACGCACTCAGCGTCGATGTCGGTGTTGATTGTTGGAAATACGCGCCAGTTTCGGCGGCGCAGATTTCCGCGAGAATGAAGAGAAAGGCTTGGAAGCCTATCGATCGCCATCAACGAGAGGGGGACGACGAATAGAGATGCTGCACGTTGCGGATCGCGACGAGCCTCGACGCTCCGCGCCGCCTCAACCTGATCGGCAACCGCGCTCGACGAAAAAATCGTGACGAGCGCTCGAAATCAGAAAGCTCATGAGCCGCTCTCGACGAAAAACGCCTGTGTTTGGGATGACCAGAGCGCGAACGGAAAAGCAGGATAAGAGAAAGGCCAACCGGAAGCTTCGCCGAAAAACTCGTGTCGATCCGGAGAACGCCCCGCTTCTTCGCGAGGTCTCGGATGTTTGGTCCTTCGATAAAGACGGGAAGAAATATATGCTACTCACGTCGGCTCCCTTCAAAGCGCGGATGATGCGCAAGTGATATGGACTACCTGACCAGACGCTCCGCAGCCGCTGCGGGACACCGAGGAGCGTTGCTTCGTGGGCGTCCGGCGCACCCGCGGCTTTCAGCACTTGGTGTCAGAATCGAGAGGGATGTGACCGTCTACCGACCAGAAATCGCACAGGCGCTCACGGATCTCGGGATCGCGGTCGAGTTACCTGTCGGCGAGCACCTCGCCGCTGGGGACGTCGAATCTGCGCTCGGTGCCCACGACCCGGAGCAGCTCCAGCATGCAATCGACACTTTTCTGGACGCACTCGCCATCGGCGGCCCGCGTCCCGCGAGCGAAAACGTCAGTTGGCGCGGTCAGGACCTCGGCAGGGGCGATGCGATCATGTTCTACTCGGGCCGACTACGCATCGAACCCATCCGCGGGTCAATCGACCTCCTCGATCTACCGGGCAGTCCTTCCCTCGACCAAGTGCTCTGGTCGGACGAATACGAGGTCGAGTTCAAGGTCACCAAAAACCTCTCGTATCGGCGACATCATCGCGAGATGCCTCCAGACGTGCTTACGGCTGGCCGCGATGTGTTCGCGACCGAGGAAGCGCTGCGGCAGTGGCTTCACACACCCGCCGGCGCATGGGCCGCCGGAAGGACACCTCAGCAGCTCATTGACGAGGGCCGCGAAGCCGACGTTGTGGGCGCACTAAAAGGACTCGCGCACGGTAATTTCCTATGAAGCGCTCAGCCGGAAAGCAGGCTAGCGACACCGATGAATCCATGCACGCCGCCTCCGCTTCGATGGGTGCGATGCTCGATCGCGAGGAGCGCGAGGATTTAGCGTTGCGAATGATCTATGGGCTTCTGCGAGGGGTTTTCGGTGAAGATACAGAATCAGCGCTTCAAGTGTTGCAAAGGTGTGCCGAGCGCTACCAGCGAGCGTGCGAGCGTCCGCTTGGCACACGTCGGAGGATCGATGCACTGATGAGAGCAAGGCCATGGATCGATTCGCAACGGGATTACGAGCGTATCTCTCGCATCGTAGCACGTGCTGCAACAATTGACGAAGCGGAGTTGCTGCCCGCTGAGGGTGAGAAACTCGAACTTTTGAGCGCACTTGTCGCCGCCTACGACGCAGGCCAGAATGGCGCTCATGCTCGCGCCCCGGGACGATGAGCCGCTCCCCAAGCAAACACCGCCATCGAAAACATCGCCGTTCAGGCGCCGAGCGCGGACATGCAACCAGAGATTTGGGTGAAGCCTCGTCTGTTCAGAGCGCCAAGCCTTCTCCCGGCACGGCGCGGGGGCCATCCGAGTTTGCTCTCTCGGTGGGTCGAGGACTTAAACTGGCGGCGGCGGAGGCGCGTCGCTTGGCCCGGCTTCACGGGACACCTGTTTGGGGCTTTGAAAACGGGAAGGTCGTTCCCAGGTCAGGTTGGGGCAGATTGGTGCGGCGAATCACTATGAACCCCAGCGTCGAAGGCGGTCGCCCGTGCGTGCGCGATACTGGAATCCGGTGCAGCCAGATCCTTCGAATGTTGGCATCAGGGATGACGGAGTCGCAGATCCTGGCACGTCACCGCCGACTCGAAAAGCAAGATGTCCGCGCTGTGTTGAGGTTCGCCACTCGCGTAGTGTCCGAACGGCGACTCATCGTATAATCTTTGTGAGCCTATACACTCACACTCGCTGATGCTATCGCGTCCAAAGACAATTCCACGAGGTCTCAAAGCCTGAACTCGTCCTGACCCGAGCGGTCCCTGTCTTCTGCTCGCAACGCGGCGATGAGCGAATTTTTCGTCTCAGTCGCGCTTTCTCCCAACATTTCTACGGTCCTCGGGTTCCAAATTAAGGACATCGGGCGATGCAACTCGTCCAAGTTGGCTTCGATGATTTCGACGGACGAGAGCGTCTCTGTTTCCAAGATATATGTCGGCAGCACTGCCGCGTATCGCCCCGTCCTCACCGCGGCTTGGCATAGACTCAGAGAGTCGCATTTCAGCCGGATCTGAAAGATACCGCCGAGGCTGTTGGCAATCTTGCGCAACCGCTCGGTGAGTTGTCCATCGGTGCCGATGGTCGCATGGGGCAGTTCGGTCAAAGCGGCCCGCTCAGAAAGATTTCCCCTCAACAATCGGTGTGGCACCACGATCACGTATTTGATCGTCCCGATCTCCTCGGCCTCCACGTTGCCACGCACGGCATCGCTACGCACCACTCCGAAGTCCAGTCGCTCGTCCGTGACTCTCGAAACGATCTCTGAGGTCCGCAGGTTTTGCAGCCACCACCGATTCGGCATTTTTCCGCGCCCCACGGCGGGCATGAGCCACCATTGCAGCACACTGTCCCCTGCGCCGACCCGCCATTCGTGCTCATCCTCCTGCACGCTGCGAGCGAAAGCTCTCAAGGCGCCAAGTTGATTGCGCGCAATCTCTGCCAGCGCCTCGCCCTGTCGGGTTAGCCTGAGTGTGCGCCCCGAGCGCTCAGTCAGCGCTACATGGAAAAACTCTCCCAGTTCACGCAGGTGGTGACTCATGCGCGATTGCTGCCCGGGATCATCGCCGGCGGCTCTCAGCAAACTGCCTGCGTCAGCCAACCGCACGAGACTATGTAGTCGGTCCAGCGACAGTCCTCTTGTTTGCAGGAATTCTCGAAACATGCGAAATCCGCATGATCCATGCATTCAGCTATGTAGCAATCGCATAAGGAGTCGGATAATATGCGTTCATGCCCACTGCCACTTCGACATCCGCCTCCACTCCCACGTGTTTGCATCTCGCCGGCGCTTTTTATCCAGGCTTCTTGGAGAAGCGTCGTGGCACGGAGCCAGTTTACAGCGCTGAAGATCAGCGCGTTATCGAGTCGACCGTTTCCCGCCTCTTGGGACAGCCCACCACCGCGAAGAACCCCGGCATTCTTCTCGGCAAAATCCAATCAGGTAAAACCAAGACCTTCCTCGGCGTTACCGCTCTCGCGTTCGATAACGGTTACGACATTGCCGTTATTCTCACGAAGCCGACCACGGCGCTCGCGAAGCAGACTTACAAGCGTGTGCATCGCGACTTCGCAGACTTCATCGAGGCAGATCAGGCCAAGGCCTACGACATTCTCGAAATTCCTGAGCGCCTCACCCAGTTCGAGCTGAACCAAAAGCTCATCCTCATCGTCAAAAAGCAAAGGCAGAACCTCGAACGTCTAGACGAGGCTTTGCTGCACACTTACCCACAGCTCGCCCGCAAGCGCATCCTCATCATCGACGATGAGGCCGACAACGCCTCCATCGGTTACTTCTACACGAAGGCCGGCGAACTCGAACTTCGCACTATTGCCAGCCAGGTAGACGAATTGCGCCAGCAACTTCCGGCCGCCTCTTTCCTGCAAGTCACCGCTACCCCTTATTCGCTCTACCTCCAACCGGAAGACTCACCTCCCGGCTTGGAAATTGCTCCGGTGCGGCCGAAGTTCACCGAACTTGTCCCCGTGCACCCCGACTATGTCGGCGGTCACTTCTACTTCGAGGAAAGCAAGCAAGCCCAGAGCCCTGCTCACTACGTCTTTCATCCCGTCAAGGCCGACGAACTCGACATTCTGCGCCAGCCGGATGGTCGACGGCTCAAACTCGAAGATTGCCTCGTCAGCCCGCGTATTGAGGGCCTGCGCACGGCGCTTGTCACTTTCGTGACCGCTGCATGCCTGCGCCGCATCCAAGACGAAGCCGAAAACCGTCGCCCGAAGCGGTTCGCTTTCCTTTTTCACACTGAGGCCGCCAAGTCTGCGCACGCTTGGCAGGAAGCTGTGATTCTTGCCTTCGACGAACACCTGCGCCGCGAGGCCCAGACCGCTTCCGCTATCCTCCGAGGTTTGGTGCAGGATGCCTACTCTGACTTGGAACGCTCCATTCTGGCGGGCGGGCAGCCGTTGCCGGCTTTTGCCACCGTCTGGGCTCGCGTGTGCTCGGCGCTCACCAGCGGTGAAATCATGATCACGAAGGTCAACTCCGAGGCGCAGGTCGCTTCGCTGCTCGACGAAGAGGGTCAGCTCCGCCTCCGCACACCCCTCAACATCTTTATCGGCGGTCAAATTCTCGATCGGGGCATCACCATCGCGAATCTCATCGGCTTCTACTACGGTCGCAATCCGCAGCGCTTCCAGCAGGACACCGTGCTCCAGCACTCCCGCATGTATGGCTTCCGGCCAGCTGCCGACCGCTGCGTCACGCGCTTTTACACCGCTCCGCACATCCACGCCGCAATGCGACGTATGCACGACGCGGATACTGCCCTGCGCGACCGCATTGAGGATCAGGCTCAGAACCCCGATCTCTCCGTCACGTTCATCGAACTCGACGAGAATAACACCATCGTCCCGTGCAGCCCCACCAAGATCCTCGCGTCCAACATTACCACTTTGCGACCGCACCGACGTGTCGTTCCGTCCGGTTTTGAGACGGATGTCAAAACCCGGCTCCGGCCGCTGACGCAGCAACTAGATGCGCAGTTGGTTAGCCTAACCGGCCCACTGCCTGCGCCCGGCGAGAATCCACCCGCAATCGACATCTCCGTTCACGAAGCGTGCGATCTACTTGCGCGCATCGATCCCGCTTTCGCCAATTTCGCTCCGGGCTACGAGGATACCTGGAATCTCCAGGAGCATCAGGCCATTCTGCGCCATCTGAGCAACTCCACCGCCAATACAGCCAACCGCGGCCGTGTGCTCCTCATGCTCCGCACCGGCCGCCATGTATCCCGGAAGCCTTCCGAGGGTGCGCATGCCGAGTTCAACGAACCCGATACTACCCGGACCGACGGCAACCCCGCCCGCGCCTCCGCTACCGACCTCCCCTTGCTTCTGCTCATCCGCCAAGAAGGCGCTGCCGCCCAAGGCTGGAGCGACGCTCCATTCTGGTGGCCGGTCATCTTCACACCGATGAACATGCGCCCCACGCTCTTTGCCCACGCCAAGTAACCGCTAAGACTGTCGCCGTGAATACACAGAATCCCGATCCTAAAAACACCGATTTCTTGCGTGACGCTTTTGCAACGGAACAGGAATGTTTGCTTTCCAAGCTGAAATCGTCGCGGAGAATCGCCCACGCTGGTGACCGAGGGGAGGTCAACGAGCAGCACTTCATAGACTTCCTTAGGAAGTATCTCCCCAACCGCTACACTGTCGAAAAGGCTATAGTCATAGACAGCAACGGTGCCGTGAGCGACTCCATCGACGTGGTAGTTTTCGACCGCCAATACACGCCAGCCCTGCTAGACAACGATAAGCATCGATACGTTCCGGCCGAAGCCGTTTACGCGGTATTCGAGTGCAAGCCCACGATCAACAAGGCGCTCTTGGAATATGCGGCGGATAAGGCCGCGTCCGTTCGGAAGCTTCATCGAACATCAGTCGAAATCCACACGGCAAATGGGACTTGGCCGAAAAAAAGGCATTTCCAGATCATCTCCGGCATTCTTGCCATCGATGTTGAGTGGGCGGACGGCTTCGGGAAGTCGTTCCTCGATGCGCACGCCACTTTGACCGGCGATCGCGCTCTCGACTGTGGCTTTGCTGCATCTGGAGCGAGCTTTGATGTTTTCGACGGCGATGGGAAATACTTGTTCGGTCCCAGGGACAACGCACTGGCACATTTCGCCTTCCGACTGCTTCACGGTCTCCAACCCAAAGCGACGGTGCCCGCGGTTGATTGGATGGCTTACGCGAATCGGCTCAGCGCGAAGTAGGAAGCCCAAATCATGTTCGACTACTCAGCAAGAATTGAGGCCTTCCGCGATCAACGTGTGCGATTAAGTGCAGATTTCGAAGCGATGCTCCTGGCTCATCGCAAAGCGAATCGCGACCGCTTGATCCAGCGCCTTCCAAACGAAATTCCAGGCGTGACGCTCGGAGAGGCGAGCTTCCGTCCGCAAGGTTCCTTCGCAATGCAAACGGTGATTCAAACCCGGTTCGCGGATGAAGAATACGATATCGATGATGGCTTGGTCTTATGGCGGCACCAATTGAAGGATTCAGCGGGCAACGAGCTGACTCCACAGGCAGTCCGGGAGAAAGTCCGAGATGCGCTCAAAGATAAGCGCTTCAACCGCCAACCCAGACTGTGCACCAACTGTGTTCGCGTCTTCTACGCGGACTCCGACCAGGAGAAACACCACGTCGACTTTCCGATTTATCGAATTTGGGAGGATGCCGCGAAGAATGAACAACGGGAACTCGCGAACGAGACCGCATGGCTGATTTCCGATCCAACGGCCGTGAACCGCTGGTTCGCCAACGAAGTCTCCGGACGGAATACTGCTAGTGCTGGCAGAGGGACCCAATTCCGCCAGCTCGTCCAATTGCTCAAACGTTTCTGCCGGAGTCGCCCCTCGTCGGAATGGGATCTGCCGAATGGCATGAAACTCACGATGTTGGTCGCGGAGTGCCAGGGGAACTACTTCGCCCGCCTCGACGTTGCCTTTCGGGATCTGCTCTCGCGGCTTCGGGACCGGCTGCGCTACAATAAACAGATTCATAATCTCGCGCATCCCAGCAGGCCGGCCATCACGCGCACCTCGGCGGATCAGAATGTAATCGATCTGGAGGCTCGCATCGTGGAGGCGCTGGATCAGCTCTCGAAACTTGATACGGCGGACGGCGACAATGTCGACGCGGCGCGCCGAGCCTGGAACTGGATCTTCAAGAGCGATGGATTTTTCGCGGCCTACGATGACGCGGAGGCCGAGTCGAGCAAGTCGGCCGCGCTGGCGCAGAAATCGATGTTCTCGGTGCCATGGCGTGAGCGCCCGCCGTGGCCACTTCAGCCCAAATATTGGGTGCGGGTCAGCGGCAGATACGCGAACGCTGCAAATTCGACCGCCTGGACGGCGTTCACCAACGACGGTCCAGCGCTCTCAAAGCATCTCTACCTTCGATTCTCCGCCGAAACCAATGCGCCGACGCCATACTCCGTGCATTGGCAGGTCGTGAATACCGGGAATGAGGCAATCAACGCCAACGGTCAACGAGGCCAAATCGTCCAATCGACGAGTGCCGGCGTCGGCGGCTTGCAGGGCACCACCGCGCCCAGCATCTCGCGCAGCGAGCGCACTCTGTATTCGGGAAGTCATTGGGTTGAATGCTATCTAGTGAACAACGGCGTTTGCGTGGCACGCAGCGGACCCTTCGTCGTCAACATCAAGTGATGCTAGGGACTCTGCGCTACTTTTTTGAGCTTCACCCACTTGTAAACGAAGGTAGCTTCGAGGTTCGGGCCCGCCGATTGATCGAGAAACTCGATGTGAGCGCGGGCTTTATTCCACGCTCCGCTCCCATCGCCCCTCATGCCGAAGAAGACTTCAGACAACAAACCCAAGGGTGAATTGTTCAGTCCCAGTGAGGTTGAATCCGTCCTCCCCGAGTTGGAGCGCGCTCGTCGCGCCGGAGCCGAGGCTGCCGCACCGAAAACGGAAAAAGCGCCGGCTGCCGCTGCACCGTTTACCGAACATCGTTTCGCGGAAGCGTCGCGGAAAAACCTGCCCGCTGCCGGCGATGCGCTCGGCCATGTCGAGGACGCGCAAAAGATCACCTACGTCTACGATCCTCATCGGCCGCCTGTCCTGCGTTTCAACGAAGGCATCACCGGCCTGCGCGAGCTGCTTGACGAGTCACGCCGACGCCCGCTGACCGCCGATGAGACGGAGCAACTCGCCGCTTTGTTGGAAGCTCCGCAGCCGTGGCTGGAGTGGGCCGGAAAACGCGAGACGCCCGACTTCGCCGTTGAGCCCGTCGCGCTGCACATCCACGAACGCGTATCCGCCCAAGCCATCCTGAAGGCTGTGCGGCGCGAGGACATCCAGCGCGATCTCTTTGCTGAGGGCCAGCAGTCCGCCCGCGAGGCTCGCGCTTATTACCAGCACGACGTCGCTTGGGCCAACCGCCTCATCACCGGCGATTCACTGCAAGTCATGACCAGCCTCGCCCGCCGCGAGGGCCTCGCCGGCCAGGTGCAGATGATCTATTTCGATCCGCCCTACGGCATTAAATTCAGCAGCAACTGGCAGAACGAAGTTGGCAAGCGCGACGTGAAGGACAAGGACGAGGACCTCACCCGCGAGCCCGAGATGATCCGCGCCTACCGCGACACGTGGACCCTCGGCGTCCACTCTTACCTCGCCTACCTCAAACAGCGCCTCATTGCCGCCCGCGAATTGTTGAAGGACTCCGGGTCCATCTTCGTTCAAATTTCCGATGACAATCTCCACCGAGTCAGAGCTGTGATGGATGAGGTGTTCGGAGCAGAAAATTTTTGCGCCATTATCGCATTCGTCAAGACGAGTGGGGTAACGCAGAAATTTCTTCCTGATCGTTTTGACCATTTGATCTGGTATGCGCGCAAAAAAGAGGCTGCTACCTATATCCAGCCCTACCTGCCCAAAACCGCGGATGACGAAACAGCCACAAATTACAACTGGGCTGAAATCAACAAGGCTGAGCGACGGGGCCTGACGAAAGCAGAGAAAGAGAGGAAGGGAGCGCTTCCTACCGGCTTTGCGATCTACAAGCCGGACAACATCACATCGCAGGGTAATCCGATCATTCCTTTCGGCCACCACGGCCGAACCTTTGCACAGCCGTGGAAAACAAACGCCGAAGGCTTAGGCCGTCTTGCTGGGGCGAACCGCCTCCATGTAGCCGAGAATTCACTACAGTATGTCCGCTACGTCACGGATTTTCCAGCGGTGCCGGTGACAAAATTGTGGACCGACACGCAGACCGGCAATTTTACGGACGATAAGGTTTACGTCGTCCAAACAGGAACGAAGACGATTGAACGCTGCATGCTGATGACCACGGAGCCGGGCGACCTTGTGCTCGATCCGACCTGCGGCAGCGGCACCACCGCTTATGTCGCTGAGCAATGGGGCCGACGCTGGATCACAATCGACAGCTCTCGCGTCGCCGTGGCCATCGCCCGCCAGCGTCTGCTCACCGCCTGCTACGACACCTACAAGACCAAGGACCCCTTGGCGGGCGTCGATCCCAGCGCGCCGCAAAACCCCGCCCACGGATTTTACTACAAAACCGTCCCCCACGTTACCCTCAAGAGCGTCGCGCAGAACAAGGGCCTCGATCCCATCTTCGCCAAGCACGAACCGATCCTCGCCGCCCGCCTCGCCGAGCTGAACGCCGCGCTCGCCAGGCTCGGCACCGCGGACGGTCGCACCCTCCGTCAGAAACTCGTCGCCAAGCTTTTGGCCAAGCACGTGGCGGACGGCGCTAACGCCATCACCGATGCTGACCAGCGCCGTTGCCTCCTCCCCGGCACCGACCCGCAGCTTATCCAGCCAGCCAAGAAAATCACCGAGAAGCAGGCTAAGGCCTACCGTGCCGCCATCCCGTCCACCGGTGCATGGCGCGAGTGGGAAGTTCCCTTCGACGGCGATCCCGACTGGCCCGCTCCGCTCGGCGCCGCGCTCACCGCCTATCGCACGGCGTGGCGCGACAAGATGGACGAGGTCAATGCCGCCATCGCCGCCAACGCCGAGCAGGAAGAGCTGGTTGACCAGCCCGAGCCGGTGCGCGGAGTCGCCCGCGTGGCCGGTCCGTTCACCGTCGAGTCCATGCGCCCGCCTGAGACCTCGCTCAAGGGCGAGCCCGACGTCGAAGATGGTCCCATCGGCGGCGCGCCTGGCGAACTGGAATCGTTTGACACGACCATTGAGCCTGAGCGTGACGTCGCCAACGCCGCTTCGCACATCGATCGCATGCTCGACCTGCTCAAGCACGACGGTCTCACCTTCACTGGCAACAAGCACGTCGTCTTCACCCAACTGGAGCGCATTGAGAGCAGCTTTCTACACGCCGAAGGTGAATTCCAAGCTGAAGACGCCAAGCCGCACCGTGTAGCCATAGTCATCGGTCCAGAGTTTGGCAGTGTGACCAGTTATCAGGTGGACAATGCCCTGCGGGTCGCGCACCGCCGCGGCTACGACGACGTTGTCTTTGCCGGCTTCTCCTTCGACGCTACCGCGCAGGAAACCATCCAGGCCTACAACGACGAACCCCGTGCGGAAGTGCGGCTGCACATGGCGCAAATCCGTCCCGACGTCGGCATGAAGGACCTGCTCAAGAAGACCCAGAAGGTGGAGCAAATCTTCACCGTCTTCGGCCAACCCCGCACTCGTGTTGAGACCAAGACCGGCGAACTCGTGGTCCACATGGACGGCGTCGATCTCTACGACCCAGTGCAGAACGCTCTGCAAGCCACCAGCGCCGGCAAAGTCGCAGCCTGGTTCCTCGACACCGACTACGACGGCAAAGTCTTCTGCATCTGCCAGGCCTTCTTCCCCGACAAGACGGCGTGGGATAAACTCGCCCGCGCCCTGAAGACCAGCG
The DNA here is from genome assembly GCA_023430825.1 of Verrucomicrobiota bacterium. GTDB lineage: Bacteria > Verrucomicrobiota > Verrucomicrobiia > Opitutales > Opitutaceae > Opitutus. The sequence continues at coordinate 20,789 of JAEYYL010000216.1, read as the reverse complement.
TGTCCGAGGGCGCTTTTGAAGCACTGAGCGGCACGACGAGCCTTCCTTTCAAGCGCGGCACGCGTCAGTGCGTTGCAGTGAAGGTCATTGACCCGCGTGGCAACGAGGTGATGCGCGTGCACCGGCTGGACGGAGAGTATTCAGCGCGAGGCGCGGAATGAGTGTATGACCAATGATACGACGCTCATCGATGCGCGCACTTTGCTGATTCAAGCTAAGCAAGCGTGTCGCACGTATGCCGTGTTGGAACGCGGAGTGAACGGGGAGAACTTCAATCTCTTCCACTTGTTGGGCGTCGGGCACCTCGAAGTGTCGACCCACTCCAGCTTGTTGCGTGATCTGCTCGATCCGGAGGGCAGCCATGGCCAAGGTGCCGTGTTTCTAAAGCATTTTATCGAAGCATTTGATCTGCCCCCGCTGCCTGCCGGTGAGATCCGCGTGGACAGTGAAGTTGGCATTGGGGCACTCACAGACAACAGCGGCGGACGTTTGGATCTTGTCGTGTCCTGCGGTCATACGCCCGTTATTCTCATTGAGAATAAAATCTACGCGTCGGAACAACAGGGGTGGGTAGGCCGTTATCTGAATCACGCTCCTGGTTCGACGTTGGTGTATTTGACGCTCGACGGACGCCCGCCCGCGAACCTGCCGCCCGGCGGGATGCCTGCGAACCTAGTATGCCGCTCGTATGCGATAAATGTCGTTGAGTGGATCAAGTCCTGCCGGAAGGAAGCCGCCAACGCGCCCGTCGTGCGCGAATCGCTTAGCCAGTATCTGCACCTCGTGCAGGAACTCACCCAGCAAAACCAGGATAGTCCCATGAACCAGGAGTTGATCGCGGCTGCGACGCAGGATCACCAAACGCTCAAGGCTTACTTCGCGCTCCGCAACGTGGAGACCGAGTTGCGGAAGGTGCTCGTGGAAAAGCTCCAGTCAGCCTTGAGGGAAAAGGCCGCTGCCGACGGACTCGTCTTCAAAGGGGAGGCGAAAAACGATCTGAGCTGGAAGGGGGCGGGCTTTGAGTTCGCCTCGCAGGCTAGAGACGGGACTCCAGTGCGTATCCGTTTCGAGTTCGATAAAGGGAATTATCAGGATTTCGCGTTCGGCTTCGTGGATGATGGCAAGCTGCCGGTGCCGCTTCGCGCAGCGCTCAAAGCGCGCTTCGCTCAAAGCTTTCACAGCCTCAAGGAAAGCGCGACCTGGCCGGCTTGGTGTTACTGGAGAGAATTTCAAAATTGGACCACCGGCGATGCGTTCCTTGCGATCCAAGAGGGCAAGCTCGCGCCCCGAATCTTGAAGATCGCGTTGCAGCTGCGGCGGATACTCACCGAAACGCAAGTGACGCAACCGACCAGAGCGCCTGCTGATACAAGGCCCGACCAAACCTCCCAACCCTAGTTATGGCTCGCGCTGCCTCCATCTCTCCCGAAGCCGAACTCCCGATCCAAGCCCCCGTCGAGGAGCCGATCATCAACAGTCCATTTGCTGAGCCGACGGCGCACTGGGCATACGACAAATCCGGGAAGGCCAACAAAATTTCTGGTCGTCGCTCCGCCCGCTATTTCTGGACCACGCAGCGTGTCACCACCGGGCAGACCGACCTCGAAGGTATCGGTGGTGACTACGGCAGCGAACCGCTCCCGCTCGTCAATTCGCTGCGCGAAGACGTGAAGCGCTGGCGGGACAGTGGCTACGAAAACGCCACTCAGGTGACGAAAAAACTCCTTGCGCACTGGACCCGTAGCGATCGGAAACGGCGATTCTTCTTTTGTCAGATCGAGGCCGTTGAGACGATTATCTATCTCAACGAAATCCTAGCCTCCAGTCGGCGCACGCGTTTTAAGCCCGCCGTATCCGCCGAGGACTACGCTGCGATGATCGCCGGGGTGAAGCCGCCGCTCGCCGCCGCGATGGGTGAAGACTTCTTCCCCCGCTTGGCGGACCAGCCTTGGGACACTGCTCAAAAACCGCTCATCCGCTACGGCTGCAAAATGGCCACTGGTTCGGGCAAGACCGTCGTTATGGCAATGCTCGTTGCGTGGAGCTTCTGCAATCGCGGCGCGGTGCCCGGCGACACACGTTTCCCTTCCGCCGTGGTGGTGGCGTGTCCCAACCTGACGGTGCGCGAGCGCCTGCAAGTTCTGCGAACGGACAGCGACCCCGAGAAAAGCTACTACGCCATCTTTGACATCGTGCCTGCGACACTGCGGGGGCTGCTATCCATCGGCCGAGTGATGGTCACCAACTGGCATGCCTTCGCTCCGGAAAGCGAACATGCGGAAGGCGGTGCGACCTACACGGTCGTGCAGAAGGGGGAGGAGGGCGCCGACGCATTCGCCCGTCGTGTGTTGCGCGATCTTTACGGTCGAGGCGAGGTGCTCATTCTGAACGACGAAGCTCACCATGCCTACCGTCCGGCTCCCTTGGAGAAGGCTGTGCAGTCCAAGAGAAAAAAGGGGGCGGAAGGGGGCTACGAAGCCAGTGACGAGGACCAGAAGGAAGCTACGGTGTGGGTAGAAGGTCTCGACAAGATCAATGCGGCTGTTGGCGTTCGCTGCTGTATCGATCTTTCCGCTACGCCTTTCTACCTCGGAGGCAGCGGCTACATTGAGGGATCTCCATTCCCCTGGCTCGTGAGCGATTTCGGCTTGGTTGACGCAATCGAGAGCGGCATCACCAAGATTCCGCGGCTCCCAGTCGCCGATACCAGCGGTCGACCGGACCCGAAATTTTTCCGTCTCTGGGAGGAGATCAAGCGACGCCTCAAAGCACAGGGTGATGCCAATTTCGACCGTGGCAAACCCAAGCCCGAAGCAACGTGGCGCGAGGCTCAGCCCGCCCTCGCCATGCTCGCTTCGCAATGGAAGGAGCGCTTCGACCAGCATCGCATGGCCAAGGCGGGCCAGACATTTGTGCCTCCTGTGATCATTGTTGTATGCGACAACACCGACATGGCGCAGGTGTTTTTTGAGATGATCGCGGGTGAGACCATCGAGGAGGTCTCAGAGGAAGACGACGACGGCAAGGTCACCATTCGGAAGCTACGTAAGTTCAATCCGGACGGGGTGCCATTTCCGGATTTGGCCAACACGCCATCGCGCGCCGTCACGCTGCGCATCGACAGCAAGCTTCTCGCGGAGGCCGAGGTGGGCGCAGTGACTGGTTCCAAACTTAGAGAAGCCGAACGCCTACGCGAATTGATCGCCAACGTCGGTAAACCCGGCACACCCGGCGAGCACATACGCTGCGTGGTCTCGGTGCAGATGCTCACCGAAGGCTGGGATGCCAACAACGTTACCCAGATTCTCGGTCTGCGCGCTTTCGGGAGTCAGCTCCTCTGCGAACAGGTCGTAGGCCGCGGCCTGCGCCGCATCAGCTACGACACCTACCGGGACGAGAAGTCGGGCGAGGAGCGCTTGCGGGCAGAATACGTCGACGTATACGGCATCCCCTTTTCGGTCATTCCCTACAAGGGGCGCGAAGGGAAAAAGCCTGAGCCCGACGATAAGCCCACCACTTTGGTGCAGGCCTTGGTCGAGCGTCGCATGATGGAGATGCGCTTCCCCCACGTGGACGGCTACGTCATGGAGCTGCGCCAACCGAAGGTGCGCTGCGACGTCATCAAGGTGGAGCCGTTGGTCGTGCGACCGACCGATCATCCTACTCAGGTTTACGTGCAGCCGCAGGTGGGCATCAAAGAGGCAGGACAACGTGGTTCCGGTGACTTCGAATTGGCCAAGCACGATCGCGAAGAATTTTACGCGGAGCATCATCTCCAGACGATCCTCTTCGAGATCACCCGGCTCATTGTCCACCGTCTCACCGAGTCGCAACCTGGAAAGGAAGCGAAGCTCAAGCACCTCGCCCGCCATCACCTTTTCCCGCAGGTGCTCGCCATCGTCGAAGATTACGCTGATCGCCGCATCCAATGGAACGGCTGCGCGAAGCAGGAACTGGCCCTGGAGGTCTACCTAAGGAAGGTGGTGGAGCGGCTGACCGATGCCATCGAGCCCGATGACAGCGCGGGCGAGCCCCCGCTGTTGCCGGTCATCAATCGGTTCCGCCCGTATGGTAGCACGTCAGAAGTGCGCTTCACGACGACGCGTCCGTGCCACGCGACGTTTAAGAGCCACATCGACCAAGTGGTCCTCGATACCGACACTTGGGAACGCTCGGTGGCATTCCAGTTAGAGGCCTGCGATGCCGTGAAGTTCTTCGCCCGCAATGACCAGCTCGGCTTGGAAATCAATTACGAGTTCCTTGGCGGTGCGCACAAGTTCCTGCCCGACTTCTTGGTCCGTCTGGAAAACGGCGTCACCCTGATCCTGGAGGTGAAGGGTCTCCAGGGTGAAAAAGAAGACCACAAGTTCCAAGCCGCGAAGCGCTGGGTCTCAGCCGTAAACAACTGGGGACGCATGGGCCGATGGGCATTCCACGTCTGTAAGAGTCCCGATTCGCTCCGGACTGAAATCGAATACCTCAACAAGCAACCCATCGCGTAACGCGCCCACTCCAGCCATGCCGCTCGTCGTCGTTCACCGGGAAAACAAATTCAACGAAGTCCTGAAACAGATGCGGCGCAGCGGTGGCGGGCGAGCCAACGCCTACCGCAAGATCGGCGAAATCCGCCAAGGTCTGGCTCTCGGTGAGCGCAACGTCTGCCAAACCACCGATCACGGCGAGAGTCGCATCAAGAACTGCGTCAAATACGACCTCGGCAACGGCTACCGACTGGTGACGGTCGATTTCGGCGAGGTCGTCATGCTCTGCTATGCGGGGTCGCATGACGAAGTGGACCATTGGCTCGACGCCAATCGCGGCCAGTCTTTCACCTACGACAAGGATACGAAACGCATCGGAGTGATCGTCGAGCGCGAGATAGTGCACACTCCGCACCTGCCAGCGGCCACCACTCCGCCTGAAGATCCGCGGCCATATCTCGCCCACGTGGGAGGCTTGGATTGGGAGCAGCTCGTCCCGGTTAAGAGCGTCAGGCGGCGTCTGCTGGCTCTAGACGGCCAATCGAGCGAAGAGACCATTCAGGAAGTGCTGCAAGATGTGCAGGACGAGGCGAGCGCGGAAGCAGCCAACCTCGCGCTCAATTTGATAGTGGCCCTGCGCGACGGACAGATCGTCGTCGCCGAGCGACATCGCGATGTTTTCCTCGGCACTCGCCAGCGCGCTGACGAAGAGAAACCCATCACTCCTGATGTGGTGAAGGCGGAGTCCAATTCCGATACGCTGATCGTGCTTAATGATCTCAGCGAGGCGGAGTTCGATGCGCTGTGGGAGCCATCTCGGTTTCAAGAATGGATGCTCTATCTTCACCCCGGCCAGAAGCGCGTGGTGGTCGAAGACATTCCCAAGCCTTGCGTCTTCACCGGCGTTTCGGGCAGCGGCAAAACCTGCGTGCTCGTGCACAGGGCCATTCGCTTAGCAAAGGAATATCCAGGCGAGTCGATCTTGGTTCTTACGCTCAACCGTCCGCTCGCCGACCTGATCCGCAATCACGTCGAACGCCTGGCAGGCGGAGTCAAGTATCCCATCCGGGTGATGGCCTTTTATGAGTATCTTGAGTCCCTACTAAAATTCTATGGCCTGGAGGACTTTCTCACCTCCTTTAGCTCGCTGCTGGAACTCAAGGATGAGGTGAATGACTTCGTCGGCGGTCGTAATCTCACCGAACTCACCACGTTGTTCGACGCTCGGGATGAATACGAAATCGAAACGCTGTGGAGCGGCTTCTGTGAAGATCCAAAATCACCAGCGACACGTGACGCGTTCTCCCGGCTCACAGTCTATCTCTTCAGCCAAGACCAGTCGATCGATGCCCATCGCTACCTGAAGGAGGAACTGACGTTGGTGCGAAGCGCCTGTCGACTCTCGGCTGCCTACGACGGCTATGCCAAGTATGATCGGGGAGGCCGCTGCATCCAGTTTCAAGACAAACGCCGCGACGACATACTTCGCGTGCTACGAACGTGGGAGCGTTATCAACTGCGTCACGGCAAACTCGACGGCATGGAGTTGACCCAGGCGGCAACAGTCGCACTGGACGATCACGACGGCAGCATCCCAGAGCATCTGCGATTTCGGTGTGTGCTGGTCGATGAGTTTCAGGACTTCTCCACGCTAGATCTGGAGTTGATCGCGAAAATTCCGAAAGAGCCGCTCAACGGTCTGTTCTTAACCGGCGATACTGCGCAAAAAATTTATACCAAGGATTTCGACCTGCCGCACGCTGGGCTCGGTCCTGGCCACCGAGTCAATCGCAGCATTCTCAAAAATTACCGGAATAGCCGCCAGATTTTGGAAGCAGCCCATCTCCTGCTCGAATCCTACGCCAACGAAGATACGGCAAAGCATGAAGGCGTGACAGTGCTGAAGCCGGAATATGCTCAACGAGATGGGGCCCGCCCATTCGTATGCGAGACCAACGATCCCGTGCAGGCGGCGTGGTCGCTTGCCGGTGAATGGCTGGCGTCCGGGTATCCAGGTTTCAGCGTTTGTATCGCCACGGCAAATCCCGACGCAATCTCGGTGCGCACCATACGCGATTGTGCGCCGGCGGGTATCGCCACCTCCCGACTCACGGGCGACTATCAAATGCGGGCCGACGTCGTGGTGGTCAGTGATATCTACAACATCAAAGGCTTTGAGTTCAGCCTCATCGTGATTGTAGGCATGGGTAACGGCGAATTTCCGCCCAAAGGTGTGCCCTCGGGCGAGGTGTGGCGCGAAGCCCTTCGACTTTATGTCGCGATGACCCGCGGCCGTGACGAAGTGTGTTTGGTCCATGCTGGCACCCCTTCGCCGTTTTTGACGGCCATGCAGGCTGCTGTATCGGCGCGTCCGCTGAGCTTCGAGAAGGTGATCATCCCTCCGATCCCCGCTACTTCTCCGATCGAGGCGGTCGAAGTCATCGAGGTCGTTAAGCCGGTCCTGCCGGCTCCAGTTCCCACGGAAACCGCCCGGACTGTCGAGGTAAGCGCGCCGGCTGACGTGGTTCCGGTTGCGGTGGGATCCGCTGTAAGACCAGAGGCGACGGTGGTGATAGCAGATGCCATCCCGAGGCTCGCCGCCGGAAAACAGATGCTATCACCCAACCCAATTCCGCTCGTTGAAGAAGAGACGGTGATCAATGGCGTGACCCTGATCCACATTCATGGAGAACCCACTGTTCGAAACGTCGCGGCGGCTTTAGGCCGAGATTTTGTCCAGATTCACAACGACTTCATGAGTTTGGGTGTTTACACCCGACCCGATCAAGCGCTTGTGCCTGCATTCGTCTACAAAGTGATGGGGAAATACGGCTGCGCTCCGATATTTAGGAAGTAAGCCTCGCCGATGCCTTGGAACGTTATCCAGCTTCCTCGCGGCGACTCTCGTCTCGACGACGTAATCGCAATCTGGGGCACGAACCGAAGCACACTTGGATTGTTTCCCCGCGGCGCTTTCGACGATTGCGTAGCTCAGCAGCGACTCGCCATCGCCGTGGATGACGCCGAGCGGGTAGTCGGCTATCTCACCTTCCGATTCCAGCGGCGACTCAACGCCGCCGTGATCATCCACCTGTGTGTCAGAAAGGAATGCCGGGGGCGTGGAGTGGCGGACGCCCTGGCCGATTGGCTCAAGGCTCATGCTAAGGCGCACGGCTTTTCCGCTTTGCGGCTCAAATGCCGACGCGACTACCACGCGCAAGGACTCTGGCAACGCCTTGGATTTATTGCCCGTGCAGACGTTGTGGGACGAGGGAAGGACGGAGAGGAACTCACCATTTGGATCCACTCTCTCGGGCCGGAAGACGACCTGTTCAGCTTCGCCGAGCAGTCGACCAGTGATGACCGCCTCTCCGCGGTCTTGGATGCTAACGTGTTCTACGACCTCCACGGAGACGACGCGGACACGGACAGTGAATCGCGGGTGCTGTTAGAACCTTGGGTGGCGGATGCTGTGAAGTTGCACGTCGTCGACGAGCTTCACAACGAGATCGACCGGCACCTCGTTGCCGAACGCCGAAGCGAGTTTCACCGCATCGCGGACCAATACCCGGCGGCCGCATACGACAGCGAATCGGCGAGCCGATTCATCACGGTGATCGACGAGGTTCTCGGGCGAGCCGCAAAAACGGACAGCGAGCGATCTGACAGGAAGCAGCTCGCCCGATCAGCGGCTGCTGGCGCCGAGGTCTTTCTGACCCGCGATAAGGAACTCTTGGATGCGGCGGACCTATTGGGCGCGAGATTGCAAATCGGGATTCTGCGTCCAACAGAGTTGGCTGGCAGGCTTGATGAAACCGAGCGTGTCGCCGCATACCAGCCGGCCCGCCTCTCCGCGACCGCTTACACCCGGTCGGCGCTCCGCGCCGCCGATGTCGACGCCGTTGTGGAGCGAGTGCATCGGTCGCATGAAGGCGAGAAACCTGGAGCCCTAGCGAACATGATTCGGTGCTTGCTGGCGAAAGTTCGAACCGCCGCAGCCACTGAAATCAGCGTCGTCAGGGATCCGAACGGCGAAGCGGTGTCGGTTATCGCCCATACGCCCAGCACATCCACGGCAACGACGGAGCTGAGCGTGCTCCGGGTCCGTCGCTTCGCGCTGGAGAGAACGCTGGTTCGTCAGCTGCTATTGCACGCGATCGAGATCAACGCTGCCTCGCGACTAACCAAGCTGGTGGTGTCTGATGCCTACCTCTCGAACACGATTAAAGAGGCGCTTCTGGAACTCGGATTCGAGAAATCGGATGCCGGGTGGATTCGGCACACGCCAGCGTCAATCGGGTCGCGGGTGGATCTCGTCACGGCGCTTCGAGGCGGCGTCGACACCTCCGCTCTCCACACGATCGACGCTGCAAAACTAGAAGCGCGTTTCTGGCCCGCGAAGGTGCTCGGTGAAAACGTGGCCACCTTTGTGGTCCCCATCATTCCCACATGGGCGGCTCAGCTCTTCGACGCTCGGCTCGCTGAAGCGGAGTTGTTCGGCGTGCTCGCACGTCTCGCCCTCAATCGAGAGAACGTCTACTACCGCAGGCCGAAGAACGGTGCCTTCACTCTGCCAGCACGCATCCTGTGGTATGTGAGCAAGGAGGACGGCACGTCAGGCACGATGGCAATTCGGGCGTGCTCGCGACTGGTGTCGGTCGAGACCGGCCCGGCAAAGGTGCTTTACTCCCGCTACCGTCGGCTGGGTATTTACGAATGGCGGGAGATACTCGCGACCGCGAAAGGCGACCCGTTCGGCCCGATCATGGCATTGCAGTTTGCCGACACCGAGCAGTTCTCCACGCCGGTCGAGCTGGAGACACTCAGATCGCTGGGCATTTCCTCAACCTTCCAATCGCCGACGCGAATAACGGAGGATCAGTTTGCTCGCATCTACCGCCTCGGTTTGATGAGTGGCTCCTAATGAAAGGTCGCGCTCTCCTCCTCTCGATAAAGCCGCGATTTGCCGACGCCATCTTCGCCAAAACGAAACGCGTCGAACTCCGACGCGTGAAGCCGAAGGTTGGACCAGGGGACTTGGTGTTGGTCTACGTCTCGGCGCCAAGGAGCACCCTCGAAGGCGCCTTCGAGGTTGAACGAGTCTTCTCCGAAACGCCGGCGAAGCTTTGGCAACACGTCCAGCGTCAATCGGGCGTCACCAAGGCCGAATTCGATACATACTTCAGTGGTCGTGATATCGCTTACGGAATCGTGATCCGGCGGGTATGGATGCTCGCGCCCGTGTCACTGGCGGTGATGCGCAAGGTGCGAATTCGCCCTCCGCAGAGCTACCAGTATCTGGAGCCGATCCAAACCGAGCGCCTCGTCGCAAACGGATCCCGCCGACCGGGATCCCGGTAGCCCCGCTAGCACACCGTTCTCACCGGACGCGTCGAAACACGCGACGACGTGTTTCCTGTTTCCGGCCGTTCAGCGGGACAGCATGAGGTGGGTGCAGCCTGGCTGTAACGCATGCCTGGACGCGGCGTCGGCTCAAGTGGCGTCAGACAGCAGGCCCAGCGGCTTGATTGACGGCGGCTCCGGTCTCCCCCGCGGCAGAGAACGTTTCTGAAGTGTCCAGCTCGATCCCCTTCGGGAGTCTTGCCGGCCGGGTATGGCAGGTGTCTGTGACTCCTAGCATGTGCGTTCTCTTGCATGCGACGGGGTAATAACCATGCTAAATAACACCCAAAAAACACCGTCTCAATCTTCAATGGGCCGCAAACCTGACCAGCTACGGGCGTCGATCAATGGCGTTCCCTACGATCAAATCCTTCGTTCATTTCTCGTGGGCCGCAAAACCACGGCCGAGATCGCCGCCGACATTGGGTGCACGCATCAGCGGGTCGGACAAATCATCAAACTTTTCGGCGTCAACGTCTTTCGAGTGGGACAGGAGATCAGAAACGAACGTATCAAGATCCAAGCTGCTGAAAGGAAGGCTCGGAAGATGCGTGAGAAGCTCACGGCGAAAGCTGCGCTGCGGACGACGCGTCGTAACGCAGCGGAGGAGCGCTTTGCGGAGCTACGGCTTCGGTGGGATGACGGTCAGACAATACACGACATCGCGGCAGCGTTAGGCAGGACACCGGGTGCAATTGCCGAGACAATTCGCCGATTGAGAGCAAAATACGGATGGTTCCCTCGGCGGCGTGCAGCAAACATCAAGAGGTAAGAAGGTCAGAATCAAGGCCTTCCCGGCCGTTTGAGTCAAAATGGGTGTTTTTGCTTGAATAATAATAACCATGGGACGAATATGGGTATTAGATGCCCGAGCAGACCCGTGCAATCGATGCAGCCCGTTCCCTTTTAGTCGACAAAGTCGACCAAGCGGAACTGCGCCTACACGAGCTGCGGCAAGCCGTTGAGTCTGCGGAGTGGGAGTTGAACGAAGCTCTGGTGCGCCTTCGAAGTTTCGATGCCGCATTTGCTCCACCGACCGCGGTTCCGCGTTCTCAGTCGCAGCGTGCGGCAGAGAGGCAACAGGAGCGGTCGTATCGCAACGGAAAGACCGCAATCCTATGGCATGCCATCAGAACATTTCGGTGCGAGCCATTCACTCCCGGAGCGTTGAAGGCGCGCATCCATGAGGTGGCTCCTAACGCGGACTTCATGTTTCCGGATCTGCCCTCGGTGAGCCGCATTCTGAATAAGCTCATTCACTCCAAGCGCTTTCAAGTGGAGCGTCTGGAAAGAGGCGCAGGGCGAAAGACACCAACTTACCGCCAGCGGCGGAAGACCGAAAATCAACCTCAACCCCTCACCAACACCTAAAAACAAGAAACCTCTCGGCAGCTGCAACTGAACCGAGAGGCGACGAACAGAACATAAGGAAGTGCACCGTTCGTGCTCTGAACAGGACGCGAACTGACGCGGACGTCAAGATTGCGCCGCGCCGAGTCGGCTCTCTGAGCGCCTACAAGTATAGGCGCTTCCCGAGGCGCAGCTGTGCACTTGCCCGGAAGGTAAGTGCACATGAAATCCCGCACCGAGATTGAAGAAATACTAGACGAACTGCGTATTCAGGAACCAACGCGAAGTGAAGTCCTGCATATCGCTGGCTCCGAGCCCGCCCGCACGGTGGGTGGGCGCCGCAGCGTCAAAGGGAAGTTTCGTTCCTTGAAAATGGATGGCACAATTCAGACGGAAAGCAGGACTGCCGAGTGGGCATTCGCTTTCATCTGTGAGTATGACCCCGACATACTCCTGTTTCTGGACCAGCCATGCCGGCTTCACTTAAAAAGGCCGCATCTTGCTCCGCCGGTGACTTACCATCCCGACTTTTTGGTGGTTTCTCGATCCCGCGGTGCCGAGTTGGTCGAAGTCAAGCGCGAGGACGACCTGCTGAACCTGTCGACGCTCGGCAGCCGCGATGCGTGGCGTTACTTCCGTGACGACGACGGCACATGGCGGAGCCCGCCGGCCGAAGTGGCCGCGGGCGCTGTAGGGCTGAAGTTTCGGATCGTTTCCTCAAAAGATATTCCGGACACACTCCGGAGAAATTACGAATTTCTCGCGGCCTGTATCGACGATGACAAACCGCTGTCTGAAGACCTCCTCCGTAAGATCGAGCATATCAAAAAAGTGGTGGCTGAGCGCCCCGGCATCGCGTATCGGGACATTTCGGCAGAAGGGGCGGGCTATGCGGACGCGCTGAATTATGCCATCGTCCGCTCGGAGGTGTATGTAGACCTCCACGCGGTCCCCATCACCGATAGCTTCGGCAGCCGTGTCTTTGCGGATCGGAACGCTCAGGAAGTTGCGGTGCAGATCGAATCTTCCCGGGCGGAGGAGATCACCGAAATCAACCTCCATGTTGGAGCCAAATTCATCGTGGACGGAGCAACATTATCTGTGGTCAGCCTCGGGACCCGAGAGATCGTGCTCATCGACGACGAATCGCGTCTTCGCACGTTGGAACGGAGGAACTTTCAATCTCGGATCGTTGAAAGGCGCATTATTCCGGTGGATCGAAATCTGGTTTGCACGAAATCGACCGGCGGTGCGGCGTTGCTGCACCGGGCATCCAGTCGAGATACTCAAAAGGCGATTGAGCGCTACCGGCTGATCGAACACAGCCTCGCACAAAAGGGAAAGCCGCTGGCGAAACTGACCCGCAAGCAGCAGCGCTACCTGAAAGCATTTCGGGAGGCCGAGCAAGCGGTCGGTGTGGGCCTGGTCGGTCTCCTTCCGCAAGGCATTCCGGGCAACCGGACGTCACGGATCGACGATCGGGTCGAGGAAATTATCACGGCCGTGATCAACGACTCGTTTCTCCAGCCGAGCGCCATCTCGAAGGAGATGCTCCGCGGACTAATCGCCAAGCGCTGTGCTGAGTTGGTGCCCCCGCTCTCCTGTCCGACTCGGAAAACTATCAGCCGGCGTCTGCAAAAATACAGCGCCCACCGGGTCACCAAGGCGCGTTTCGGGAGTCGGGCCGCTATGCCCGACATGTGTCCTCAGGTCTCGGTGGCGGATCTGGAATCACTGCGTTACGGGGAGCGTGCCTGGGACGTCGCGCACATCGACCATACGCAGCTCGACGTAGAAATCATTTCCGATCGTGGCCAAAACCTTGGTCGGCCATGGCTCACGATCTTTCATGCGCCGAAGTTCGATCGAGTCCTTGGATATTATTTGGTGTTTTCACCGCCCAGCTACCGCTCCTGCATGGGCGTGCTCCGCGATTGTGTCATCCGGCATCAGCGCCTCCCGAAGACCATCGTGACCGATAACGGCAAGGAATTCCACTCGCTCTATCTGAACTTGGTCCTGTCCCGATATAAGGTGCACCAACAGTTCCGCCCGCCCGGGCAACCGCGATACGGTTCGGTCCTGGAGCGTTTCAATCAGACACTAAATACGCGGCTGGTCCATTCCCTACCAGGACAGACGCGCCTCTCGAAAGCCGTTCGACTGCTTACGAAATCTCACGATCCGAAGCGGCTTGCGACGATGACGTTCACGGAACTGGCCGACGTTCTGGAGAGCTTTTTATTCGAATATCACGACACTTTGCCGAACCCGATAACGCATGTTTCCCCGCGGGATGCTTTTGCTGACGATGCCCGCGTCGCCGGCGGCGAGCCCCAACTCGCCATTCTCCCCGACTTCGCGTTTCTGCTCGCGACCATGCCTTCCACCAAGAGCGGACACGCCACCGTTCGCCCGAACTCAGGCATCACCTTGTTTCGCATCTCGTATTGGCATCCCACGCTTCGAACCCACGTGGGCAGTCGCGTGGCGGTGCGATACGATCCCTACGATCTGTCTGTGGCTTATGCGCAGATTGACGGCGTGTGGGTGAAATGCGTTTCCCGAAAATTCTTCGAGCTACTCAAGGGTGTGACGGAGAAAGAGCGCCAGATTGTTTCCGCCTTTTGCATGCGCAACAGTGAGACCCACGAAAAGCATCGGCTTTTTTCCGCGACGACTCTGGTGACGCTTCTGGGTGCCCGAGAGAAGATCCCGCAGCTCATGGCGGAAGGCGAAAAGAACGTGGCGGAGGCCGCGGCAAGACTCACACGTGATGCAACCAACGTAGCGTTGGACACCGTTGTCATACCGCCGCCACTCCCATCCGAAGTGCCGGAGCAGCAGAAACCGGACGCAAGCGTGCCGTCTCTCGGGTTCCGGACGCGCCGTCCAAAGAACTATATCGCCAGAATTGTCCAACTTAACTGAATACAATGTCTGTTCCTGAGTCGCTTCCCCTTTCCAATGCATCAGTCGATCACCCTCATCTTCAGAGGGCTTTCGAGAAAATTCTCGAAGCCATTGCCTCACGGGACACACGCCAGACAGCATTGGTCATTGGCCCGACTGGGGTCGGCAAGACTCATCTTGCCAATCGCGTGATCCTCGGACTCCAGCGGCAGTTTCACGCCGAGATGCTGGCCGATCCGCAGTGCATGCCGGTTGTCCGCGTCAGCATCCCGATGAACACAGATCGCGGTTTTTCTTGGGCCAACTACTACGAGGAAGCCCTCCGTGCTTTGGGTGATCCCTTTCCTTCGTTCCGCAATGTGAATGATGCCCGCCGCAAGATTGCCGAGGCGATCGCCGCCCGCCGGGTCCGGGTGGTTCTCGTTGATGAACTGCACCACGTGCTTTATCTCGGCACCAGAGCTTCCGCCAAACGGCAAAGCGAGGTGCTTAAAAGCCTGGCGGAAAAGACGGGGGTGAAACACATCGGCTTCGGCACGTATGATTTGATCCAGCTCCTGCGTGCCAACGGCCAACTTTCGCGGCGAACCGAAGTCATCCATTTCGACCGCTATGCTTCGGCACCCGACGATATGCGAGATTTCGCGCAGATCTTGGCCGTGCTTGATGACCAACTGTCGGGCCTGCTTTCCTTCCGTCTGGTCGCTGAGATTGACTACCTTCACCAAGGATGTGTCGGTCTTATCGGCGTCCTTCGTGACTGGTTGGTGAGAGCCGCCGTGAATTCCCGGCGCGAAAACGAGAGCATCATCTCGAAGGAAGCCTTGGCTGAGACCGTGCTTCCGGTCCAAGATCGCATGGTCATTCTCAACGAGGCGCTCGAAGGAGAAGCCAGCCTGACGGACACGGACGAAGACCTGGACTGCTACCAGCGCCTTCTCCGTAGTGATTTCTCGTGCCGGCCAAATCGGCCGACCGAGCCCAGCCGTCCGAAACGCCGGATGGGGGAGCCGATCGCTAAACGAGGGAGCCTCTGCAATGCCTGAGCTGATGCTACCCCCTCGGGCACCGATCTACGGGCCAGGACCAATTGCGGTCGGCACTGTGGAAACGGAGTCCCTGTCCAGCTACTACCTGCGCCTTGCGGCGGCGCACAACGTGACCCCGCAGCGATTCCGCTCGGTTGTCCCGCCGTTTTGCGATCGAACTTTCCAGGACGCATTAGCAACGGTTCACGCCTACGATCTCCGAAACATCCTCGATGGCACCGCCGTCTCCTCCGCAGGGGGCAGGAGGCTCGGCGTGGCATTGGGGCATCTTGCGGGGCGAGCCGAGGTTGAGAAGACCACCTTCGAGTATTTCCGAGGAAATATTGATACCACGCGATTGATCCGGCGGTCCCCCCGGTGGTGTCCGCTGTGTCTTCAAGCTGATCACGAGCCCTATGAGCGCATGCACTGGTGCATGCAGGTGGTCGGCACGTGCTCAAAACATGGCGTGCGGCTACAAGGCAGTTGTCCCCACTGCGGAGCCGAGGGGAAACGGACCCTGCACGAGGGTAAGATGTATCGGTGCCAAGCCTGCTCCAAAGATGTTTTTCGTCCGGAAATCGAAATCGAGTCGATCCGAGCATCGGTCGGCTCGATGCACGCAGCACAGAACCTCGAAGCGTTATTCGAGATGATATTTCAGGGCAGTCTCGATCTCACGGCGGTGAACCTCTCCGAAAATCTAAGATGGTTCTGTGCCGAAATCGGCGCCTTCTCGTTGAAGGAACAGGCGGTCGCGCTGGGTATCACCAAAGGATCGCTGTCAGAATGGTATTCCGGGGCTCATGCCTTGAGCTTCACCCGATTCTTAGAACTGTGCATCCATGTCGGCGTCGCGCCACTTCAAGTATTGCGGCGCAACCCAGGCTGGGACCTCGAATCATTGCAACTGGGCAATCGGCATCGATCGCACTACTGGCTTCGTGCCGCTCCGAAAGTTTCGAAATACGACAAGCCGCGCTTGATGCAGCAACTTTCTACGATCCACAACCGGCATCCGACGATGGGTATCTTCGAAATTTCGAAACAGCTGGGAATGAGTAGCGAACACATTCGCCGACTCCTTCCCACGGCTTCCCGCTTGATCGACCGGCATGCGTCACAAGAGCGGAAAAAAATCCACGTGAGCTACGAGGAAAAGCTATGTCGAGAGGCCGACCGCGTGCTGGATGCACTTGTCATCGAGGGTTCGATGCCGACGCGGAAGGTTGTTAGCAGCCGCATGTGTCGCCCGGGCGCAATGAGAAACCCGACGCTACGTGCGCATGTGACGAAGCGAATCGAGCAGCTCGCCCGCGGCATGTCGCAAGCGGCTTAGGTCGAAGTTGGCAGGTTGGTGCTCGCATTATCGCTGGCGACTCTTGGAGGGGCTGGCGTCGTGCCCTATGGGATGTCGTAATTCGCGTCGGTTGCGTGGATCCGGGCACCGGCTTTGACGTCGTTGCGATGAGTCCCAAATATCGTCGCTCTGCGAATGGCCTCATGCGCTGTCGTTGAGCGACAATCTATGGGATCCATGACCCCTGTCCCGCGGGGCGGGTCGATGGCTTGGAGCGGGTGGACGGAATCGAACCGACGATACCTCTTTGGAAGAGAGGAGTTTTGCCACTAAACTACACCCGCGGACAAACGAAGGCAGTTTCGCGTGACGCCGGGGCTGGTCAAGCTCGCGTTCCGCCCGGCGGCTTCACCGGGTTTTTACCGGATGGGTCCGTGAATGGGATTGCCGGTATGTGGGCCGCTCGTTTGCGTATTGAACATGGCATTACTCTCGTCGGCATCCTCGGGTCCGGGCGCGGTCCCCCGGACGGATGGGGCCCGGAAAGCGGGAGGCGGGGTGAAGGCGGCGCAGGCGCTGGCGAAGCAGAAGTCGCTCGAGAAGCGGGCGAAAAATTACAAGCTGCCGCTGGGCGAGCTGGCGTTGTTCACGCAGCAGCTGGCGTCGTTGTTGGTGGCGGGTTTGCCGCTCGTGCAATGTCTCGAGGCGTTGCAGGACCAGACGGAGGACGAGTGTTTCCGCATCGTGATCCGGGATGTGCGGCTGGATATTTCCTCGGGCAACTCGTTCTCGTCGGCGGTGAAAAAGTTTCCGAAGTCGTTTCCGAATCTGTTCATCTCGATGGTCGAAGCGGGCGAGGCGAGCGGCGGTCTGGCGGAGATCCTCGGCAAGGTGGCGGGGTATTTCGAGGCGACGGTCAAGCTCACGAAAAAGGTGAAATCGGCGATGACGTATCCGATCGCGGTCATCGGGCTGGCGGTGGCGCTGGTGAACGTGCTCCTGATTTTCGTGATTCCGGTGTTCGCGGCGATGTTCGACGATTTCGGGGCGAAGCTGCCGGCGCCGACGCAGGCGCTGATCGACTTGTCGGATTTCATGAAGGCGTATTGGTGGGCGGTCGGGCTCGGCGCGTATGCGGTGTTCCTGTTTCTCAGCAAATACACGAAGACGCCCGCGGGGCGGCGGCAGAAGGACCGGTTCCTCGTGCGGGCGCCGATCTTCGGCAACCTGATCCACAAGATCGCGCTGTCCCGTTTCTGCCGCACTTACGCGACGCTGATCCGCTCGGGTGTGCCGATCCTGCGCACGCTGGAGATCGTCTCGGCGGCGAGCGGCAAGGTGCAGATCGAGGACGCGTGCGCGGAGATCTCGCGGCATGTCAGCCAGGGCGGGCAGGTGTCGGAAGTGCTGGCGACGAACACGTTCTTCCCGCCGATGATGAAACACATGGTCAAGGCGGGCGAGGCGACGGGCAACGTCGACGGGATGATGACGAAGATCTCCGATTTCTACGACGTGGAGTGCGAAGCGACCGTGGCCGCGCTCACTTCGCTGATCGAGCCGATGCTGATCGTCTTCCTCGGCATCGTGGTGGGCGGCATCGTGATGGCGATGTTCCTGCCGATCTTCCAACTGGGGGCGGTTGCAGGTGGCGTGCAGTAAGGGCTCCGCGACCGCTGGTTGACTTCGCGCTCTCGGAGCGGACGCTTTCTTTTTCATGCCTTCCGTCCTCATCGTCGACGACCTGCTCTCGATTCACGAGATGCTTGAAGCCGTCATCCAGCCCACGGGTTTCAGCACCTCGTTCGCGACGGACGGCGAGAAGGCCCTCGCGCGCTACAAGGGCGAGAAGTTCGACCTCGTGCTGGCCGACATCGACATGAAGCCGATGGACGGGATCACGCTGTTGAAGCAGTTGAAGCTCTACGAGCCGACGGCGGTCGTCATCATCATGACCGCGTATGCAAGCACGGAGAGTGCGGTGCAGGCGCTGAAGTTCGGCGCGTTCGATTATCTGCAGAAGCCGTTCCGCGTCGACGAACTGATCGCGACACTGCGGCGCGGGATCGAGTTCAAGAAATTCCAGAATGAGCGGGCGCTGACGGGGCTGGTGCCGGGCGTGAAGACGGGCGACATCGAGAGTCGGCTGATCGGCCAGAGTCCGCAGATGCGCAAGCTCACGCAGCAGGTGCGGAAACTGGCGGCGGTGCGCACGCCGGTGCTGCTCATCGGCGAGAACGGCACAGGGAAGGTGGCGGTCGCCGAGATCCTGCATGCGGCGACGGGCGCGCCGGAATCGCAGCTGGTGCGGATCGATTGTTCGCTGAGTTCGGAGGAGAGCTTCCGCGATGGCTTGCTCGGCCGCAACGGCGAGGGCGGCGCGTGGGTGCAGCAGGCCAAGGGCGGCACGCTTTTCCTGCAGCATCTGCAGTGTCTCAGCGACCCGGTGCAGAAGGAACTCGTCAGCGTGTTGCGCAACACGGCGCACGGTTTCCGGCTGGTTTGCACGACGACGGAGGATCTGGAAACGCTCACGGACGAGGGGAAGTTCCACGACGAGCTTTTCTATCGCGTGGCCTCGCTGCCGGTGCACATGCCGCCGGTGCGCGAACGGACGGAGGACATTCCGCTCCTGGTGAAAAATTACGTGGCCAAGGCCGCGAATCCGCACTTCGACGCGAATCTGGTCGAGTTCACGGACGACGCGCTGGCGGTGCTCAACGCGTATCACTGGCCGGGCAACCTGACGGAGCTTTACCAGGTCGTGTCGAAAATCGCGGCGACGACCGAGACGCGGATCATCACGTCGCAACAGCTGCCGCTGCGCCTGCGCGAGTTGAAGAACTGGCCGACGCTCGCCGAGTATCTGGCGGGGCAGGAGAAGCAGTATCGGGAAATGGTGCTGCACGCCTGCCGCGGCGACACGGCGGCGGCGGCGAAAGTGTTGCGAGTCGACGAGACGGTGCTGCGGTAACCGCGCCGCCCGCCCCCGGGGTCTGGGACCGCCGGGCCAAGACTTGCCACGTTTCCCGCTTGCCGCGCGTTTGGCCGCTCTCAACTCTCGCCGAAATCTACGTTCATGCCCAAACGTCCCGACCTTAAGTCCATCCTGATCATTGGCGCCGGCCCCATCGTCATCGGCCAGGCATGCGAGTTCGACTACTCCGGCACGCAGGCGTGCAAAGCGTTGAAGGAGGAGGGTTACCGCGTCATCCTGGTGAACTCGAATCCGGCGACGATCATGACGGACCCGGAGTTCGCCGATGTGACCTACATCGAGCCGCTCAACGTCCAGTTCCTCGAGAAGATCATCGCGGCGGAGCGGCCCTCGGCGTTGCTGCCGACGCTCGGCGGCCAGACGGCACTGAATCTCTCGATGGAGCTGAACAAGGCGGGCATCCTGGAGAAATACGGGGTCGAGATGATCGGCGCGAAACCCGAGGCGATTTCGAAGGGCGAGGACCGCGAACTGTTCAAGCAGTGCATGCTCAAGATCGGTCTCGACGTGGCGAAATCGCGCACGGTGAAATCGATGGATGAAGCGCGCGCGGCGGCGGAGACGCTGGGCGTTTATCCGTTGATCATCCGGCCGTCGTTCACCCTCGGCGGCAGCGGGGGCGGCATCGCTTACAACAAGGAGGAATTCGAGCAGATCGTCGCGAACGGCCTGGATCTCTCGCCCGTGCACGAGGTGCTCGTCGAAGAGTGTCTGCTCGGCTGGAAGGAATACGAGATGGAGGTGATGCGCGATCACAAGGATCAGTGCGTCGTCATCTGTTCGATCGAGAATTTCGATCCGATGGGCGTGCATACGGGCGATTCGATAACGGTCGCGCCGGCGCAGACGCTGTCGGACGTCGAATACCAAAACCTGCGCGACATGTCGATCAAATGCATCCGCAAGGTCGGCGTCGAGACAGGCGGTTCGAACATTCAATTCGCGGTAAATCCGGCGAACGGCGAAGTGCGGATAATCGAAATGAACCCGCGCGTTTCGCGGTCGAGCGCGCTTGCGTCAAAAGCGACGGGCTTTCCGATCGCGAAGATCGCGGCGAAACTGGCGGTCGGTTATACGCTGGACGAAATTCCGAACGACATTACGCGGAAAACGCCCGCGTCGTTCGAGCCGACGATCGATTACGTCGTCACGAAGATCCCAAAATGGGCGTTCGAAAAGTTTCCCGGAGCGGAAGACGTTCTAGGGACGCAGATGAAATCGGTCGGCGAGATCATGGCGATCGGGCGTACGTTCAAGGAATCGCTGTTCAAAGGACTGCGTTCGCTAGAGGCGGTAAAGCCGCTACGGCTGCAGGA
>JAEYYL010000177.1 GCA_023430825.1 Verrucomicrobiota bacterium | reverse complement strand
AGAGGCAGCAGGAGGCCACCAGGTGTTGGATGCGTTTGTTGCGAAAACGAGGCGGATTGGAAGGGGAGGCCAGATAGGATCGGTGAATTCTCCTCGGTGAACTCCGTGTCGGAGTTCTGTGCGCTCTGTGACCAATCGTTTTCTTCATCGTGGGTGTGATGGATGCGGGTTAGGCGGGTTGGCGGCGCTACGCTACGGGGCGCGCCGGCGCGGAGGCCTGTCGCAACGGCAGAAAAAAACCGGCGGCCCGTGGGGGCCGCCGGTCGTTTCCTGTCAATGCGTGCGCAAGGCACGCGCTGTCTCGCTTGATAGGAGTTGGACCCGCGATCAGTTGACGTTCGTAGTGTTGATCAGGAAGGGGTGGCCGGGCATCGGCACGTCGCCGGCGTATTCGAAGCCGTCTTCGCCGTTTTCGCCGGGGCGGTAGATGACGTTGTTGCGTTTGTCATGGATGGTGCCCACGCGGAAGCTGATCATCTTCTTGCCGGCGAAATCCGCGACGGAGACGATGGGGCCGCGGATCGCGGTGCTGACGGCAACCGGATCTTCCATGCGTTTGTCGGTGATCGTGCGATAGACCTCGCCCTGCCCCTGGTAGGTGACGGCCGCGACCAGCTTACGGTCGCCGCGGACGGCGACGTAGAACAGGTTGTTGAGGGGATCGGGCCGGGCCTGTTCGCCGGCGGCGTTGACGGGGAGGAGCGGCAGATTCGAATCGGAGCGACGGGTGAATGCCATGCTGACGGGATTGCGTCCGACGTTGAACGAGCCGACGACGCGCAGCGAACCGAGCTTCTCCCACGGGAAACGGTTCATCAGGGGCGTGGTGTCGATGATGCGGATGGTGCCGTCCTGGGAAGCGACGTAGGCCTTGAAGTAGTCCTTCGTCCAGCGGTCGATTTTTTGACCGGCGAGAACGGCGGTGGGCGTGGTCACTTCAGACTGCCAGACGACGGTCGGTTTGATGGAAGGCCGGACGGAGAAGGCCTGCGGGAAATCCGAATCCTTCGTGCCGCGGGCGGCGAGCGTCTGCTGGTAGCTGGCGGCGGAACTCAGGTAGCTCTCGCGCACGTAGGAGAACATCGCGGTGAGATCGAGGATGGCGACGCGGTTGTCGTATTTGGACGCGACGATGGCGTAGCCGCCTTCGGCGACGACGGCTTTCCAAGCGCCGTTATAGACGTTCTTGCGATCGCTGTCTTTCTTGAGGTTGATCTCGCTGAGCACCTTGCCGCCGGTCTGCGAGGGGCCGCTCCACCAGCCGTTGCTGGCGGAGGCGATGGAGGTGGGCATCGCCATGGGGAGTTCGACGTAGCCGAGGAGCTTGAACGCGGACCACGAGCCCTGGTTGGGCATGGCCATGTAGGGCCAGGTGTGGAAGGGGAGCCATTTGCCTTCGAGCGCGAAGACGGCGACCTCGCCTTTCTTCGTGTGGGTGTCCCACACAGTGACGAGCGCGAACTCGTTGGCGGTCGTGATGGTGAGATTGGTCGGCACCTTGTGCGCGGGGAAAACGAAGCCCGGGTAGGGACGTTCGCTGCCGTTGCGGCTGGTCTGGGTGCCGGCGACGGCGAGATAGCCGTCGCGGTAGAGCACGAGCGCTTCGTTGCACTGCATGCCGTAGTTGCGAACCATCGCGATTGGCTGCGACGGTTTTTCGCCGAAGAGCCGGATGTAATCGGGTTCGGTGGTCTGCAGGTCGGGGCGCGGGCGGCCGCTGGCCCAATCGAGGCGCGGGCTGAGCGCGAAGACCTTGTCGTAGTAGGCGTAAACCTGGATGCGATCGAGCCCGGGATTGCTGGCGTCGTCGGGGACGTAGCCGACCTGGCCGCTTTCGCTCCAGTAATCGCTGTCGGTTTTCGGTGAGGTGCCGAGTTCGTAGGGATTGGTGCGAGCGTAGCCGTTGATGCGTTTGTGCGAAACGGGGCGGAACAGCATCGGGCGGTCGTCGACGGCGTTGGGGCTGAGGTCGCGGAAGCTGGGCCCGAGGCGCATCTCCATGGCGGCCTTGTCGTAACTCAGCGCGAGGAGACCGTAGAGGGAGAGATCGAGCTGGCCGTTGGCTTTATAGAGCTTCGGCACGACGGCGAGCGGCGGGACGGGAATCGGAACCGGTGTGGTGCCGGGAGGCGTGTTGTCGCCCGTCTCGTGAGATTCGGCATCGGCTACGATGTTGAACGTGACTTCCTTCGGAACGCCGACCGAACCACCGCGGTTGCGGCTGAGGTAGGGAGTGACGCGGATTTTGTAGGAGCCGACCTCGGGCGTCCAAGGTTTGTAGCGACCGCTGTCGTCACCGAGGATGGCGTAGGGGACGGTGTTCTCGATCGTGCCGGACTTGCCATTCACGATGAAGTGCACGCTGCCGACCTTGCCGGCGACCTCGGCCCGAATGCTGAGTTGGTCGCCGACGTCGGAAAGCGCGATGGTGTCGCCGTTCTCGAGTTCGCCGAGGTCCTGATTGGAGTTGGCATCGACGAGGACGAGCTTCGTGACGGCGCGGGTGCCGGGCGCGATGGCCGGGGCGTCCTCGGGTTCGGTGGCGACCGGCGCCTCATCGGCCGGGGGCGTGGAGGCGGTGGCGCTGGAGATCACGCGGAGGGTCACCTCGGTGGCCTCGCCGGCTTTGCCGCCGCGGTTGCGGGACGGATACGGAATCACGCGGAGGGTATAGGTGCCGGTGGCGGGCGCCCAGCGCTTGAGGGCGCCGTCGGCGTCGCCGCGCATCCGGTAAGGGGCGTCGTTCTCGACCGAGCTGGTTTTACCGTCCAGGAGGAAGGCGACGCTGCCCACCTTCCCGGTGACTTCGGCGCGGATGGTGAGGCGGGAACCGACTTGCGAGAGGTCGATGGTTTCGTCGGTGCCGAGGGTGCGGATATCCTGGTTCGCGATCGGGTCGACCAAGGTGAGCTGGGTGATCGTGAGCGGAATCCAGGTGGACGCGGAAACGGACAGTTGGAGGCCGAAGGCCATCACAAGACCGGCAAGAACTAAACGGACGAAGGGTGTATTTCTCATGCTGAGTTTTCTTTCTATGGCTAAGCGGTGAATGCCGGACGCGCTCATCAGAGAACGAACCGATGCGCGATGGGAAGCCCGCACCTAGTCAAGAACTCGTAAGCTTCCTGTAGTAGAATCCCCGATACACCGGACCGGTAAAATCCATGCGAACGACGGCGCGGCGCGCGCGCGGCGGGCGGAAAAAAGCCGGCGGTCGCAAGGACCGCCGGCTGCTGTAGTTGCGGAGTGGAGACGCCCACCCCGGCCCGGTTGTCCGGGCATTTTGCGCGAAATCGCGCCTAGTTCACGTTCGTCGTGTTCAACAGGAACGGATGGCCCTTGATCGCGAGCTCGCCGGCGAATTCGAACGGGGCTTTCCCGTCGCTGCCGCAGCCGTAAACCTTGTTGTTGCGCTTGTCGGCGATGGCGCCGACGCGGAAGCTGACGACCTTCTTGCCGCGGAAATCGGCGACGGAGACGATCGGTCCGCGGATCGCGGTGCTGACGGCGACGGGATCGGAAAGACGCTTGTCCTTGATTGTTCGATACACGGCGCCCTTGCCCTTGTGGGTGACGGCGGCGACGACCTTGCGATCGCCGCGCACGGCGATGTAGAAGAGATTATTGAGCGGATCGGGGATGCCGGGCTTGCCGTTGGATTTCTTCGGGATCACGGGGAGGTTGGAATCGCTGCGTCGGGCGAAGGCCATGCTGACCGGATTCCGGCCGACGTTGAACGTGCCGACGATGGCGAGCGCGCCGAGCTTCTCCCAGGAGTAGCGCTTCATGAGCGACGAGGTGTTGATGATGCTGATGGTGCCGTCGCGCGAGGCGACGTAGGCTTTGTAGTGGTCGCTGGTCCAGCGGTCCATGCGGTGGCCGGCGAGCACGGTGGTCGGCGTGGCCACGGTGGATTGCCACACGACCTTCGGCGTGATCGAGGGCTTTGCCGAAAATGCGACGGGAAAGTTCTTTGCGCCGGTGCCGCGCGCGGCGAGCGTTTGCTTGAAGCTCGTCGCGGACTTCAGGTAGCTCTCACGCACATAGGAGAAGAGCGGAGTGAGGTCGACGAGCGCGACCATGTTCTCGTGTTGGGAAGCGACGATGGCGTAGCCGTTCTTGGCGACGATGCCCGCCCACGAGCCGCTATAGACGTTCTTGCGATCGCTCTCCTTGGCGAGGTTGATCTGGCTGAGGACCTTGCCGCCGGTCTGGGACGGGCCGCTCCACCAGCCGTTGCTGGCGGCCGCGACGGAGGTCGGGGTTTTCATCGGGAGGTCGACGTAGCCGAGCAGCTTGAACGCGGACCAGCTGCCCTGGTTGGGCATGGCCATGTAGGGCCAGGTGTGGAAGGGCAGCCACTTGCCCTCGAGGGCGATGACGGCGAGCTGGCCTTTCTTGAGCTTCGTGTCCCAGACGGTGACGAGCGCGAATTCGTTGGCGGTGGTGATGGCGATGCCGGTGGGGACCTTTTCGACCGGGAACGAGAAGCCGGGGAACGGCCGTTCGTGGTTGGCTCGGCTGGTCTGGGTGCCAACCACGGCGAGGTTGCCGTCGCGGTAGAGGACGAGCGCCTCGTTGCACTGCATGCCGTAGTTGCGCACCATCGCGATGGGATATTTCGGGAGCTCGCCGAAGATCGTCGCGTAGTAGGGTTCGCGCGCTTGCAGGTCGGGGCTGGGGGTCTTGTTGGACCAGTCGAGTCGCGGGCTGATGGCGAACACCTTGTCGTAGTAGGCGTAAACCTGGATGCGATCGATGCCGGGATTGCTGGTGGTGTCGGGCACGTAGCCGACCTGGCCGGCTTCGCTCCAGTAGTCGCCGTCGGTGGAGGGCTTGCTGCCGAGTTCGTAAGGGTTAACGCGCACGTAGCCCTTATCGTATTTTTTCGAACTGGGGCGGAAGAGCGTGGGGCGGTCGTCTTTCGCGGTGGGGCTCAGGTCGAGGAACGCGGGGCCGAGCCGGGTTTCCATCGTCGATTTATCGTAACTCAGAGCGAGCAGGCCATAGACGGAGGGGTTGAGACTTCCGTCGGTTTTGAAGATCGACGGGGCCGCCACGATTCGCGGGGCGAAGAGAGCGAGGAGGACGGCAAGGACTGCGCGGTGGGTGCGTGATGGCAACATTCTCGATAGGATTTGGTCTTTGGGTTGGAACTGCGGACTGCCGGACCCGGCCCGATGAGAACGCCCCGGGGTTTCCACGGAAACCCTTACCTGCCGAAACCGGTAACATTCCGGGAAATTCCCTGTAGGGAAAATCCCGATACGCGTGAGGCGAAGCCCACCGGCGGCTCACCGGGAGAATTTTCTCGCACAAATTCTCCGCGTTAAGCGCACCTGAACGCCCCGACAGTTGCAGCAGGAGCCGGGTTCTACAAAAGGGGTTCGAAGAAGTTCCTTGCGATTTTGGGAACGCGAAAATTTTATGACTCCGCCTGTAGGGGTGTCCTCCGCGGAGGACTGAGATTGCGGCGCGCTCGGCCGCTCGACCCTTCGAACCTGAAACGGATCATGCCGACGAAGGAAACAGCAGGCGCCGTTCATCGCGCCTCGGGGCGCGCGGCGCCCCTTCTCCCGGGAGTTCCGATTTGGGTCGGGCATCACCACCATGAAGCTCCCGACACGAATCCAAATCCTCCGCGCCGCCCCGGCGCTCCTCTTCGCCTTCGCCGGCGCTGTCGCACCGGCCTTGCGCGCCCAAACACCGCCCGACGAAGTCGTGCGCCTCGACCGCTTCGATGTGGTCGGCGTGCCGCTGGAAGAGTCGGTCAATCCGCTGACGCGGCCGCTCGAAGGCGTGTTCGGCGATGCGCGCGGCATCCTCGAAACGCCGCGCGCGGTTTCGACCATCACGCAGGCGCTCCTGCGCGAGCGCGGCATCGAAGGCGTGCGCGAGTTCGTCGCGTTTGCCCCCGGCAGCTACGCGCCCGCGAGCTACGGGAAGGCGACGATTCCGAACATCCGCGGCGATCTCGCGGAGACGTTCCTCAACGGCCAGCGGCTCAGCTATAACAACTTCGGCACGATGCCCTCGTTCAACCACGTCGAGGCGGTCGACGTCGTGCGCGGGCCCGGCTCGGCGCTGTATGGCAGCGGATTCTTCACCGGCGGCTACGTGAATTACGTCACGAAGCAGCCGAAGTTCACGCGGGAGACGACGGTCACGACGCGCGTCGGCACGTGGGTGCCTGGCGGCGGCTCGTGGTTGAACGGTTCCTGGCAGATCGACACGACGGCGCCGGCCGTGGACGGGAAGTCCGCCTGGCGTGTGAGTTACGAAGGCAAGGAAGACGACACGTTTTTCCGCCGGCACGGCGGGCGCGACGATCGGCAGGATGTGTTCGCGTCGTGGATCCGCCGCGCCAGCGACACGCTGACGCTCGAGGCGAATGTGCAGTATTTCTGGCAGGCGACGCCGCAACTGCTCGGCGTCAACCGCCCGAATCAGGAACTGATCGACCACGGCCGATATTACACCGGCGACCTGCCGGATCTCGGTTATTCCGATGCGGGGGCGATCGCGGGCACGATTCCCGGCACGACCTGGGTGGACCTGCCGCGCGACGCGACGCTGCTGTCGGTCGGCGATTTCTCGAATGCGAACCTCGCGCGCGGCCAGTTCATTGCGACCGCGCAACTCTCGCCGACGAGCAAGCTGGTGAACCGCACGCTGTTCGAATGGACGGACCGGCGCCGATATCATCATTTTGAATACGCGGAGTGGGCCGAGCAGACGACGTTCGAGAACCGCACGGAGTGGCATGCGGCGATTGCGGCGGGGGCGACGACGCACGACGTGATCGCGGGCGCGACGGTGCGCTGGGAGGACCGGCTGAGCTACACGAATTATTTCAACGAGTATTTCTTCCAATACGACATCACGCGCGCGGATCGCGTTTTCAGCCACGTGAAGGACTATCCGAACTCCTATTTTCCGGGCTTCGTCGGGCCGGGCGGACGCGAATTTTTTCCGGCGTCGTATGGCAGTCCGGAGACCACGGACTCGACGCTGTGGAATCCGGCGGTGTTCGTGCAGGACGAGCTCAAATTCGGCGAGAAGCTCTCGCTGCTGGTCGGGGCGCGGGCCGACGCGTTTTTCGCGAAGGCGCGCGATCCGCTCGGTGCGGCGGCGGGCGACCACTGGGCGGACGAGCACGACGACACCGCGCTCTCGTGGAATGCGAGCGTGATCTACCGGTTGACGCCGCGCGCCTCCGTTTACGCCACGCACCAGCGCGCGTTTGCGGTGCACGGGAACGTGACCGGCGGCGGCGTGATGTTGAAGGACGACGGCAACGGCCGCGGCGTCATCGATCCGGACGACTTCAAGAATCTCAGCCGGTTGACGGAAGTCGGCGCGAAGTTCTCGTTGCTCGACAACAAGCTCTACGCCGGCGTGGCGCTCTTCGAGCAGCATCGCGAGGAGGTCGAGCTCGGGGGCGATGTGAAGAACCTGAAGTTTCGCGGCGGCGAGCTGGAGTTCGTTTACCAGCCGCACACGCGGTTCAACGCGACGTTCAACGTCGCGCTGACGGATGGTCGCTTCGACAATTCCTCGGCGACGCAGGCGGGCGGCACGTCGCTCTACAATCTCTACGCGCTCGGGGCCGGTCCGGGTGGGCGCGGCAACGGGCTGGGTTTTCAGTGGGACAAGCTGCCGCGCGGCGACTACCGCATTCCCGGTCTCTCGCGCTGGATCGTGAACAGCAGTTTCTCGTATCGCCTGCCAAACGGCTTTGGTGGCGGGCTGGGCGGAAGCTGGCAGAGCGAGCAGCCCGGGAATCTGTTGAACGAGTATCACATCCCGTCGCAGATTTTTCTGAACGCGTTTCTCTTCTACCGTCAGCCGACGTGGGAGGTGAACGTCGACATCCTGAATGTGTTCGACCGCCGCAACTGGATTCACAACGGCGACAATTTCTCGAACCACATGCTCGTTTTCCAGGATCTGCCGTTGCGCGTGGAAGGCTACGTGAAGTTCCGGTTCTGAGGTGACGCGGGTCTTCGATCCGCGTCTTTGCGCGAGGAGGGCGGGTCGGAGACCCGCCCG
>JAEYYL010000170.1 GCA_023430825.1 Verrucomicrobiota bacterium | reverse complement strand
GCCATATCGCCTGCAAGCAGGCTCCTGCCTCCGACCTTCCACCCTTACCGCTCCGCCAATCCCTTCCACGCCGCCGCATACCGCCGTCCCAGCTCCCGAAACGACGCCGTGTCGAAGTGCAGTTGATCGCCCTTGTCGGTCAGCCCGTCCGTGCGCACCAAAGCGCAATGCGGCACGCGGTCCGGCACCTGCGCGAGCGCCGCGTTGATCGCTTCGCCCCCCACCACAAAGCGTCCGATCTCCCCCACCACCACCGGCACGTTCTCCGCGCCAAGATCCTCCCGCAGTTGCGCGATCATCGCCGCGAACCGGCCCGGATAAGTCGCCGCCAGTTCCGGCGCCGCATCACTCTCACCCTGGTGCCACAAAATCCCCGCAAGCTTCCCCTGCTTCATCGCCTCGCGCGCGCGATCCAGCGCGTTGTTATACAGCGGCCCGTCTTTCTTCCACTCCGCCAACGACGACCCGCCAAACGCCGCCGGTATCAGCCCCACCACTACGCCCGGTTTGGCGTCCGCCACCTCCCGCCCAAACGTCGACCCCAGTCCCACGCCTACCAGCGCCGGCTTGTCGTTATGCATCGGGTCCGCCGCCGGCACCCAATCATACCGCTTGTTCAGCATGAACACGCGCGGATGCACCACCTGATCCGGCGGCTCCACCGCGCCGCGCCCCGCCATGTTCGACTGCCCGATTAAAAGAAACAGTTGCATGTTATCCCGCACCGCCGGCGCTTTTCCGGTTTGCACAGCGACGCATCCCGTCAGCACCAGTAGAGCCACGAAACTAGCCAGCAGTCTCATTCGCCGCCCCCGCTCACGCCTTCAACTCGACCACCACCTGCACCTCCGTCGTCGACCCCCGCGGCAGGCCGTTGACCGCCACCGCCGCCCGCGCGTGTTTCCCCGCCTCGCCAAACACCTTCAAAAAGAGATCGCTCGCTCCATTGATCACCGCCGGGCTGTCCGCGAAGCCGTCCACCGCGTTCACGAATCCGTTCACCATCACCACGCGCGCCACGCGATCCAGCGAGCCCACCGCTGCCTTGATGTTGGCGAGCGTGTTCAGCGCGCAAATCTCCGCCGACTTCTTCGCCGCCTCGATCGTCTGCTCCTTGCCGACCTGACCCGTGTGCGTCATCTGCCCGTCCGCCATCGCGATCGTGCCGGCGCAGTAGAGCAGATTGCCCGTGCGCACCGTCGGCACATAACTGCCCGCGGCGGCAGGCGGATTCGGCAACGCAAGTCCAAGTTCGGCAAGGGCGGCTTCAGGGTTCATGCGCCGCAAACCTTCCCAAACCTCCGCCCGAGGCAACGCGGATTTTCTGCACATCGGTCATCCCCGCATCACCACCGCTCCAAATGGAGTCGCGGCGCCCCCGCCGCGTTCCGCTCGCCCCACGCGGCAAGAGCATCCCCTCGCCTGGATTTGATCCGGGGCCGGTTTCAGACCTGCCTTTCATTCGTGTCGTTTCGGGTCCATTCGTGGTTCACCCAAAAACCGTCCGCTCGAATCCTCCTCCCCCATGACCTTCCGCGATTGGCAACACCTTTCCCCCGCCGACGCCGCACGCGAACTTCACCGCCGCGTCCGCACCGCGCTCCCGCCCGCGCAACAGCGCGCGGCTCTCGCCTCGCTCCCCGACGAATCCGTCCTCGCCCACCGTTTCGCCACTGCCGATCGCACTGCGCCGCTCGGCGGCATTCCTTTTTTCCTAAAAGACCTGTTCGACGTCGCCGGCGAGCCGACCTTCGCCGGCTCCACGTTTCTCCCCGAAGTGCGTCCCACCCCCGCGCACAACAGCACGCTCGTCGACACGCTGCACCGCGCCGGTGCCGTGCTCGCCGGCAGAACCCACCTCCACGAATTCGCCTACGGCATCACCGGCGAAAACCCGCACTACGGTGATTGCGAACACCCGCACTTCCCCGGCCGCACCACGGGCGGCTCCAGCAGCGGTTCCGCCGCCGCCGTCGCCGCCGGCATCGTGCCGCTCGCGATCGGCACCGACACCGGCGGCTCGATCCGCGTGCCTGCCGCCTTCTGCGGACTCTACGGCTTTCGTCTCGCTCCGCGCGATCCGTTCATCGCCGACGCCTTTCCCCTCGCGCCGAGTTTCGACACCGCCGGCTGGTTCACCGCCAACGCCACCGACCTCCTCGCCGCCAACGCCGCGCTCGTCGGTCCCGCCGCGGCCCCCGCCTCCCCACCGCGCGGCTGCTACCTCGAACTCCCCGGCCTCGACGCCGACGTCGCTCTCGCCTGTCGCACCGCCGTCGCGCGCCTCTCTCCGATCGCCGACACCGCGCGCACCGCCGATCTCCAAACCGCGTTCGTCACTTCCGTCGAAACCTACAACCGCATCGTCGCCGCCGAAGCCTGGGCCACGCACGCGCCCTGGGCCGAACGTTTCCGCGACCGTTACGATCCCGCCGTTCGTCAACGTCTCGCACGCGCCGCCGCGCAATCCGTCGCCGACCTTCACGCCGCCCGCACCGCCGCCGACACGTTGCGCACGCATTGGGAAAATTACTTCGATACCTACGATTTCCTCGCGCTCCCCGCGGCGCCCTTCGCCGCGCTGACCAAGGCCGACTGCACGTTCGCCAATCGCACCCGCATTCTCACCCTCACCGCCCCCGCCAGCATCGGCGGCCTCCCCGTTCTCACGCTTCCGATCGCCCTTCCCTCCGGCCTCACCACCGGCCTGCAAGTCGTCGTGTCACATCCGCGCAGCCCCGTGATCCCTTGGGCTCTCGCACGGTAAAAAGACGCGTCGACCACGAAAGGTAGGAACCTGCTGGCAAGCGATTCCGACGTGGCTCGCTGCGTGAGCCGCGGGATCACCCGAATCGCCTGCAAGGATGCTCCTACCCTCGAACCTCTCTTCCTCTCAAATTCCCAGCAACCGCGCCGCATTCCCGCCCAGCACGTCCGCACTCATCCCCGCCGACCGCGCTTCCGCCACGAACCGCCCCATCTCCGCTTCCACCGCCACGCGCGGATACAGGTTCAGCGGAAAATCCGAGCCGAACAACACCCGCTCCGCTCCCAGCGCCGGCATCGCGTGTGTCCACACGCTCGCCGGATAAAGCAGCGGCGACGCCGCGGTGTCGTAGTAAAAATTCGCGTGCGCCGCGAATCGCGCGTCGCGCAGCGCCAGCATCCCGCCCCAGTGCGCCAGCACGAATCGAGTATGTGGATACATCCTCGCCAGCCACAGGAAATCCTCCGCCGGCGTCTCCACCCAACCCGGATAACGCCGGCTCTCCGGATCCGCCGCGTGCAAGTTCACCGGCAGCTTCAACTCCGCCGCCAGCTCCAGCACTTCGCCAAACAACGCATCCTTCACCGGGTAGCCCTGGGAGTGCGGCGACAACTCTCCGAGTCCGATCAACCCTTCTCCGTGCGCCCGTTTCACCTCGTCGAGCGTCGCCTCCCGCCCCGCCCCCGGATGCAGCGTCGCAAACGCCGACAACCGGTCCGGCTGCGCCCGCACGCATTCCGCATAAAACCGGTTTTGCCACACGCACGTGTCGTGCTTTTCCCAATACCAGCCGAGCAGCACCGCGCGCGCGATCCCGCCGTCGTCCATCGCGCGCAACAGGCCGTCGAGCGTCGGCAGCGATTGCACCGGCCGCCCGTCGCGCCGCCGCCGCGTGCACAGCAGCGACCAATGTTTCTCCCCGCGCGCCGCGGCCCACGCCGCCGGATCGATGTCCACTTCCGCCGGATAAAGATGAACGTGACTGTCGATCACACGCATGGGAACCGCAGTCTCGCCGCCCGCCCGCCGCTGCGCAATCGACAACTCGAGCGGGGCGGGCTGCAACCCGCCTTCCGCGCCCGCCGCGTCTCATCAAAACCGATACGTCAGCGTGAACTCCCCGTTGATCGGCAGCTCCGCATTGATCGAGCCATTGCCGTAGCCGGGATTCGGCGCCGACCAGTTCTCCTCGTCCGTGACATTCCGGATCGCCAGCCGCGCCGTCCATGCCTGCCACTCATACGAGAGCGTCGCGTCGACCGTGTGCTGCCAGGGAATCCGGTTCGCCGTGAACACCACCGGCACGCTCCCGAACAAACCCATCCCCGCCCCTTCCTGGCTCGTCACCATCGGCCCCGTCACCACCGCGCCGAGCGACGCGCTCAGCCCGCCCTTGAACCGGTAGCCGACCAGGAAATTAAACAGATGCTCCGGCACACCCGGCTGCTGAAACTCGTCGGAAATCGACGGAAAGTCCGGCGTCAGCGGAATCGCCGATCCCAGCCGTTCGTCATACACGATCGAGTCCGCCAGGAAGCCCGTGTAGCGCTGCACCGAATCGAAAAAGCTATACGACGCCGTCAGGAACACCGTCTTCGTCGGCTGGTAACTCGCCTCGATCTCGAAGCCTTTCGCCTTCGTGTAACGCAGCTTCCCGTCATCCGTCCGCCACCGCTTCTGCTGGTCGTAAAACGCCGTCCCGAGAAACAGCTTCCCATCCAGCAGCGAGGCCTTCACGCCCACTTCGTGCAGGTGGTTCTTCTGGTCGAAGAACGCGTCCGTGAACGTCCGCCCGTCGCCGCCGAACGTCAGCCCCGTGAACACGTAGCCGCCGCCCAGCCCCGGCGCCGCCGTCGTCGTGTAACCAAAAGTATAATACGCCGTGACCTGGTCCGTCACCTTGAACACCGGGCTCACGTTGAAACTCGGCATCTTCACCGAGATCGAGTCCTCCGCCGGCGCAAAGCCCGGC
>JAEYYL010000109.1 GCA_023430825.1 Verrucomicrobiota bacterium | reverse complement strand
CGATCACGAAGGTGGCGGGGTCCGGCGGCGCGGTCACGGCGCGCACGTGCAAGGAGCAACTCCTCTACGAGATTCACGATCCGGCGGCGTATCTCACGCCGGATGTGACGGCGGATTTTTCGCGGGTGGAGGTGCGCGAGGTCGGTCCCGATCGTGTCGCCGTGACGGGAGCGACGGGGCGGGAGCGCCCCGCGACGCTCAAGGTGTCGCTCGGGTGTCGCGACGGCTATATCGGCGAAGGCCAGATTTCCTACGCCGGGCCGGGCGCGGTCGCGCGCGGACGGCTCGCGCTCGAGATCGTGCGCGAGCGTTTCAAGCTGACGGGCTTCGCGCCGGCGGAACTGCGCGCGGAATTGATCGGCGTGAACGCGCTGTTTCCGTCGGGCGAGAGCGGCGGGTGCGATGCGTTGCCCGAGGTGCGGGTGCGCGTGGCGGGGCGCGCGGCGACGCTCGAGGACGCGCGGCGGATCGGGAACGAAGTCGAGACGCTTTATACGAACGGGCCGGCGGGGGGCGGCGGCGTGACGACGGGCGTGCGCGAGGTGATGGCGCTGCGGTCGGCGTTCGTGCCGCGCACGCTGGTGAATCCAGTTGTCGAATACGCGATCACATGAAACTCCACGATATCGCGCACGCCCGGGCGGGGGACAAGGGCGACATCTCCGACATCACGCTCATCGCCTACGAGCCGCGGGACTACGCGCTGCTGGAGGCGCAGGTGACGGCCGAGCGCGTGCGCACGCATTTCGCGGGCCTGGGGTGCGGGGAGGTTGAGCGGCATCTGCTGCCGCAACTCGGCGCGATCAAGTTCGTGCTGCACGAGGCGCTCGGCGGCGGCGTCACGCGATCGCTGGCGCTCGACGCGCATGGCAAGGCGTATTCGTCGCTGTTGTTGAACCTGGAAATCGCCGGCGGGGCGAAGGCGGCAAGGCGGAAAGGGCGGGCGCGATGAGTGGGCGCGACATCGTAATCGTCGGCGCGGCGCGGACGCCGATCGGCGCTTTCCAGGGCGCGCTGTCGACGGTGGCGGCGCCTCAGCTCGGTGCGGCGGCGATTCGCCGGGCGGCGGAGCAGGCGGGACTGGAGCTCGCGGCGATCAGCGACGTGCTGCTTGGCCAGGTGCTGTCCGCGGGTTCCGGGCAGGCGCCGGCGCGGCAGGCGGCGCTGGCCGCGGGCGTGCCGGCTGCGGCGCGTTGTGCGACGATCAACAAAGTGTGTGGTAGCGGGATGGAGGCGGTGGTGCAGGGGGCGCGGGCGTTGTTGACGGGCGATGCGACGCACGTCGCGGCCGGCGGCATGGAGAGCATGAGCACGGCGCCGTATCTGTTGCCGCAGGCGCGCGAGGGTTTTCGGCTCGGGCATCGGCAGGCGGTCGACTCGCTCGTGCACGACGGATTGTGGGATCCCCACGGTGACGTGCACATGGGTTCGTGCGCGGAGCGATGTGCCGCGAAATACCGGCTGACGCGCGCGGAACAGGATGCGTTCGCGATCGAGTCGTTTGCGCGCGCCAACGCCGCGCAGCAGGCGGGGCAGTTCGACGCGGAGATTGCGGCGGTCGGGGTTGCGCGCGGGAAAGGGGCGAGCGCGCGCGTGGACCGCGACGAAGGTCCGGCGAAGGTAATTTACGAAAAGATTCCGCAGCTGCGGCCGGCGTTCGAGAAGGAGGGGACGGTGACGGCGGCGAACGCGTCGACGTTGAACGACGGCGCGGCGGTCCTCCTGCTGACGACGCGCGAGCGGGCGGGGGCGCAGGGGCTCACGCCGGTGGCGCGGGTAGTCGCGTGGGGCACGCACTCGACGGAGCCGCTCTGGTTCACGACCGCTCCGGTGGCGGCGGCGCGGCAGGCGCTCGAGCGGGCAGGATGGACGAAGGAGAGCGTCGACGTGTGGGAGGTGAACGAGGCGTTCGCGGTCGTGCCGCTGGTGTTCATGCGCGAACTCGGCGTCCCGCACGAGAAACTCAACGTCCGCGGCGGCGCGATCGCGCTCGGGCATCCGCTCGGCGCGAGCGGGGCGCGGATCGTCGTCACGCTGCTGTCGGCGTTGCGCGACACGGGAGGGCGGCGCGGTGTGGCGGCGATTTGCATCGGTGGTGGCGAAGCGCTGGCGCTGTGCCTCGAACTCTCATGAACAAGGTTTATCCCAACGCCACCGCCGCGCTCGCCGGCTTGCTGCGCGACGACCTGACGATCGCCGCGGGCGGATTCGGTTTGTGCGGCATTCCGGAGAATTTGATCGCGGCGCTGCGCGACAGTGGCGTGAAGGGGCTCACGATCGTCGGCAACAACGCGGGGGTGGACGACTTCGGCATGGGGCTTTTGTTGCGGACGCGGCAGGTGAGAAAAGTCGTGGCGTCGTATGTGGGCGAGAACCGTGAGTTCGAGCGGCAGGTGCTGGCCGGGGAACTCGACCTCGAGCTGGTGCCGCAGGGCACGCTCGCGGAGCGGCTGCGCGCGGGCGGCGCGGGCATTCCGGGTTTTTATGTGCGCACGGGTGCCGGAACGCAGCTCGCCGAAGGGCGTGAGACGAAGCGTTTCGACGGGGACGAGTATGTGTTGGAGCGGGGATTGCGCGCGGATGTCTCGCTGGTGAAAGCGTGGAAAGGGGATCGCGCGGGCAATCTCGTATTCCGGAAGACGGCGCGTAATTTCAATCCGATGATCGCGACGTGCGGCACGGTGTGCGTCGCGGAGGTTGAGGCGTTGGTCGAAGTCGGTGAACTCGATCCCGACGCGATTCACACACCGGGGATTTACGTTCACCGGATCGTGCAGGGCGCGCGCTACGAGAAGCGGATCGAGTTTCGCACGGTGCGCGGAGCGAGGCCGAAGAGCGCGTCGCCGCTGCGCGAGGCGATGGCGCGCCGGGCGGCGCGGGAGTTGCGCGACGGCTACACGGTGAACCTCGGTATCGGCATTCCGACGCTGGTGGCGAATTTCATTCCGCCGGGCATCGAGGTGACGTTGCAGTCGGAAAACGGATTGTCGGGAATCGGACCGTTTCCGGAGGAAGCGCAGGTCGACGCCGACCTCATCAACGCGGGGAAGCAGACGATCTCGACGCTGCCGGGCTCGGCGTTTTTCTCGAGTGCGGATTCGTTCGCGATGATTCGCGGCGGGCATGTCGATCTCTCGATCCTCGGCGCGCTCGAGGTCGCGGAGAACGGCGACATCGCGAACTGGATGGTGCCGGGAAAAATGGTGAAGGGCCCGGGCGGCGCGATGGATCTCGTGGCCGGCGTGCAGCGCGTCGTCGTGTTGATGGAACACTGCGCGAAGGATGGCAGCCCGAAGATTCTGCGGCGATGCACGCTGCCGCTCACCGGTCGCGGCGTGGTCGATCTCATCATCACCGATCTGTGCGTGTTCGAGGTCGCGGACGGCGGCGGGCTGCGGCTGATCGAACTGCACGACGGGGTGTCGCTCGACGAAGTCCGGGCGCGCACGGGTGCGCCGTTCGAAGTCGCGTGCGCGCCGGCCGGTGCGTGAACGGGCTGTTCTCTCCGTCTTTTTTCTCGTCAACTCCGTCCCCCAAAACCCATGAAAACCTCGCTCCCCAGCATTGCTCTCGCGCTGCTTATGTCGGCCGTGGCCCAAGCCCAATCGTTCACCGTTGTCGTCGATCAGCCGACTCACGGCCAGTTGACCGTCGATCCGGCCTTGCCGGCCGACGGCAAATATCCCGCGGGCACGGTCGTGACGGTGAGCACGAAGCCGGACGCGGGTTATGTGCTCGACGCCGGCTACTACTCGGTGCCGGGCCGCTGGGGCGCGATGTATCACGAATCCATGACGCCGACGTTCCAGGTGACGATCGATCAGGATAAACATCTCGGCGCGTCGTTCATCGAGGCGGCGGAGGTCGCGCACCTGGACGTGCGGCATGACGTCGTTTATGCGCAACCGGGGAAGAAGCCGCTGAAGTATGATGTTTTCTCGCCGAAGGGGGCGAAGAACCTGCCGATCATCGTGATCATCCACGGCGGCGGTTGGACGACGAACAACGAGGACGTGATGCGCGGGCTCGCGCGCGAGTTGACGCGCGGCGGACAGTTTGTGGCGGTGAGCATCGATTACCGCTGGGCCGGCAAGGCGGACGGTGATGCGAGCAGCACGACGATGCCGAATCTCATCGAGGATTGTTACGGTGCGATCGCGCACATCATGGAACACGCGGCGGACTATGGTGGCGATGCGACGCGGATCGGTGTGACGGGCGACAGCGCGGGCGGGCATTTGTCGGCGTCGGTTTCGCTGATGATCGAGCGGATCGGCGCGCGGGGTTTTGGCAAAGAGCCGGGCGTGTTCGAGTTCAAGCCGACGTATGTGCCGAAGGGCAAGACGGTGGCGCAGGTGCGCGAGGAGATGTTGCGCGCGATCCGCGCGGCGGCGCCGAGCTACGGCGTGTTCACGGGGCAGTGGTTGAGGGCCGATCCGGAGAATCCCGCGGCGGATGCAAACTGGGACCGGGCGGTGCAGCCGCTGCACGCGATTCCGGCGGCGACGGAGCGGGCGGTGCCGCAATATCTGACGCTCGGCACGAAGGACCCCTTGATCACGGATGAGATGTGCGCGGAGTTCATGGACGCGTTGGTGGCGAAAGGTCAGCG
>JAEYYL010000056.1 GCA_023430825.1 Verrucomicrobiota bacterium | reverse complement strand
GGTCGGAGACCCGCCCTACTGGGGGGATGAGCATGCGCGAGGAGATCCTGGGGGGCGAGGCGGATGACCGCGTGGAGTCGGTGAGCGAGTTCACGCGGCGGGTGAAGACGCTGCTCGAGCGCGGGCTGCGGCCGGGCTGGGTGCGCGGCGAGGTATCCAATTTGCGGATTCAGTCGAGCGGGCACGTTTACTTCGCGTTGAAGGATGCGGGGGCGACGCTCGGCGCGGTGCTGTTTCGCGGCGATGCGGCTCGGCAGACGGTGAAGCTGCGCGACGGGATGCAGCTCGTCGTTTACGGCGAGGTGAGCGTTTACGAGGCGCGCGGGCAGTATCAGTTGATCGTGCGCGCGGTGATCGAGGACGGCGAGGGGCGGCTGCGGCGGGAGTTCGAGGCGTTGAAACAGCGGCTGGCGGAGGAAGGGCTGTTCGCCGCGGAGAATAAGCGCGTGCTGCCGGAGATGCCGGTGACGGTGGGCTTCGTGACGTCGCCGACGGGCGCGGCGGTGCAGGATTTTTTGCGGATTTTGAAGCGGCGCGGGTGGCGCGGGCGCGTGGTGGTGCTGCCGGCGAAGGTGCAGGGCGAGGGCGCGGCGGCGGAGATGGCGGCGATGCTCGCGCTGGCGGAGCGGCTGGGGATTTTCGATCTGATCGTGATCGGGCGCGGCGGCGGGAGTTTGGAGGATTTGTGGGCGTTCAACGAGGAGCCGCTGGTGCGCGCGGTGGCGGCGTGCGGCGTGCCGGTCGTGTCGGCGGTGGGGCACGAGATCGATTTCACGCTGTGCGATTTCGCGGCGGACGTGCGGGCGGAGACGCCGAGTGCGGCGGCGGAGTTGATCTCGAGTCATTTCGTGGCGGCGGCGCAGCGGGCGCTGCGCGCGAGCACGGCGATGGTGTCGGCGGGCGAGGATGCGCTGGAGCGGGCGGCGGCGCGGGTGGATCATGCGCGGTCGCGGCTGCGGTTGTTGTCGCCGGCGGCGCAGATCGAGCAGGGCTACCTGCGGCTGGACGATTTTGCGAACCGGCTGGCGGGGGCGCTGCGCGGGAGCGTGCAGGCGCAACGGCAGCGGCTCGCGGAGGCGCGCGCGCTGCTCGCGCAGCGCTCGCCGGAGCGGCGGGTGCAGATCGAATCACACCGGCTGCTGGCGTTGTGGAAGCGGTTGCAGGGGGCGAGTCCGGCGTCGGTGTTGAATCGCGGGTTCGTGATCATGCGCGACGAACAGGGACGCGCGGTGCCGCGGAGAAAAGGCGTGGGCAGCGGAGCGAAGTTGGTCGCGGAGTTTGGGGATGGAACGCTGCCGGTGCGGGTGGAGTGAGGATTTAGTCCTGCGGGATAGAATACCCGGATCAATCGAACCTGTTACACAGAGATCACCGAGCGCCGACACGGAGGAAGCAGGAGGCTACAAGGTGTCCAGAGCTCTTCCACGCAGAGACGGGCTGACGACGATGAAGGCTCGAGTCCTGTATCATGTGTTTCGCTCTGTGGGCTCTGTGTCGGAGCTCGGTGTTCTCTGTGTTCCAGCGAACGGAATCCCCTGCAAGCAGGCTTCTACCTCGGAGGTCAAGGCGCGGCGGGGCGCCGCGGCTCCAGGATTTAACTTTGTGTCGGTCGCGTTTTTTTTGCGACCGGTGCGGAGCTGAAGCGCCGCACTACTTTGGGGGTTGAGGTTGGCGGGGGCGGTCCGTGCAATCGACGCGCGTGGTTAATCCGCCTGAGTCTGTTTGCCGGCATTTCCTGCCGTGGGATCGTCCGCTGCTGCCGCAGGCGGTGGCGTTTCTCGCGGGCGATTGGGCGGGGGGCGGGCCGCTGGATTTGTCGAAGACACTCGTGATCGTGCCGACGCGGCAGACGGGGCGGCGGTTGCGCGAGGCGCTGGCCGCGCATGCGGCGGCGCACGGGTCGGCGGCGTTTCCGCCGCGCGTGATGCTCCCGGAGTCACTGGTCGCGGCGGCGCCGGGGGATGCGGCGCTGGCGTCGCGGCTGGAGTCGCTGCTCGCGTGGACGGTGGTGTTGCGCGACGTGCCACTGGACGAATTTCGCGCGGTGTTTCCGGTCGATCCGCCGGTGCGGAACGTGGCGTGGGCGTTGCGGCTGGCGCAGGAGTTCGTGCGGTTGCGGCGGGCGCTGGCCGAGGGCGGGCTGCAACTCGGCGACGTGGCGGGGCGGGTGGGCGCGGATTTTCCGGAGGCGGAACGCTGGCGGCAGATCGGGGAACTCGAGCGGCGGCAGACGGCGGTGCTGGCGGAACTCGGGTTGCGGGATCGTCAGGCGGCGGAGGTCGCGGCGGCGGTGGCGCCGGCGAAACTGGAGGACGTTGAACGGATCGTGGCGATCGGTGCGCCGGATCCGCTGCCGCTGGC
This sequence comes from Verrucomicrobiota bacterium, assembly GCA_023430825.1. GTDB lineage: Bacteria > Verrucomicrobiota > Verrucomicrobiia > Opitutales > Opitutaceae > Opitutus. The sequence continues at coordinate 15,522 of JAEYYL010000056.1, read as the reverse complement.
GCTGCGCGTGCTGGCGGAGCACGCGCGAGCGATCGCGGTGGACATTCTGGTGTTCGCGCCGGCGGAGGAAGCGGCGGCGTTCGACGAGTGGGGGCGGCCGCTCGGCGAGGCATGGACGCGGCGTGTGCTGGAGTTGCCGGAATTCGAGCAGCGGGTGCATGTGTGCGCGGATCCGGCGGCGCAGGCGGAGCGGATCGCGTCATTGGCGCGTGGATACGGTGAACCCGAAGGCGTGCTGGGCGTGGGCGTGGCGGACGCGGAGGTGTTGCCGCTGCTGGAAGGCGAACTCGAGCAGGCGGGGCTGGCGGCGTTCAATCCGGAAGGGCGGCGGCGGGAAGGGGACGCGCTGCACCAGTTGCTGCGGGCGCTGGCGGTGCTGGCGCGCGAGGAGACCTTTTCGGCGGTGGAAGCGCTGGGGCGTTGTCCGGACCTTCTGGAGTTTTTGCGGCGGAGCGTGGCGGGATTTTCGGCGGCGGAATTTTTGCGCGATCTCGACCGGTTGCACATGCGGCATCTGCCGCCGACGCTGGCGGAGGCGCGGAGGCATGCGGCGACGGGGCGCGGCGAGGGCGAGCGTCCGGTGGTGGGCGCGGCGACGGCGTCGGCGCTGGCGATCGTGGAGGAGTTGCGCGAGGCGCTGGTGCGCGGGGCGTTTCCGAAGAATGCGGCGGAGGTGCTGGCGGCGTTGTTCGGCGGGCGGCGGTTCGATCTGGCGAATCCGGTGGACGCGCGGGCGGCGGAGTCGGCGGGCGTGTGGACCGAGGTGATGCGCGAGCTGGCGGCGGCGGAGGAGAAATTCGAGGGAATCGGCGCGGCGGAATGGTGGGACGTGGCGCTGCGGCTTTATGGCGAGGACACGCGCTACGACGACAAGCGGGAGGGTGCGGTGGAGTTGCAGGGCTGGCTGGAGTTGTTGTGGGAGGACGCGCCGCATCTGGTGGTCGCGGGGTTCAACGACGGGCGCGTGCCGGATGCGATCGTGGGCGATCCGTTTTTGCCGGAGTCGTTGCGCGAGCGGCTCGGGTTGAAGACGAACGCGGCGCGGTTCGCGCGCGACGCGTATCTGCTGCAGGCGCTGGCGGCGTGGCGCAGCGAAGCGGGGACGGGCCGGCTGGACGTGTTTCTCGGCAAAACGTCGGCGGCGGGCGATCCGCTGCGGCCGTCGCGGTTGTTGTTGCGGTGTGCGGACGAGGCGCTGGCGGAGCGGGTGAAATTTCTGTTCCGGCCGGCGGAGGCGCCGCGGGCGACGCCGCCGTGGCAGCGGGCGTGGCGGCTGGTGCCGGGGCGGGTGCCGGCGGTGGAGCGCGTGGCGGTGACGGGGATGCGCGGGTGGCTGGCGTGCCCGTGGCGTTTTTATCTGGGACGCGTGCTGCGGATGGAGGCGGTGGACCCGGCGAAGACGGAGCTGGATGTGTTCGATTTCGGCACGCTGTGTCACGCGGCGCTGGAGGCGATGGGCCGCGAGGAGGCGCTGCGCGACTGCACGGACGCGGCGGTGTTGCGTGGTTATTTATTGGATACACTGGAGCGCGCGGCGGCGAAGCGGTTCGGATCGGCGTTGACGCTGCCGCTGGTGGTGCAGGTGGAGTCGGCGCGGCAACGGCTGTCGCGGGTGGCGGAAGTGCAGGCGCAGACGCGGGCGGACGGCTGGGTGACGATCGAGGTGGAGCGACCGTTCGAGCTGGAGGTCGGCGGGCTGGTGGTGAGCGGGAAGATCGACCGTGTGGACCGGCACGAAGGGACGGGCGCGTTGCGCGTGCTCGATTACAAGACGTCGGACCGGCCGGTGGAGCCGTGGCAAGCGCATGTGCGCGGCGTGCGGCGCGAGGAGACGGCGCCGGAGTTTGCGCGGCTGACGCTGAACGGCCGCGATTATGTGTGGAGCGATCTGCAGTTGCCGCTGTATCTGCGGGCGCTGGCGGCGGACGGAAATGGAGCGAGGTTGGAGTGCGGTTATTTCAACCTGCCGAAAGCGTCGACGGAGACGGGGATTCGTCCGTGGGACGACTACACGCGCGAGCTCGACGAGTCGGCGTGGCGGTGCGCGGAAGGCGTGGCGGCGGCGATGCGTGCGGGCGAGTTCTGGCCGCCGAACGAGAACGTGCGCGAGGAGTGGGACGATTTCGCGGCGTTGTTTCATCACGGGGTGGCGGCGAGCGTGGCGTGGGAGGCGCGGCGATGACGCAGATCGGACATGTGATGATTCTGGCGTCGGCGGGGTCGGGGAAGACCTACGCGCTGACGAACCGGTTCGTGCGGTTGCTGGCGCTCGGGGCGAAGCCGGAGCGGATCGTGGCGCTGACGTTCACGCGGAAGGCGGCGGGGGAGTTTTTCGACGAGATTCTCAACAAGCTCGCGCGCGCGGCGGCGGAGCCGGCGTATGCCACGACCCTCGCGCGGGAGATCGGCGTGCCGGCGCTCGGGGCGGGGGATTTCTTAAAAATGCTGCGCGCGGTGATCGATGCGATGCACCGGCTGCGGCTGGGGACGCTCGACGGATTTTTTGCACGGATCGCGCGGAATTTTCCGCTGGAGCTGGGGCTCGCGGGCGAGTTCGAAGTGTTGCAGGAGCATGCGGTGCGGGTGGAGCGCGGACGGGTGTTGCAGCGGATGTTTCAGCGGGCGGCGGGCGGGGGGCGCGGGGAGCTGACGGCGGCGCAGCGGGAGTTCATCGAGGCGTTCAAGCGCGCGACGTTCGGGGCGGATGAGAAGCGGCTGGGCGCGCAGCTCGATGCGTTTCTCGATCGGCATCAGGAAATTTTTCTGGGCGCGCCGGCGGCGGAAAATTGGGGGAATGCGGCGCGGATCTGGCGGGACGGCGCGGCGTGGCTGGGCGCGGCGGAGCGGCGGGAGACGGCGGCGGCGGCGTTGCGCGCGGCGCTCGCGGAGGTGCCGCTCAACGAGAAGCAACGGGCGCGGTGGGAGGCGTTTTTCGCGGAGTTCGCGGTGTGGTCGCCGGGCGCGCCGATGGGCGCGGCGCTGGAGTATCTGTTCGCCAACGCGCTGAAGGCGTGGCCGGAGCTCGCGGAGGTGATGGTCGAGCGGAAGAAACTGGCGCTGACGCCGGCCGCGCGGGAGGCGCTGCGGGCGCTGCTGCTCGCGATCTTCGAACTCGAGTATGCGCGGCGGCTGGAGATGACGCGGGGGATTCACGCGGTGCTCGACGCGTATGAAAGCGTTTATCACGACGCGGTGCGGCGCGCGGGGAAGCTGACGTTCGGCGACGTGCAGCGGCTCTTGCAGCCGGACACGGGCGCGCCGGTGTTGAGCGCGAGCGCGGAGGCGGCGGCGGAACGCGCGGAGCGCGAGGAGGCGCGGCTGGCGATCGACTACCGGCTGGACGGCGAGATCGATCACTGGCTGCTCGACGAATTCCAGGACACGAGCTTCGGGCAGTGGTCGGTGTTGCGGAATCTGATCGACGAGGCGGTGCAGGATCCGACGGGCGCGCGGAGTTTCTTCTACGTCGGCGACGTGAAGCAGGCGATCTACACGTGGCGCGAGGGAGACCCGCGGCTGTTTCGCGAGATCTTCGACCGCTACAACGCGACGCAGCCCGGCACGATCGCGGAGGAGCACCTGGTGAGATCGTGGCGCTCGGGGCCGGCGGTGATCGCGGCGGTGAACCGCGTGTTCGGCGATGCGGCGGTGCTGGGCGAGCTCTTTCCCGGCGAGGCGACGCGGCGGTGGAACGCGGAGTGGCGGGCGCACGAGTCGGCGAAGTCACAACTTAATGGATACGCGGCGCTGTTGCACGGCGAGGACGAGGCGGCGCGGTTCGCGGTGGCGCTGGGGGTGTTGCAGGAGATCGAGCCGTTGGAGCGCGGGTTGAGCTGCGCGGTGCTGGTGCAGGACAACGCGACGGCGGCGCGGCTGGCGGATTATCTGCGGCAGGAAGGCGGGCTGCCGGCGCTGGCGGAGGCGGATTTGCACGTGGGCGTGGACAATCCGTTCGGCGCGGCGCTGCTCGCGCTGGCGAAGGCGGCGGCGCACCCGGGCGACACCCTGGCGCAGGAGCACGTGCGGATGACGCCGCTCGGCGCGCTGTTGGAGGCGGACGGGCTGGCGGTGCCGGAGGCGCTGACGCGGCGCGTGCTCGGGGAAATTCATGCGGAGGGATTCGAGCGGGCGCTCGGTGGCTGGGTGCGGCGGCTGCTCGCGGCGGTGGCGGACGACGATGCGTTCACGCGGGAACGCGCGCGGCAGTTCCTGGCGGCGGCGCGGCGGTTCGATGCGACGGGGAGTCGCGACGTGGCGGAGTTTGTGGCGTTCATGGAGCGGCACACGGTGCGCGAGAGCGAGGCGGCGGCGGTGGTGCGCGTGATGACGATTCACAAGTCGAAGGGGCTGGGGTTCGACGTGGTGGTGCTGCCGGATCTCGAAGGGATTCGGATCGACTGCCGGCGTGACGGGCTGGCGGTGCAAAAGACGGCGGAGCGCGAAGTGGAGTGGGTGCTGGATTTGCCGGCGAAGGTGTTTCACGAAGTCGATCCGGTGCTGGCGGAACATGTGCGCGGGGCGGAGGCGGAGGCGTGTTACGAGAGTTTGTCGCTCTTATATGTGGCGATGACGCGGGCGAAGCGGGGGCTGTATGTGGTGACGAAGGCGCCGGGGACGTCGAAGTCGCGGAATTATCCGAAGCTGCTCGCGGAGACGCTGGGTGAGGAGACGCAGCCGGTGCGCGTGGGCGGACGGGAATTCGCAGGGGCGTTTGCGGAAGGCGACCCGGAGTGGCATCGCGGGGTGGAGCGTGGGCGCGTGAAGAAAGGCGAGGAGAAGAAGGAAACGGCGGATGGCGCGCGGGTGAGCGACGTGGGGCGCGTGCGGCGGCTGGTGGGGCGGCGACCGTCGGCGGGGAAGGCGGCGGAGCTGGCGGGCGCGCAATTGTTTTCGCTGCAGCGGAGTGGGGCGGCGGATTTCGGGATCGCGGTGCACCGATTGCTGGCGGAGGTGGAGTGGGGCACGGACGTCGAAGTGGCGCGGCGGGCGGCGGAGTGGCGGGCGCGCGGGGTGGCGGCAGAGGTGCGGGAGGAAGCGCTGGCGGTGTTGCGCGAGAACGCGCTGGCGGCGGTGTGGCGGAAGCCGGCGGATGCGGCGGCGGAGGTGTGGCGCGAGCGGGCGTTCGAAGTGGTGATCGACGGGGTGTGGATCACGGGTGTCTTCGACCGCGTGGTGGTCGAGCGCGCGGTGGGGGGGCGGGCGGCGCGGGCGACGGTGGTCGATTTCAAGACGGACCGGGCGACGGACGCGGAGCTCGCGGCGGTGGTGGCACGGCACGCGGCGCAGTTGAACCTTTATCGGCGGGTGGCGGCGGTGTTGACCGGGTTGCCGAGGGAACGCGTGGAGGCGCAGTTGGTTTTCACGCGCGGGCGGCGAGTGGTGGAGGTGGCGGTTTGAACGGGCGGGGCGCACGTTCTCCGGGGCGGGCGCGGGTCGAATCGCGGGAAAAACGGGGGCAAATTCGGGCTTTACAGGGCGCGGCGCGGTCCGCACGTTGCTCGACTCATTAATTTATTCCATGGGCAATCTGAAAAAGAAACGTCGGTTGAAGATGTCGAAGCACAAGCGTCGCAAGCGCCTCAAAGCGAACCGGCACAAGAAGCGCACATGGCAGAAGTGAGTCGGTTCCCCCGGCTCGTTTGACTTTCACCCGCCGCCCACCGCGGCGGGTTTTTTTGTGGGTGGTGGGGGCGCGAGATGAAGGATGGGGGGGGGGGGTGGAGACGGGTAGAAAGGGTGAATAGGGTTTCGCCCGAGGTGGCCATAGGGGTTTAGTCTTGTCTCGACCCCTGCCATTGGGGAGGTTCCGCGCCCGGCCAACGGACTGTGGCGCGCGATTTCGGCGCTGTGGTTCGGGACCCGGTTTCCCGATCGAACCACCCTCGTATGTTTCTCGCTGCCAAGACCAAGGGTTTCTTCGTCGAGCAAAACGACCATGCGACCCTATTGGCGCGGACATCGGCGGCGAGGGCGCCGTTGGTGATCGAGGAACTGCTCGAATGTCCGGCGGCCGATCCAGCGGCGGTGGAGGAGGCGGTGAAGCGGTTGCGGCCGAAGAAGAGCCCGACGGGCTACCTGAATGCGAATTGCGGGATTCAGCCGGCGTCGCGCGTGGTGCGGCGGGCGACGCTGGAGCCGAAGCGGTTGAAGGAGCCCGGTTATCTGGCGGAGGTGCTGACGACCCAATGTCGCGTGGAGCCGGAGAAGTTCACCGTGCACGTCTTGAACGCGACGGACGGGGGCGATTTCGATGGGGCGAAGGGTGCGCAGAAGGACGTGCTGTTCTGCGGTCTGCCATCGGAGGACGTGATTGCGATGCAGGATGCGTTGCTCGCGGTGGGGATTTATCCGGAGCGGCTCGAGCTGGCGTCGGTGGCGATGCTCGGCGGAGTGGTGGATTATCTCGCGTTCAACAAGTCGAAGACGCCGACGCTCGTGCTGGAGATCGGGGCGGAGGCGACGCACTCGTTCATCGTGACGGCGGGCGGCGTGGAGGCGTCGCGGCCGATCGCGCAGGGGTTCGACTCGATGCTGCCGGTGGTGCAGAAGGAGCTCGGCTTGAAGGACGGCGAGTCGGCGCGAAAACTGTTTTTTTCGAACACCTTCGATTTCACGGGCATGGGCCCGCTGCTGGTGAAGAAGCTGTTGAAGGAGTTGCAGTCGTCGATCGGGTTTTACGAGGTGCAAACCGGACAGTCGGTGGGGCAGGTGTTGTGCACCTCGATGCCGGCGAAGCTCGGGTGGCTGGAAGGCACGATCGCGTCGGCGCTGGGGGTGGCGAGCGTGACGCTGGATCTGGCGCCCTGGCTGCGGTCGCGGCAGGTCACGCTGGGCGAAGGGGTGGCGGCGAGCGGGCTGGACGCGCGCTGGTTTGGGCTGGTGAGTCTGATGGTTTATCAAACGGTTTCCGATGCGGTCGCTGCTGAAAAGAAAGAGTGACGCGGGCGCGGCTTCGGCGACGCCGCCGTGGCATCCGAACTTCCGCAATTTCCAGCGATTGCCGGACACGAAGGTCGTGCGGACGGCGTTTTTCGTCAACGGCCTCGCCATCGTGGTGGCGTCGGTGCTGGCGTTGTGGTTCGCGTATCAGGAATACGAGCTGCGGGAGTTGCGTCAGCAGGTGAGCGAGTGGCAGACGCAGATCGACCGGGAGAATCCGGTGAGCCGGCGGGCGATCGCGGAGTTCAAGAAATTCCAGAGTCAGGCGGCGAAGGTCGCCGAGGTGGACGCCTTTCTGAAGGCTCGTCCGTTGATCTCGGATTTGCTGATTCAGCTCGGGCAGACGCTGCCGAGCAACATCGCGATCGATGGCTTCGACCTGCGGGGCAGCAATCTGCGGCTGATCGCCTCGGTGCGCGGCGCGCCGGAGATGGCGAGCGGGCATGCGTCGACGTATCTGACGCAGTTGCGCGCGAACCCGGCGCTGGCGGAGTGGTTCGACGATATCGCGCTGTTGAACATCAACCGCAATCCGCAGACCGGCCGGCTGGTGGTGGAATATTCGCTGAAGCAGACGCCGGCGCTGACGGCGAAGAAAGGGAAGCGATGATCAGCAACGAGGAAGCGATCGCGCTGGTCCGGAAGAATCCGATCGCGACGGGCTGTCTCGCGGCGGCGTTGCTGCTCGGGGCGGGAATTTACTGGCGCAGCGAGGCGGTGCCCGCGCAGCAGGCGGAGCTCGAGCAGAAGTCGGTCGAGGGCCGGAGGATCGCGCGCAATGTCCGGTATGCGGCGCAACTGCCCGAGCAGCTGACGGCGATGAACGAGGCGGTGGCGGCGATCGAGCCGCGGCTGGTGCGGGCCGACGAGCTCGCGAACAACCTCCAGTATTTCTACAAGCTCGAGGCGGAAACGGGCGTGAAGCTGACGGACCTGCGCCAGCTCGCCCCGCCGGCGGCCGGGCGCGCGGGCAAGGCCGCGACCCCCGCGGCGGCGTTCGGCGCGGTGGGATTCACCGTGTCGTTGCAGGGTGAATACATGGCGTTGCTCGATTTCCTGCGCCGGCTGGAGAACGGCGTGCATTACTCGCGGGTAACCCTGGCGTCGGCCTCGGTCATCAGTCCCGACCGCACCGGGCCGCTCTCGCTTCAATTGACGGTCGAACTCCTGAGCCACCGATGAGCGCAAAAATTTTCCGGACGATGGTGCTGCTGGGCGTCGGAGCGGGATTGTCCGGCCCGGCGTGGGCGGCGGCGGGCGGTGCGGACCTGATGTCGCCCGAGGCGCGGCGCCCGCTCGTCGAGCAGGCGTTGCGGCTGGCGAAACCGACGACGCCGGCGCCGCTGCCGGAGGATCTCGTGCACCCGTTCAACCCCGCGGCGTTCGGCCTGCCGGATCCGGAGGAGCTTCGCGCGATCGCGGCGGCGCAAGCGGCGCAGGCGGCGGCGCAGGCGCAGGCGAAACCGGCGAAGCCGACGACGGATCTCGGTTTACTCGAGCTCATCGCGACCAAGATCAATCCCTCGGGCACGTTGATTCTCGGGGGCGAACCGCTGCTGATTTTCGGCCAGAAACGGCTGCGCGTCGGCGATCGGCTGACGGTCACTTATGACGGCCTGGACTACGGCCTCGAGCTGGCGGCGATCGACCGCACCACTTTCACGCTCCGACTCAACCGCGACGAAATCACCCGGCGCATTCAACCAGGAAAGTCCCAATGAGAACCCGCACCCTCGTCCCGCTCGCCGCGCTGTTGGCGGTTTTCCTCATCCGAGGTCAGGCGCAGACGGAGCCCCTGCCCGAATCATCCGTCTCCGCGACGTCCGCCGCGCCGACGATCATGGCGCCGCCCGCCACCGGCGAGCCGGAGGTCACGATCAAGGGACTCGAGACATCGGCTCCGACCGCAGCGGTGAAGGGCCGCGATGGGGCGGGCAACGACACGCTGTCGGTCGACTTTCCCGATGAGGACATCCGCAACATCCTGCGCAACGTCGCCGATCTCTTCGAATTGAACCTGGTGATCCCGGAGGAGTTGCAGGGCCAGGCCTCGATCAAGCTGCGCGACGTGACCTGGCGGCAGATTTTCCAGGTGGTGCTCGCGCCGGTGGGCTTCACCTACATCGAGGAGGGCAACATCGTCAAAATCGTCTCGAATGCGACGCTGCTGCAGGAGCCCGTGGCGACGGAAGTGTTCATCATCAATTACGCGCAGGCCTCGCTCATCATGCCGACGATCACCTCGCTGGTCGATCCGGCGGCGGGAGGGCGGATCGTGGTCGATACGCGCACGAACAGCCTGGTGATCACCGAGCGTCCGTCGCGGATGAACCGGATTCGTCCGATCATCGAGCAGCTGGATCGTGCGACGGACCAGGTGATGATCGAGTCGAAGTTCGTCGAGGTGACGGATCGCGACGTGAAGAACCTCGGCGTGAATTGGGCTTCGCTCAACGCCTACGGGGTGGGCGTGGGGGGCGACGAGCAGGGGGTCGTGGGCAGCTACGAGCGTTTGCAGACGGGCGAGCGCAGCGGCGGCGAGAACAGCGAGGCGGGCACGACGGGCACGCAGAGCAACACGATCACGTCCACGAACGGGGCGGTCACGGCGACTTCGACGACGAGCCAGTCGAGCACGATCGGGTTGGACAAGCTGAGTTCGCTGGTGGGCGGCACGACGAACGACCGCATGTTGAACGCGGTGTTCAGCGCGGACCAGTTCCGCGTGGTGCTGAGCGCGCTGCAGACGCTGGACAACACGAAGATCGTGTCGAATCCGACGATCGTGACGCTGAACAACACGGAGGCGACGATCAACGTGGGCGAGGAGCGGCCGATCCCGAACTACACCTTCAGCGAGCAGACGGGCACATTCCAGATCAGCGGATTCACCTACAAGCCGATCGGCGTGCTGTTGCGGGTGACGCCGCAGGTCAACGCGCGCGGCACGATCAAGCTCACGCTGTCGCCGGAGGTGAGCCAGACGAACGGCAACGTGACCTTCGGCGGCGCGAGCGGCACACAGATCCCGATCGTGGCGACGCGGAAGGCGACGACGCAGGTGTCATTGAGAGATGGATACACGATGGGCATTGGCGGGCTGGTGACGCAGAACTCGACCACGGGCGAGTCGAAGGTGCCGGTGCTCGGTTCGGTGCCGCTGGTGGGGCGGCTGTTTCGTTCGGACACGCGCAACAGCACGACGAGCAACCTGATCATCTTCATCACGGCGAAGTCGATCAGTGCGGACGGAGCGCCGGTCGAGGAGGTGTTCGATTCGACGCGGGTGCGGCAGCTGGAGATGAGGCGGGAGGATTTGCCGGGCTATCGGGGCGAGGCGTCGCCGTTCGTGACGCCCGAGGAGCAGGCGGCGGAGGCGAAGAAGAAGTCGAAGTGGTTCGGCCGGAAGTGACCGGCCCGCGGTGATCGCCAACCCAACGAGAGGTGCAACCATGAAATCACGGTTCAAATTTTATCTGGCGGCGATCTTCGGCCTGGTGCTGGCGACGGTCTCGCACGCGCAGCCGATCATCCAACTGACGTCGGTCAGTTCGGACGTCGGCTCCGCGCGTCCGGGCGATACGGTGGTTTTCACCGTTACCTTGACGAATGCGGCATCGGCTCCGGAGGGCGGTGGCACCGCGAACGACTTTCCCGGCGGGGTGGGCAATTTCACGATCACGCTGACCTCCAACACGGCGGATGCGGTCACCTTCCCGCCGCCCGCGGCGTCCGCCGCAATCCCGGCTATCGCGGCGGGGGGAACCGGCACCGTCCAGATAGCGCGAACCATCCCGCGGCGAACCAGCCAAGCTGCGTCTTATTTCATCAACGCGACGGTGACCGGTGGAGTCTCGGGTTTGGTCAGCACGCCGACGCCGGCCTTCGCCATCATTGGCCGGCCGGATTTCCAGATCACCTCGCTCGTTTACCCGGCCGGCACCGCTTACGTGGGTGGCGATGTCATCCCGATGTCGCTGACTTACGAGAACAACGACCTCACGCCGGGAGGCGACGGCAATCCCAATGTTCCCTACGTGCCCGGTCGGAACGGGCCGTCGTTTGTCCGCATTCAGGTGGTTTTGTCGTCCAATCCGACCTACGGCGATGCGGATGATTTCCGGCTCACGCTTCACGATATCACCGGGACGATCGACGCCGACGACGCGGTTCACACCGTCACCTGGAATCAGGTGTTGCCGGGGAATTTCACCGGTTCGTTCTACGTGCTCGCGAAGATCGATTCGCTCGATGGGCTCGACGAAAACGATCCGGCGCCGCTGACCGTGAACGGCGACAATATCTGGGGCGGCAACACGCTGAATCCCAGTGGCACGCTGATCAATCTGCTGCCGAAGAACTTTGCGACGGTTTATCTCGCGAGCCACGGATATGAGGTGGCCACAACTGCCTCGGGCTATAGCGACAATCCCTCTATGACCGCTGACGGTCGTTATGTGGCCTTTGCTTCGGATGCGGCCAATTTTCTAGCGCCCATCAACGACCCTCCGCCACATGATACCAACGGCGTCCGGGATATTTTTCTTTTCGACAGCCAGACGAACCTTGTCCGCCGGCTCAGCGTTTCGCAGCAAGGAACCCAAGCCAATGCCGCGTCCAATAATCCAGCCATCAGCAGCGGCAACGGCCGCTATGTCGCGTTCGAGTCCAACGCCAACAACCTGGTGGTGGGTGACACCAATGGCTTCAGCGATATCTTTGTCGTCGATACGATCACCGGCTTGATCGCCCGGGTCAGCGGGATCAATGCGGTCGGAGGCCAAGCAAACAATCCGAGTTTCAAGCCGTCGATCAGCCAGACTGGACGCTATGTCGTTTACCAGTCCAGCGCGACGAATCTCACGGCCACCGGGACGGCGTTCGGCGTCAGCCATGTTTACCTGCACGATCGCGATGTCAGCGGTAGTGGAATTTTAGATACACCGGGCAACACCAGCACCCGGATCGTCGACGTCGATGTGTCGGCGCCGCTCACGCTGGCGGGAAATGGTCCGGCGATTCAAGCGACCATCAGCGCGGATGGCACCTGGGTCGCGTTTGCGTCGCAGGCGACCAACCTCGTCGTCTCGGGCACGACACCCGGTCGGCAGCACGTTTATGTCCGGCCGGTCGCCAACCTCGGGACGGCGGCGAGCGGGATCAAGCTGGTGAGTGTCGCGCATGGCACGGGCGTCCCGGGTGGGGCCGACAGTCAGACTCCGTCTCTGAGCGCAAATGGGCGCTACGTGGCGTTCGCTTCACTTGCATCCGATCTGATCGGGGGCGCCGATACGAACGGCGTGTCGGATATTTTTGTCTATGACAACGCGGCCTCGCAGATGTCCCCGGTGGTGACAAGGGTGAGTGTCACCGCGGCCGGCGGTCAGGCCTTCGACCCTTCGCCGCTCGGATTCAAACTCGGCAGCATCAATCCGACCCTGAGTGCCGACGGTCGCTATGTGGCGTTCGCCTCGCTGGCCAGCAATCTCACTGCGGGCAATAGCGCCGGTCAGGATCGGCCGGAGGATGCCAACGCCGCTTTGGATATCTTCGTGCATGACCGCCAAGTGAATGGCGCTGGCGCGTTCGACGTTTCCGGGAACACGACTACGACGATGGTGAGCGTGAATCCGTTTGGTTACCAGACGAACGGTCTGCTTGGCGTTCCGAGCACCGCGGCGAGCAACATCTATCCGGTGATCAGCGCGAACGGGCGATTTGTCGCCTTCCCTTCCGATGCCGAGAACGTGTCGGGTTTTGCCTTCGGGGCGACCAATCTGCTGCCGCTCGATCAAAACGGATTGCGCGACGTATTCTTGTTCGACCGGCGCACAGACGCGCCGGTGACACCGGCGACACCACCGACCGTCACACTGACGAATCCCGGCAACGGAGCGAAGGTGTTGGTCAACACGGCGGTTTCGCTGACGGCAAGTGCGACGACCAGCCTCGGCGTGGTGTCGACGGTGCAGTTTTTCGTGAACGGCACGAGCCTGGGCGTCAGTTCGGTCTTCCCTTACACGCAGACGTGGACTCCGACCGCCGTCGGCATCTACACCCTGAGCGCGTTGGTGACCGACAGTTTTGGGAATATCGGCGTGTCGCCGAACGTCGAGATCACCGTGAACGCAGCGCCCTCGGTCGGTATTACGGCGCCCGTCGCGGGGGCACCCGCGATGGTTGGCGTGCCGCAGACCGTCACCGCCAGCGCAGCCGCATCGAATCCCGGCGCGACCATTGCGCAGGTCCAGTTTTTTGTCGACGGCATCGCGCTGGATAGCGCCGACACGGTCGCGCCCTATAGCGTTTCATGGACGCCGCAGGCGACAGGTTCTTACACATTGACCGCGGTGGCCACGGACAGCACGGGCACCAGCCACACATCCCCAGGCGTGACGGTAACGGTGTCGCTGGGTGGGTCCGGCACCGGCCAGTTGCCGACCGCGGGTGTGACATGGCCGGCCGCGAACACGGCGCTGCCGGTCAACCGAACGGTGAACGTGACAGCCGGAGCCGACGATCCTGATGGCAATATCGTTTCGGTGGAATTTTTCGCGGGCAAAACGAGCCTCGGAGTCGATACCATTTATCCCTACACGGTGCCGTGGACGCCGACGAGCCTGGGGAATTACGCTCTGACGGTGAAAGCGGTCGATAGCGATGGGAATGCCGTGACGAGTGCGCCGCGGAATGTTCGGGTGGTCGACCCGGCGCCCAATCCGCCGGTGATCAGTCTCGCGTCACCGAGCAATGCCTCGACCGTCGGTGCCGGGTCGGCGCAGACGTTGCGCGTGAACGCGACCGATGCGGTGTCGGTGCAGAGCGTGCAGTTTTTCGTCAACGATATCGCGGTCGGGCCGCCTGACACCACTTACCCGTTCGAAGCTAGTTGGACCCCGACGGCGCCTGGCAATTATCTCATCACGGCGCGCGCACTGAACACGAGCGGACATCAAGGGATGTCGGGAAGCACGCTCGTCGTCGTCACCGAGACGACCGCGCAGTCCATCTTCTCCGGCAGTTACATGGGCCTGAGTGAAGCCGGTCAGTTTGCGCTGGTCGCGGAGGAGAACGGCACAGCGACTTTTCTCGCGCACTCCACCACGGCTGGAGCAAACAAGGCCTATCGCTTTCTCGATGTTCCCATGGACGTAGGGGGCGGCTACGCTTTCAGTAATCCCGCGGGGCAACTGATGCTTTCTGGGTCGGTGGGGGCCACTGGCACGAGTGGGGCGTTTGACGTGGGCCGACTGACCTTCATCGGGGCGGACACGAGTTTCTTTCCGGCGGGGAAAGCGGTCGCCGCGGGACGTTTCGCGGGCGCGCTGACGGGGAAGGCGGCGAGTTCGCTGAGCGGTTTGGTGGGGGCGGACGGTTCGATCATGCTCTATGTCGAGGACGGTGCGTTCCGCGACGCGGGCTCAGGCAAGGTCGATGCGACTGGCGGTTTCAATTTTGTGAGCGCTCGCGGCAATCGTTTCACCGGGAAGGCCGATCCCGTGACTTTTGCGCTGTCGGGCACGCTCAGCGGAGCGAACGGAGGCGCCTTCAACGGCGCCGTGGTGGGCCCCGGAGCGTCTTCCGTTGAAAAGGTGGGTGGGCAGGCCAGCGAAGTCGGGTCCAACATCCCCTTGCCGACGACGGGCAAGACTTACGATCAGGTGCTGTTGCAAGGTGCGTCCGCTTCGATCACGGCCGATCCCGGTCAGGTCACGCGACTTTCCTATGTCGATCTGAGCAACGACATCGTGCAGGTCGAGTTCTCCGGCGCGGGTCGCCTATCGATCGAGTTGGAGAGCGCGTCGGGACCGATGCGTGCGACCAACTACAACCAGCCCGAGGTGGCCTACATGAAGGGGCACGCGGGCATCGTGATCACGGGAGCCGATGAAACAACGAACGTTTCCATCTTCAGCGTCGGCACGATCACGGCGTTGAACCAGGCGATCTTCCGCAGCGACGTGGATTACGACGGCGTCGCGGATCTGGCTTACCTCGTCATCGTCAGCAAGGGTTCGAGCGGGCAGTTCGGCGGCGTGCGTGCGGCCAACGCGAATTTCGTGGGCGCAAAGGGGATGATCGGGGTCGTTGCACCCGGCGTGGAATTTGTCGGTCCGGTTTACGTCGGCGACATCAACACGGACGGAGCGGGCAACCCGATGCTGCTGCTCGGTTCAGCCGGCACCGTGCAGATCAACGGCGGCAGTCTCTGGCAGAATAATCTCAAGGCCGTCCAAGTGAGCGGGGTTTCGCGGCTGGAGTTTGTCGACGGCATGACGTCGCGCGGCACGCTGCTGCCGGCACAGATCGATCAGTCGCGGCTCGAGGAAAACGGCGTCGACGTCACGATGCAGATCGTCGTCAACCCGGGGCTGTGAGGCGGAAACGTGCGGCAGAAGGTGGCGCCTGACGTCCTCGTCGGGCGGTTTGGCAAGCGAACGCCAGCAACCCGACGAGGACTCTTTAGACCGGAGACAAGGGTAACAGGTGTTCGGGGACATGGGTAACACCTTTGGGAATGCCGTTTGGGTTAGGTTTTGGGTGAAGAAGGGGAAGAGTAGATGGACCTTGGGGTGTGCTTAG
>JAEYYL010000041.1 GCA_023430825.1 Verrucomicrobiota bacterium | reverse complement strand
GCGCCGGACAGGCCGCGGCGGGTGAAACGGCGGATCGCGCACGACGCGGTGGAGGTGGCGCGGTCGTTGCGGCCGGACGTCGCAATCGCGCAGGCGCGGTGGCTGCCGGTGCACTCGGCGCTGGAGGGACCGCTCCTGGCGCAGCTTCGCCGCACGGAGCGCGCCGTGGGGCCGTCGCAGGTGGCGGGCAGCTAGGAGTCTGTCGGACTTAGGCGCACAAAGGCGTTTATAGATGCATATTCGATCTCACGGGACCTTTTTATCGCGAATAATCGATGCCAGATGGCCTTCATTTTCTAAGTCCGACAGACTCTTAACGCTCATCGTTTCGCCGCCTGTTTCACCGTCGTATGTCCACCGAATCACCTCCGGCGCCCCGCCGGCCCTTCGTCGTCGAACGCGCGCGCACGCGCATTTTCGGTCTGACGCTGGACGAAATCATCAAGGCGTTCTTTGGCGGCAACGCGCTCACCGCGGTCGTGGTGCTGGCGTTGATCACGCTCTTCCTGTTTCGCGAAGGCGCGGACTTTTTCGGGCAGAACCGCGAGAGCATCACGGTGTATCGCCGCGCGGGGCTGGAGTATGTCGACATCATGCGGCAGCAACTGGACGACCACACGGCGCTGACGCGCTATCTGTTCGACATCCGGATGCGCGCGGTCCGGGAGCTCACGGCGGAGGAAGGGGTTTCAGTGCCGGAAGCGAATGCGCGGCTGGCGGAGTTCGACGATTTTGCGGGGCGTTACAGCGATGCGGTCGAGCCGATCCGCGGTTTCGTTTCCGAGCTCACGGACGTCGCGGTGGACATCAAGACGCGTTACCGGATCAACGAAGATGCGAAGATCGAGCGGCGGCAGTATCTCGCGGCGGGCATGCAGGCGGAGGCGGATGCGGTGAAGATCGAGGAGGTCGATTTCACGCGGGAGGTGGCGGTGCTCACGGGTGTGACGCCGGCGTATGTCGAGGCGATGGCGGGCGTGTCGGTGGGCATCGCGGAAGTGGTGGCGGCGCCGCCGCGGTTGCCGACGCCGGAGTTGCGGGAGCGGATGCAGCGCTTCCAGGCGTTGACGCATGACTATCTCGGCACGTTTCCCGAGACGCGGCGCAAGCTCGAGACGTGGGATCATGCAAAGCCGGTGCCGTTCTGGGACAACGTGACGGGTTTCATTTTCGGCCGGCAGTGGCTGACGGCGAGTTTCTGGCAGGACTGGTATGGCGTGGTGCCGCTCTTCGTGGGTTCGCTGATGGTGTCGACCATCGCGCTGGTGTTGGCGGTGCCGCTCGGCGTGGGGGCGGCGATTTACATCAATCAGTTCGCGAGCCTGCGCGAGCAGCGCATCGTGAAGCCGGCGATCGAGTTCATCTCTGCGATTCCGTCGGTCGTGCTGGGTTTCTTCGGGATCGCGGTGTTGGGCCAGGCGCTGCGGGCGCTGTCGCAGGTGGAGGCGTTGAGCTGGGTGCCGGGCTTTCCGTTTGCGGAGCGGTTGAACGCGTTGACGGCGGGCTGCCTGCTGGCGCTGATCGCGGTGCCGACGATTTTCACGCTGGCGGAGGATGCGTTGAACAACGTGCCGCGGTCGTTCCGCGAGGCGTCGCTGGCGCTCGGCGCATCGCGCATGCAGACGATCATGCGGATCGTGGTGCCGGCGTCGCTCTCCGGCATCGTGTCGGCGGTGCTGCTCGGGCTGGGCCGCGTGATCGGCGAGACGATGGTGGTGCTGTTGTGCGCCGGCAACCGGATCGCGATCCCGGATTTCACGCAGGGGCTCGCGGCCTTTGTGGAGCCGGTGCACACGATGACGGGCATCATCGCGCAGGAAATGGGTGAGGTGGTGCGCGGCGACATTCACTATCGCGCGCTGTTCATGGTGGGGCTGGTGCTCTTCTTCCTCGCGCTGCTGATCAACTTCCTCGCGCAGAAAATCGTGCGCAAATACCGGATTTCCATCGGATGAACGCTGCCATGACTGACCTCGCGCCCAATCCCTACGCGCATCGACCGAGCCGCCGGCGCGTGCTCGAAAAATGCGGGGTGGGCGTCTTTCGCGCCGCGACGTATCTGGTGCTGCTGTGCGGGCTGCTCGTGATCGGCGACATCTTCGTGAAAGGCGCGCGCACGGTGTTCCAGCCGACGTTTCCGTTCATCAACGTGCCGTTTCTCACGCAGGCGCCGGAGTCGCTCTACGTCTTCGAGCACGAAGGAAAGCAACTGGAGCTGGGCGACCGCGACTTTCGGGCCTTTCGCGCGGCGGAGGAGGCCAAGGCGGTGGAGGAGGGCCGGCCGGCGCCGCAGTTCAAGACTCGCAGCTACGTCTATTCGGCGGGCGGCATCTGGCCGTGCATCGTCGGCACCTTGCTGCTGGTCGTCGGCTCCATGAGCATCGCGCTGGCGCTCGGGGTGAGCAGCGCGATTTATCTCAACGAGTATGCGACCGACGGCCGCGTGGTGCGCTTCATCCGGCTGGCCATCCTGAATCTGGCCGGCGTGCCCTCGATCGTGTTCGGCCTGTTCGGCTTCGGCCTCTTCGTGATCTATCTCGACTGGAACGTATCACTGCTGGCGGGCTGGTTCACCCTGGCGTTCATGGTGCTGCCGGTCGTCATCACGGCGTCGGAGGAATCGCTCAAGGCGGTGCCCAAGGGTTTTCGCGAAGGCTCGCTCGCGCTTGGCGCGACGAAGTGGCAGACGATCCGCAAGAACGTGCTGCCTTACGCCATGCCGGGCATCCTCACCTCGTCGATCCTCGGCATCGCGCGCGTCGCCGGCGAGACGGCGCCGATCATGTTCACGGCGGCCTATGTGGTGCGCGACAAGCTGCCCTGGGACGTCGACAAGTTCAGCGACTTCTTCTTCCAGGGCGTGATGGCGCTCCCGTATCACATCTACGTCGTCTCCTCGAAGATTCCGCAGAACGAATACACCGCGCGCGTGCAATACGGCACGGCCTTCGTTTTCCTCGCGCTGGTCGCGCTGATCGCCCTCTCGTCCATTCTTCTCCGCAACAAACTTCGCAACCGCTACAAGTGGTGACAACCATGACAACCATGGAACCGATGCTTCCGAAACCCAAGTCCGCCGCGTCGATCGTGCCCGCCGTCGCCACGGCGTCCGCCCCGGCCAAGGCCGCGTCCGGCGCGCTGGCGAGCCCGGCCGCCCGGCCGATCATCGACATCGATCGCGTGAATTTTTCCTACGGCGAGCAGCAGGCGCTCAACGGGATCTCGCTCAAGATCGAGGAGAAGAAAGTGACGGCGTTCATCGGCCCGTCGGGCTGCGGCAAGTCCACGCTGCTGCGGTGCCTGAACCGCATGAACGACCTGATCGAGGGCGCGCGGGTGACGAGCGGTTCGATCCGCGTGCGCGGCGTGGACATCAACTCCTCGTCGGTCGACGTCATCGAGCTGCGCAAGCGCGTCGGCATGGTTTTCCAGAAGTCGAATCCGTTCCCCAAGTCGATCTACGAGAACATCGCCTACGGGTTGCGGCTGCAGGGAATCGCAGATCGCGCCCGGCTCGACGAAGTGGTGGAAAAATCGCTACGCGGCGCGGCGCTGTGGGACGAGGTGAAGGACCGCCTGCACCTGAGCGGGCTCGGGCTTTCCGGCGGTCAGCAGCAGCGGCTCTGCATCGCGCGCGCGATTGCGGTCGATCCGGAGATCTTGCTGATGGACGAGCCCTGCTCGGCGCTCGATCCGCTCGCGACGGCGAAGGTGGAGGAATTGATTCAGGATCTGCGCGCGAACTACACGATCGTGATCGTGACCCACAACATGCAGCAGGCGGCACGCTGCTCCGACCAGACGGCGTTCTTCTACCTCGGCAAGCTCGTCGAATTCGGCGAGACGCGCGATCTTTTCATGAACCCCTCGAACCCGCAGACCGAGGCCTACGTCTCGGGCCGCTTCGGTTGAAAACCCGCCCCGCACCATGACCCACTTCACCGAAGAAATGAGCAAACTC
>JAEYYL010000395.1 GCA_023430825.1 Verrucomicrobiota bacterium | reverse complement strand
CCGCCGCGCCGCGCGCTCCCGCACCCGCCGCCGGCGCCGGCGACGGCCCGCTCATCCTCGCCGTCGACGACGATCCCGCGGTCCTCGATCTCCTCAGCCGTAATCTCGCCCGCGAGGGTTACACCGTGCGCACCGCCGCCAACGGCGCCGCCGCCCTCGCCCTCGCCCGCGAACTCCGGCCGAAACTCATCACGCTGGATGTCATGATGCCGAGCATGGACGGCTGGTCCGTCCTCACCGCGCTCAAGGCCGATCCCGTCACGCGCGAGATTCCCGTCGTCATGATCTCCATCGTCGACGACAAGCAACTCGGCTTCGCGCTCGGCGCCGCCGACTACCTCACGAAACCGATCGACCGCGACCGCCTCACCGAACTCCTCGGCAAGCACGCGCCGCGCGACACCGAACGCCTCGCGCTCGTCGTCGACGATCTCCCCGACAACCGTGCGATGCTCCGCCACTCGCTCGAGCGCGAGGGCTGGACCGTCCTCGAAGCCGAAAACGGCCGCGCCGGCCTCAATCTCTTTATCGACCATCACCCGTCACTCATCCTGCTCGACCTGATGATGCCCGTGATGGACGGCTTCGAATTCCTCCGCGAATTGCGCAACCGCGACGACGGCCGCGGCGTCCCCGTCGTCGTCGTCACCGCGAAGGAGCTCACGCCCGAGGAACGCAACCTCCTCCGCGCCTGCGTGGAGAACGTCATTCAAAAAGGCACGATCAGCCACGACAGCCTCCTCGCCGAAATCCGCGAAAAAATCGCCGCCGCCCAACCCTGACTCCCGATTCCGAAAGGTAGGAGCCTGCTTGCAGGCGATTTCAACGTCCGCCGACCTTCACCGCCGAATCGCCTGCAAGCAGGCTCCTACCTCCAATCCCTCTCTTTCCCATGAAGCGCTCCTTTCTCCTTCGCTCGCTCCTGCTCGCGCTCGTATCCATTATCCCACTCTCCGCCGCCCCGAAAATCGGCGTCGTCCCGAAAGGCACCAGCCCGTTCTGGAACGCCGTCGTCGCCGGCGCCACGGCCGCGGCGCAGAAACACGGCGCCGAGGTCATCGCGAAATTGCCCGTGTCCGAGTCCGATATCGACGTGCAAATCCAAATGGTGGATACGCTCGTCCGCGACGGCATCGACGCGCTCGTCCTCGCTCCCGGCAGCCCCGCGGCGCTCTCGCCGGCCGTCGCCGCCGCCGCGGAGAAAGGCGTGAAGATCGTCATCATCGACACCGCGATCGAGGGCGAAATGCCCGTTTACATCGCCACGAATCACACCGATGCCGGCGACGCCGCCGGTCGCCTGCTCGCCTCGTTCGTCAACGAGTCCGACGAAGTCGCGATCCTGAAACACTCGCGCACCAGCGGCGCCACGACGCTCCGCGAAGTCAGCGCCTTCGCCGCGCTGCATCGCGTTCATCCAAAGATCAGGATCACGCGCGACATCTTCAGCGGCACCGAAGCCGGCCGCGAGATCGAGAAAGCGCACCAACTCCTCAAGGAGCACCCGAATACTAAAGGTATTCTCGCCTCCGGCACGCCGGGCTCGATGGCGATGCTCCGCGCGTTGCAGGAATCGAAGCGCGCCGGCTCGATCAAATTCGTCGGTTTTGGTTTCAACTTGAACCCGACCGTCGCCGCCGCGCTCGAGGCCGGTGAGATGCACGGCTGGATCGCGCAGCTCCCCGCCGACATCGGCAGCCGCGGCGTCAACGCCGCCATGGCACTCCTCGCGAACCAGCCCGTCGCCGAAGTCTCCTTCTGCGACTTCCTCGTGATCACGAAGGAAAACCTGCACACCCCCGAAGTGCAGGCCCTCCTGCCGCAGTAGGAAATTGCAACCGACGACACGGCGTCGCCCGCCGTCTGTGTCTTTAACCAAGTGCGGGGTTGTCACGCTCCGCGAATGTTTCCAGCGTGGCCGCAATTTCCCTGCATTGGACCGTCCGGCTTTCGCTTCCCCCCACCTTCCGGTTCGAGTGCGCGTCCCTTCACGCGCTGCTCGCTGCTCACGCGCGCCGCGGTTCGCGACGACCCAGCGGGGGCTGCACGCGCACGGCGAACTCACGACTGAGCCGCCACCACGGCCGGTGGAGCCGTGGGGGAATCGGTTTCGTGAGGCAGCCTCCGTTTTTACCTGCGAAAGCCAGAAGCCCCCCTGCCGGCAAAAGCGCTTCCCCTGCCCCATTCCCTTTCTTCCCGCCGCCCACCTCCCCGCTTCTCCCCTCATGAGCGATCCATCGATTCCGGCCGATCCATCCCAATTGCCTCTCCGCTTGGCCAGCCGGCCACGCTTGAACACCACCTTGCCGGTCACGCAGTCGCTGCGCTCCACCTATGTGTCGCTCTTCAATTTCCCACCCTCCGATTTCAATTTCTATCAGCAACCACCGCCGGAGACGCCGGATCCGCTCACGCATAACCTTCTGCGCGGCTCCTTTCACCTCGACCCAGATTCCAGCCTCTCCGTCACGCACCTGAAAATCGCCGGGGGCAGCAGCGCTACGACGCTGCCGGCGTTGACGGCGGAGTTCTGGGTGAACGTGTCCACCAATACGTCGAGCTCGGCCTACTTGTTCAATTACTCCGACGGACAAGCGTCTCTGAAGCTCTCGAATCCGAACAGTCTTCAGATCCAGATCCCCGGCGCCTCTTTCACCAGCACCGTCTCGATCGCCGATGGGCAGTGGCACCATATTGCCGTCGTCGTCGACCCGCAGAAACGCGTCCTGCTCTACGTCGACACGCGACTCGTTCCGGCGCCCGGAGCGCCGACATTTAGCACGATGCTCAAGGACGGCGGCACCCTCGTCGTGGCCAATAGCTCCGTCGGCGGCAGCAACGGCATCGATGGCTACATTGGACAGGTCCGCCTCTGGAACTCCGCGCGCACGTTGCCGCAGATCATCATGGCGGCAGGAGCCCCGTTCGCCTCGGAAAGCCTGCCCGATTTGAGACTTTACTGGGGCGACCAGGTCGACGTCGCCGGCTGTCGCGCGATCGACCTGTCCCTCGGGCATAACGAAGGCGTCGTTACGCTCGGCAGCCAGGCGCCCTCGCCTTGGTGGGACACCACCCTCACCTACGG
>JAEYYL010000341.1 GCA_023430825.1 Verrucomicrobiota bacterium | reverse complement strand
TCGAGTTCAACGTGACGACGGCGCAGATGAACGTGGCGGACCCCTCGCAGGATTTGGTCGGAGTCGTGTTGCACGGTGTGCCGCTCGCGTGGGCGCGCTTGTTCCTCGGGGAGTTCGAACTGAGCGGTGGCGACGTGCGCGGCGAGTTTGCGGCGAGTGCGCGCGAGGGCGGACTGGGGTTGCGCGCGAAAACGCCGCTGACGATCGCCGGACTGGCGGTCGGGCAGGCGGGCGAGGTCTGGCTCCACGAGCTCGACCTCGCGCTCGACGCCTCGGCGGACTACACGCCGCAGGGCTGGCAGGCGCAGGTGGTTCGCTTCGACGTGCGCCGCAAAGGCGCGACCCTGTTCACGCTCGACGCGAAGGCGGGACAGCTCGCCGGTGAAAACCAACCGGTGAAACTCGCCGGCCGCTGGGGCGCGGACGTGGCGGGTTGGATCGCGCAGCCGGTCCTCGCGAGCCAGCTCGCGCTCGCCCGCGGCAACGCCCAGGGGGATTTCGTGGCCAGCCTCGATGGCACGCAGGCGATCGAGGCGCGGGTCAATGTTTCAGGGCTGGTCGCCGCGACGGGCGAGGCGTTGCCGGCCTTTGCGCTGGATTTGCGCACCGACCTCGCGCCGACCGGTGTCGCCACGTTCAGTGCGCCGTTGACGGTTACGCTCGGTGCGCGCAAGTCCGATCTGGCGATCGGCGGCACGCTCACGCCGCGCGGCGAGGCGAAGACGATCGATGCACGCGTGACCGGCGACCTGGTGCACCTTCAGGACCTGCAGTTGCTCGCGCTGGCGCTGCCCGCGGGCGACGCACCGGACGCCGAAAGCGGAGCGAAAGGGGAGGGGCCGTTCTGGAGAGACGTCGACGGGCAGGTCTCGCTGGCGCTGAAGCGGGTGATCTACGGTGATTCGTTCGAGGTGACGAACGTCGGCGGCGTGCTGCGGATCGATGCGGCGACGCTCAAGCTCGATGGCGTGCGCGCGGTGTTCGGGCCAGAGAGCGATCTGAAACTGAGCGGCGGCTTGCAATTCGAAGCGGCGACGCCTCAGCCGTATGCGCTCGCGGCGGATCTGGTGGTGACGAATTTCGATACGGGGCCGGCATTTCGCGCGATCGATCCGGCCAAGCTTCCGACGGTGGAAGCGCGGGTGAATCTTGCGACTCATGTCACGGGTCGCGGCGCGGACCTGATGGAAGTGGCGGAGCGGGCGCGCGGGGATTTGCAGGTGACGGGAAGAAGCGGCGTGTTTCGGGCGTTGTCCGCGGACCTGTCCGACACGGTGCAGCGGACGCAGTCGGCGGTCGAAACCATTGGCGGGCTGATCGGCGCGGTGACGGGGAAGCAGGAGTATGCCGACATGGCGAACAAGACGCAGATCGTGAGCGACATTGCGAAGAAGCTCGCGGAGATCCCCTTCGATCAACTCAACGTGACGGCCTCGCGCGGCGACGATCTGAATCTGGTGTTGAAGGATTTTACGCTGATTTCGCCCGAGGTGCGGCTGACGGGAGCGGGAGCGATCCGCCACGTCGAAGGGGCGTCGTTGCTGACGCAGCCGCTTGCGGTCGAGTTCAAGCTTGGCGCGCGCGGTCAGCTCGCGGATTTGTTGAAACGGGCGGGGATGCTGGAAGCGCGAGCCGACAATCTCGGCTACGAGGCGTTTTTCACGCCGATCAAAGTGGGCGGCTCCCTGGCGAACACGGACACGACGGAGTTGCGCCGTGTGCTGAGGAATTACGCGCTCGAGAAAAGCGGGCTGCTCGACGGCTTGTTGCGGAAATAAAGCGGGATCATCGAACCGCGGCGCTCGCGCCGTGGGTTGACCGCAGTGCGCGGCGAGGGCGCCGCGGCTCCATTTCGCAGGCGGTTGTTCCGGTTTCTGGAAACGGGTGAGGCGGACCGCGCGGTGGCGTCGGCCGGTGATGAGCGGCGTGAGGCAGAAACACGGTAAAAAAATAAGGCCCCGAGACCTTGCGGTCCCGGGGCCAAATTTGGGGGTGGGCGTTCGCCACGCGCTCTTTCCCGGCGGCACAACGTTGGGCGCCTCGCTTTCGCGGGCCGTGTGCTCCCCGACGCCACTCTCCGCGGCATGCGGATGTATCGGTCTCATGGCGGGACCGTTCCGACCGTTTCCGGTTGGAATCTTTCGAGTGAGGCCTCTTCGCCCAGTTCGGCCGCTTCCTGCCGGAAGCAGCACGCCGGACGTGGTGCAGACACGCCTGCAATTTCAACTCTCGCGTCGGCACCGTTGCCACGGGGACGGCTCCGGCTTTTGGCCGGACGTTGGCCCCGCGTTACGGGTCTGACCTCTTAACTCTCAGGTTGCTTTTCGCTTTTGCAGTGGGGTGACACGTTTTTCGGGCCGCCCCAATCGAGGAGGTTCGCCAGCTTTGCCAGGCCGGCTCGCTCCCCGCAATCGTGCCTCCCTTGCGCGCCCTGTCCGTGCGAGCGGACGGGGCCTTTTGGCGGGGTCGTCCCGCCGGGAAACGCGACTGCGTTCTGGTCTGCGCAGTAGCAACCAAAACCCTCTGGGGTAACTGCGTCGGCGCACGGGTCGAAACGTCCCATGGGCCTGACTCGGCTCGCGTGCGGTTTCTGATCGCCGCTCGCCGCTCAGCTCCTGATTCGTGTGAACTGACCGGACACGACTCCGGATCAGAGGAGCTGGTGATATCTGCCTGCCGTTGCTGCTTGCGCAGCCTTGGAGGGGAGGGCGACACCAGCTGTCGCCGACCTTTCCCCGGTCGCCCGGGATTATCCCAGTCGCGCTCTCGAAGGTTTTTTCAGGTCTTCGCGCTGCGACTGTTCTATCAAGGAACGACGACGAGCGTGCAGGCGGA
>JAEYYL010000289.1 GCA_023430825.1 Verrucomicrobiota bacterium | reverse complement strand
CCGCCGCGGAGGAAGCGTGCCGGCGAGCGGCGCGGGAAAAGACGCAAGCGGGCGGCGCGAAGCGGCGGAAAGCGGCGGGCGTTCTGCGCCGGGGAGTTTCCGGCTTGTCCGCGGTTCGGCGCGGCGGATGCTAACAGGTTCTCATGTCCCACTCCGCCCATCGCATCGTTCGCGCGTGGCTCGAATCGCTCACCTCCGGGGTGGTCGAATTCGATCGAGACTGGCGTGGGGCGCGTCCGCCGCAGCTGTCGCTGGGTTATCATTGCCCGGCGCCGGGCGGGCTGGCGCCGGCGTCGATGCTGACGACGGGGAGGGCATTCGGTTATTTCGTGCGGGGGGAGGAGATCGTGTTCGTGTTTGCGGACGGGCAGAGGGTGGGCGTCGATCTAGCTCGCGACGCAGTGTATCTGGCGGGCGATTTCAACGGCTGGCAGGAGGCGGTGGGGCGCGAGGAGTGGCGGATGCAACCGGCGGAGATCAACGACGAGCAGATTCTTTCGTGGTCGGGTCCGGCGGCGAAGTTTCTCGAGCCGGCGGGGCAGCGGTTCAAGTTCGTCACCGCCGAGCATCAGTGGCTGAGCCTGCCGGACGACGCGCCGAACGCCGTGCGCGATCCGGCGGGCAACGTGAACCGCGAGCTCGATCCGACGCGGACGGGGCGGCATCTGTGGCGCTTCACGTGTCCGATGCTGCTCGACCTCGCGGAGCCGATGGTCGTGGGGTGGGCGACGTCGCCGGCGCCCGCTGTATCCGTGGCGCCAGGACCGTTTTTCTACGAGTTGAGAACGGACCTGCCGCTCGGCGCGATCGTGGAGGCGCACGGCACGACGTTCCGGCTGTTTGCGCCGCGGGCGCGGGCGGTGACGCTGTTTTTTTGCGAGGAGCTGGCGCAAATGGAGAAGGCGACGTTTTGTCCGCTGATGCGCCGCCGGGATGCGGACGGTGCGGCGGGGGTGTGGGAGGTGACGCTGAACCAGCGCCTGCACGGATGGTTTTACTGGTATGTGGTCGACGGGGTGCGGGAGGGGCCGGGCAAGTTCGACCCGTTGACGCGCGTGCTGGACCCGTATGCGCAGGCGGCGGTGGGGCGGGAGGGGCCGGGCATCGTGTTGGAGCGCGAGTGGGTGGGAAAAGGCGATCGGAGTTTCCGCCCGCCGGCGTGGCAGGACCTCGTCATCATGGAAGCGCACGTGCGGGACCTCGCGGCGAACGCGCGGATCGATGCG
The DNA here is from genome assembly GCA_023430825.1 of Verrucomicrobiota bacterium. Taxonomy (GTDB): domain Bacteria; phylum Verrucomicrobiota; class Verrucomicrobiia; order Opitutales; family Opitutaceae; genus Opitutus. The sequence continues at coordinate 19,070 of JAEYYL010000289.1, read as the reverse complement.
ACGCCGGAGGAGCGGCGCGGTTTCGCAGGGCTGCGAAAGTGGGTGGAGAGCGAGGCGTTTTACCCCGCGAAGCTCGGGGTGAACTGCGTGGAGCTCCAGCCGGTGCAGGAGTTCGATAACCGCCACGACGACGAGTATCACTGGGGTTACATGACCGCCAATTTCTTCGCGCCGGAGAGCAGTTACGCGCTGGAGCCGGCGAAGGCGTCGGGGGTGCGCGAGCTGCAGGAACTGGTGCGGGCATTTCACCGGCGCGGGATGGCGGTGTTGCTGGATGTGGTGTTCAACCACGTCGGCGAGCCCGCGCACCTGATGGCGGTCGACCGGCTCTATTACTTCGAGCAGGACGCGCAGGGGAAGCTCGCGAACTGGAGCGGTTGCGGCAACGACCTGCGGGCGTCGTCGGCGATGTCGCGCCGGCTGATCGTCGACGCGTGCGTGCACCTGATCGAGGTTTACGGCGTGGATGGATTTCGTTTCGACCTGGCGGAACTGCTCGGCGTGGAGGTGTTGAAGGAGATCGAGGTGGCGCTGAAGCGGGTGAAGCCCGACGTGATCCTGATCGCGGAGCCGTGGAGCTTTCGTGGACACATCGGCGGAGCGCTGCGGGCGACGGGCTGGGCGTCGTGGAACGATGGATACCGCGACTTCGTGCGCGATTATGTGCGGGGGCTGGGCGCGCCGGCGCGGATGGAGTATTTTCTCAAAGGGTCGCCGTGGTATGTGGCGAAGTGGCCGGCGCAGACGGTGAATTACACGGAGTCGCACGACGACCGCGCGTGGATCGACATCATCACGGAGAACGCGAATTTCGACGGCTCGGTGCCGACGGCCAACGACCGGAAGCGCACGCATCTGATGGCGGCGCTGCTGTTCATGTCGGTGGGCATTCCGATGCTGGCGGAAGGGCAGGATTTCCTGCGCTCGAAGCACGGCGTGAACAACACCTACCAGCGGGGTGACATCAATGCGCTCGATTACCGGCGGTTGCACCGGCATCTGGGAACGCACACGTATTTCGCGGAGTGGATCGCCTTCCGACGGAGCGACCGCGGCCGGCTGTTGCGGCATTTCGCGCGGGCGAGCGAAGGCTTTTTCCGGTTTTTCTTCCTGCCGGATTCGCCGGCGCTCGCGGTGATCTATAATGCCGACGGTTCGCAGGGGCGCGTTCGCCTGTTGTTTGCGATCAATCCGGGAATGGCGGATGTGACGCTGCCCATCGGCCAAACCGTGGCGGCGGGCCGCTGGCGGCAACTCGCCAACGAGGACCGGTTTCTCCCGCCCGAGGGTCCGGGTATGACCGAGCCGGTGGAAGCGGAGCTGTTCGTGCCGGCGCTCGGCTGCCGGCTGTGGAGCGGCGACAGTTGAGACACAAAAAACACGGCAATTATGCCATCTTTTGCGCCGCCAAAACCCTTGCATCTGTCATCCTTGAGTCCTTCATTCGACTCTCCGCGTTCACGCGCGGCCTAAATCCTCCCTCAGTCAACAACACTAGTTCCTAACGGAAAGTCCCACCATGGCAGTCAAAGTCGCAATCAATGGTTTCGGTCGTATCGGCCGCCTCGTATTCCGCGCGCTGGTCGAGCAGGGTCTGCTCGGCTCGACGTTCGAAGTCGTCGCCGTCGGCGATATCGTGCCCGCGGACAACCTGGCTTACCTGCTGAAGTATGACTCCACGCAGGGCAAATTCGCCGGCACCGTCAGCTCCAAGAAGTCCGCTCCGGACAAGGCCGACGACGACGTCCTGGTGGTCAACGGTCACGACATCCTCGTCGTCAGCGCCAAGTCGCCCGCCGAACTGCCCTGGGCGAAGCTCGGCGTGCAGCTCGTCATCGAGTCGACCGGCCTGTTCACCGAGGCGGAAAAGGCCAAGGGCCACATCACCGCGGGCGCGAAGAAGGTCATCATCTCCGCTCCGGCGAAGGGCGAGGACATCACCGTCGTCATGGGCGTGAACGACGACAAGCTGGACCTCGCGAAGCACACCATCATTTCGAACGCTTCCTGCACGACGAACTGCCTCGCGCCGGTCGTCTCCGTGCTTCTGAAGGAAGGCTTTGGCGTCGAGGAAGGCCTCATGACGACCGGCCACGCCTACACGGCGACGCAAAAGACGGTGGACGGCCCCTCCAAGAAGGACTGGAAGGGTGGCCGCACCGCCGCGCAGAACATCATTCCGTCGACGACCGGCGCCGCCAAGGCGACCGCGCTCGTGCTGCCGGAGGTGAAGGGCAAGCTCACGGGCATGTCCCTCCGCGTGCCGGTTCCGACGGTTTCCGTGGTCGACCTTACGGTCCGCACGACAAAGGAAACCTCCTACAAGGCGATCTGCGAGGCGATGAAGAAGGCCAGCGAGACTTACCTGAAGGGCGTCCTCGCCTACACGAGCGACGAAGTGGTTTCGACCGACTTCATTCACGACAAGCACTCGTCGATTTTCGACGCCGGCTCGGGCCTCGAACTGAACAGCAAGTTCTTCAAGCTCGTCGCCTGGTATGACAACGAGTGGGGTTACTCGAACCGCGTCGTCGACCTCAGCAAGAAAGTCGCCGCCGCGCTGTAACGCGCCGTAACCGGCGCTCAAAAGTAGCGAGTAGTGAGTAGCGAGTAGCGAGCATTCAAGCCGCACCCGCTGCCTGCTACTCGCTCTTTTTTTCCGAAAGAAAAGTTCGTCTACCCGCTACTCACTACCCGCTACTCGCTACTCTCCGCTCATGCCCAAGTTTAAAACCATTCGCGATCTCGACCTGGCCGGCAAACGCGTGTTCATGCGCGTCGATTTCAACGTCCCGCAGGACAAGAAGACCGGCGCGATCACCAACACCGCGCGCATCGAAGCCGCGCTGCCGACGATCAAGTTCGCCCTCGAAAAAGGCGCGTCGCTCGTCCTCGCCAGCCATCTCGGCCGGCCCGACGGCAAGGTCATCGAAAAGTTCTCGCTGAAGCCCGTGGCCGCCGCGCTCGAAAAACTGCTCGGCCAGCCGGTGCAGTTCACCGCGGACTGCGTCGGCGCCGAAGCGGAAAAGGCCGCCGCGGCGTTGAAGCCGGGCGAAGTGCTGCTGCTCGAGAACCTGCGCTTCCACATCGAGGAAGAGGGCAAGGTGAAGAACGAGGACGGCACCTCGACGAAGGCCGATCCGGCCAAGGTCGCCGAGTTCCGCGCGAGCCTCTCGAAGCTCGCCGACGTTTACGTCAACGACGCCTTCGGCACCGCGCACCGCGCGCACTCGTCGATCGTCGGCGTGAACCTGCCGCAGAAAGCCGCCGGTTTCCTGATGGAGGCCGAGTTGAAGGCGTTCGCGAAGGTGCTCGAAAGTCCGGACCGCCCGCTGCTCGCGATTCTCGGCGGCGCGAAGATCGCCGACAAGATCCCGCTGATCAAAAACCTGCTCTCGAAAGCCAACAAGATCATCATCGGCGGCGGCATGGCTTACACGTTCAAGAAGGTCGTCGAAGGAAAGAAAATCGGCGACAGCCTCTTCGATCCGGAAGGCGCGAAGATCGTGCAGCAGCTCGTCGACGAGGCGAAGAGCCGCAACGTCGAGCTGATTTTCCCGGTCGACTACATCGCGGCCGACAAGTTCGACCCGAATGCCAACACGCAGAACGTCGACGACTCGACGGGCATTCCCGACGGCTGGCAGGGCCTCGATGCCGGTCCGAAGTCGATCGAACTCTATCGCAAGGCGATCCTCGATTCGAAGACGATCGTCTGGAACGGTCCGGCGGGCGTGTTCGAATTCGACAAGTTCGCCGGCGCGACGAAGGCGATGGCCGACGCGATCGCCGAGGCGACCGCGAAAGGCGCGACGACGATCGTCGGCGGCGGCGACACGGCCACGGCGGCGAAGAAATTCGGCGTCGCGAAGAAAGTCACGCATTGCTCCACCGGCGGCGGCGCCAGCCTGGAGTTTTTGGAAGGCAAAGTGCTGCCCGGCGTCGCTTTCCTCGAGAGCTGACGCGCTCGCGGTTTCGAGTTCGGGGTTCCGCGTTTCGGGTTGGCCCGGCGGAATCCCGAGACGAAGCTGCTCTACTCGAAACTCAAAACTCCGAACTCGAAACTTCAGCCACCACGCCATGACACCACGCAAAAAACTCATCGCCGGGAATTGGAAGATGAACAAGACGTCGACCGACGCCTCCGCGCTCGTGACGGAGATCGTCGCCGCCGCCGGCAAGATCAACGACGTCGACATCGTCGTCTGTCCGCCCTTCACCTCGCTCGAGTCCGCCGGCAAGGCGCTCGAAGGCTCGTCGGTCAAACTCGGGGCGCAGAACATGCACCCCGAAGCGAGCGGCGCGTTCACCGGCGAGATTTCCGCGCCGATGCTGCGCGCGATCTTCGCCACGCACGTGATCCTCGGCCACAGCGAGCGTCGCGCGTATTTCGGCGAGTCGGATGCCTTCATCAACCAGAAGGTCATCGCCGCGCTGAAGAACCAGCTGAAGCCGATCCTCTGCGTCGGCGAAACGCTCGCCGAGCGCGAAAGCGGCGCGACGCTGAAGGTCGTGCAGACGCAGCTCGAGGCGGGCCTCGAGGGCGTGAGCAAGGACCAGGCGCCGACGGTGGTGATCGCTTACGAACCGGTCTGGGCGATCGGCACCGGCAAGGTGGCGACGACGGACCAGGCGCAGGAAGTGCACGCGTTCATCCGCGGTTTGTTGACGAAGCTCTTCACCGAGCCCGTCGCGCAGAAAGTGCGGATTCTTTATGGCGGTTCGATGAAGCCGTCGAACGCGCCTGAGCTGCTCGCGCAAAAGGACATCGACGGCGGCCTCATCGGCGGCGCCAGCCTGGAAGCGCGGAGCTTCGTCGAGCTGATCAACGCTGCCGTCGCGGCGAGCTGAGCGGCACGCGCTGCTTTGGATTTCAAACGCGGAGGCGAGCGCCTCCGCGTTTCTTATTTGGCGTAGTGACGCGGGCACTACGCTGGCGAATCCGGCTGATTTCAGTGTCGGCCAGACCGAGCGACTCCAGGAAGTCCTGATGGGCGAGCGGCGACTGGCGCTCGAAGGCGGCGTGCCATTGCTCCATTTCGCGATCGTTCAGACCGGTGGAACGAAGCAGCGCGACCCATTTTTCCTTGGTCATGGCCCGCGCCAGTTTGCCTGGGGAGCGGCCGCGGCCGGCGAGCAGCTTGAGCACGACCTGCTGCTGCCGGCGCAGCGCGGCGATCTCGTGATTCAATTCGGTGAGGCGCGTGTGTAACGCCGCGTCGACGGCGGGTCGGGCGTGGTCCTCGTCGTTCAGCAATCGCCGGATTTCGGAGAGTGGCAGCCCGGTTTTGCGGTAACGGCAGACCTGCTTGAGCCGGGCTTCGTCGGCGCTGGAGTAAAGCCGGTAACCGGCGGCGGTGCGATAGGTGGGCCGCACCAGATTCAACCGGTCGTAGTAGAGGAGCGTGCTGCGGGAGAGCCCGAATTTGCGGCCGATTTGGCTGATGGGAAGCATGGCTGAAAACGCCAGCGTGGAGACGCGGGGGGCGCGGCCGTCACGCTGGCGGACTCGATCAGCCGTGGCGAGATCCGGCGCGAATCTGCGCGATTTCCGGCGGCGCGATGCCGAGGGAGGCGAGGAAGCTCTCGTGAGCTTCGGGATGCTGCTGCTCGAACGCGGCGTGAAACGCCCGTTTCTGCGCGTCGGTGATGCCGGCGGCGTCGAGGAGGGCGACGAACTGACTTTTGGTGATCTGTTTCATGGTGGAGGTATCGATGGTGATGATGTCTGGCCGGCATGATTGCCGGCCCGCGCATCCTCCACTGTGAAGCCGTAGGCGGCTCAAAACCGATTCCGCTACGGCAGTTCCAATAAGTTTGTAGGCGGTTGTAGAGCCTGCCGGCAGGCGATGTTGATCGGTCGCACACCGAATCGCGCAGGCTCCTGCCTCCCGTTCAGGAACGAATATGGTTTTCGTGAAAATGCCTAAGGAGCTGGATTCGTCACGAGCTGCGCCGTCACATCGACTCCGTCCCGGATATAGATCGCGCGATTTGCCTGCGCGGGAAGCGAATGGCCATGCGAGTCGCTGCCGGCGGTGAATTTCAACTGCGTGAATCCGCGGACCTGCACGGCGGCGCCGTTGGCCTGCAGCAGGTCGCCGCCGGTGATGCGCACGTCGGCGGCGGAACCGAGGAGGAGCGCGGGCGTGGCCTCGGCGTCGGCGACGATGTCGCCCACGAAAACGGGTCCGAGGAACGTGACGCCCGGCGCGTAAAGTCCGGTGAGCCCTTTCGCCGCGAAGTAGTGCGCGTTCGACGTGCGCACGCCGCCGAACCTTCCGTTGGTGCTCGAGATCGCGATGAACGCGAGGTCGGCGATGCCGTCGTAGGCGGTGTTGGCGTGGCCTTCGAAGAGAGGACTGCCATTGTTGGCGGGATCGTTGGTCGCGCTGATCGGTTGAAGGAGGTTGAAACTGCCGGAGGGATCGACGGCGGTGGCGCGACCGACGGTGAAGACGGAGACATTCGTGCGCTCGTCGGCGCCGGTGATCACGATGCCGGCGTGTCCTTTCATATAGGATACGTTCGGCTGATGGTAGAGGACGGGCGGCGCGGGATCGGTGGCGTTTTCGAGCACGAGCGCGAGCGTGCCGGGGCCGCTGAACTCGACCTGCACGATGTCGCCGTCGAGATCGATGAACGAGGTGCGTGTGACCTGACCTTGTGCGTAGTCCGCCGTAATCGCTTCCGCCACGCCGGTGAGTAGCACCTGGTCGAAGACGTTGCCGTTGGGGTGAACGATGTCGGTGGGCGTCAACTCCCGGCCGTCGCCAATGACCTTCTCGCCCGACGTAACGCCCAGGATGGCTAACTCGCTCGTGCTCGTGCCGGCGGCGTTGGTCGCGAACGCGCGATAGAGACCGGTGTCGGCGGGTTGAAGATTCGCGAATGTCAGGCTCGGCGCGGTTTCGCCGGCGAGCGCGCTGCCGTTGCGCGTCCACGCGAGGGTCGGCGCCGGTGCGGCGTCGACGTCAACCGTGAGGGTTGCGCTCATGCCGGCCGCTGCGGTCACGGCGGACGGCTCGCGGGTGAACGCCGGCTCGGCGCTGCCTTCGGGTTCGATGGCGAATTCATACCAGAGCGTGGCGCCGTTCTGCCCGAGGTCGAACTGCGCGAGGCCACCGTGATCGCGAATCACGAGCGCGCTCGCGCGGCTGCCCGTGGCATCGAGCGCCCAGGCGGTGACGCGCGCAGGCGAGACCGGCAGGGTGATCGTGGCGGGGACGACCTCGATCAAGGTCGGCGCGGAGCCCCACCGCGTGCCGACGGAGGTGCGGCTGGCGTCTTTCCAGACCTGACCGGTGTTCTCCTGGTCACCGGTGGCGACGATCACGCCGCGGCCGCCGGAGGCGTGGGTGAACGCGAGCCCTTCGAGCAGCGTGAGCGCGATCGTGTTCCAGTCCTGACGGGTCGGGCCCGGGGCGATGCGGACGCCGCCGAGATCGAACGTGCGTGCGCCGGTGAAGCCAATGACGGCTTTGCTGCGCGCGGTGTCGACGGTGACGATGCCCTTGCCGGGGAGCGAGGTGTCCCAGCGCAGCTCGGATGTATCCGAAATAATGATATCCCCGGCGGGCGCAGCCGGCGGCTGGACGAGGCCGGTAGCGTCGTCGCCGATGCTGAGCGAAAGTCGGCTCTGAAAAGCGAGATTGCCGGGGACGTCGAGCTGGGCGCCGTCGGCGATCGACCACGCACCGCCGCGCGTGCGGGCGAGTTCGATCTCCTTTGCGGGCGTGAGCGGCAGGATGTAGGCGAGATTCGCCGGTGCGACGTCGCCGCGGCGGAAGAGCGCGGCGGCGATGAGGTTGTTCGCCATTTTTCCCGCGTGGCCGCCGTGATCGAAATGGCCGGTGACGTATTCCGACGGCCCCGTCTTGTATTCGAACATCCAGAGACTGTCCCAATCCTGCAGCGCGCCATAGGCGGCGGCGAGGAGCGGCGTTTCGCTGGCGTAGGTGTTGGGCGAGGAGTGTTGATACTCGGTGACGTTGTGCGGCACGCCTTCGACGCGCTGGCGGGCGATGCCAGTGAGCGTGTTCGACGCGGGGGAGTTGACCATCGAAACGTTGCCGACGGTCCAGAGGTCCGGGTCCCAATCGAGGCCGGCGAGGAACTGCGGATGCTGCCAGTATGAATGAGAGTCCATCGCATCCATCGCGATCTGTGGGTTGGGCGGGCTGTTCGAGACGATCGTGGCCCAGACGATCCCGCGGTAGCCGAGCGTGTGCTTGATGTGGGCATACATCGTGTCCCAGTAGGTTTTTTCGGCGGCGAACACATACGCGATCCAGTCGCGAAGCTGGCCGGCGGTGGCGTGGCCGGAGGTCGGATTGCGGAGGACATTCGGGATGGTGCCGGCCTCGAGGCTGGTGCCGGCCGGGAGGGCGCCCATCGTGCCGCCTTCCTGAAAAACGACATCGGCCAGGGTGACGGTGGCGAGACGGTCACCAAAGCCGTTGAAGACGAGGCGCACGCTCGGCTCGGTGGCCGACGCCTGGAACGTGGTGGTGTAGCGCTGCCACGTGGTGCCGAGGGTGGCGCTGAGCGACGGGTGAACGGCGGAATAGTCGGACGGGCCGGTGCGCGTGAGCGTTGCGGAGAGCGGAGTCGCGGCGGCCGCTTTCGCCGAGAAGCTCAGCGTGTAGGTCTTGCCGGCTTCGAGCGAGAGGTTGCCCTGGATGAATTGCACGTGCCAGTTGGCCGCGCCGGCGGTGGTGACGTCGATGCGCAGCGAGGGCGCGCCGCCGGTGAAATCGGCGGTGGCGGTCGCGCTGGCGACGGCGCCGCCGTGGCGCTCGAGGTTCCAGGAGGCGGCGCCGCTGGCAAAGTTGCCATTGAGAAGGCGGTTCGGGCCGAGCGGTTGGTCGGTGGCGCCCCAGGCGGTCAAGAGGGCGGAGGTCGACGCGTATCGGGTTTTCAACCACACGTTCCATTTCGTCTGGAGCGCCTGCCGGTAGGGCGCGGGCAGGGTGTCGAGCACGCCCTCATACCATTTCTGGAGGAGGCCGTTTTCGTTCATGATCTCGACGAAGGCCACGGCCGGATCGTCGGCCAGCGTGCGGCCGCCGCGGTGCGGGTTCGGCGCGGTGAGAAGCTGCGTGGCGTATTCGCGATGCAAGGACAGCGCTTCGTCCATGAAGAAGCCGAGGACGTGCTGATCCTTCCAGCCGAGCTGGGCGATCTCCGGGCCGAGGCCGTCGGCGGGCTGAAATTCGCGCGAAACGAGGAGATTGATGTTCGTGTAGATCCCGTGCGCGGCGAGTTGCGCGATGAAGTAGTGCAGGCGATCGAGGCGCGCGGGGGAGAGCGTGCGGGAGTTGCCGGCGGCGTAATCGACCAGCACGTTGGCCTTGTCCCAGGGCGCCTCCATGTGGTGAAAGCGGACGGCGTTGAAGCCGAACTTCGCGAGGCGCGCGGCGTGGCCGTCGGCGTTGTCGTGCGACGGGAAACAGTCGGCGGAGGTGACGTTGACGCCGAGAAAACGGATGGGGCGGGCGTTGACCTGATAGCGGCCTTCGGGCGTGACATTGACCCAACCTTCGTCGCCGGCAGCGGCGGGCTGCCAGGCCTGCAGGCTGGTGAGGCCGGGACTGGCGTCGTTCCACGGCATGCGAAACGGCTGGAGATCGGCGGCGGCCAGTGTGCCGGCGAAAAGGGCGAGGAGCAGAGACACGGAGCGCGGGGTGGCGGTCATGCGACGGGAAGCCTCCCGTTTCGAGCGAGATTCGCAAACGAGATTTCCGTGCGAGTGTCGCGTCGGTCGCGAACATTAAGATGTCGCATATGCGACATCTTAATGTTCGCAGCGTTTTGGGAGGGAAAACGGTCAGGGGGCGACGCTCGCCTTGACATTCTAGGGAAGCCGCGGCTCTCTCCTAGGAAATCTAGGGGAGAACATCATGGCGAACTCGAAGGCGGATTTGTTGCAGGGGACGTTGGACCTGCTGATTTTGAAAGCGCTGCAGCACGAGCCGATGCATGGCTTCGGCGTGGCGCTGAGGATTCAGCAGATGTCGAAGGACATGCTGACGGTGGAGCAGGGTTCGCTGTATCCGGCGCTCTATCGGTTGGAGGACCAGGGCTGGATCAAGTCGGAGTGGGGTGTTTCGGACAACAACCGTAAGGCGAAGTTTTACTCGCTGACCGCGTCGGGAAAGAAGCAGTTGCAGACGGAGCAGCAGAGTTGGGCGAAGCTCTCGACAGCGATCAATCTGGTGCTGGGGAACGCGTGAGCCCGCTTCGATCATGAACGCGATTCCACCTGATTTCCTGAGGGCGCTACGCCAAAGCGGGCTCGCTGGGTATTTCGTGGAGAGTGCGTATGTGCCGCAAGCGGAGTATCTGAGTTGGATTTCTGCCGCCAAGCTGCCGGAAACCCGCCGCCAGCGTATACGCAAAGCCGTGGTGCGACTCTTTGCGCAATGGCAGGAGGAGATGTCGACGGTTCGAGCACAGTTTAACTCGTTCGACTCGCCTGCGGCCGCGACGAACAGCGCGAAGCCGCCGATCTCGGCAACGCGTCGATTCGCGTGAGCGAAACGGAAGCGATCCTATCTCGGCATGAGCATCAGGTCGAAACTGCGAACACTGGTGTTTCGCCGGACGGCGGAGAGCGAAATGGCCGAGGAGATGCGGCTGCATCTGGAGTTGCAGACGGAAAAATATATCTCGGCGGGAATGAGCGAGGATGAGGCGCGGTTTGCGGCGCGGCGGGAGTTTGGAGGGGTGGAGCAGGTGAAGGAGATTTGTCGGGAGCAGCGGAGGTGGCCGGGGGTCGAGAATGTAATTCGCGACTTTCGGTTCGCGGCGCGGTCGCTGCGACGCGCGCCCCTGTTCAGTGCAGCGGTGATCGCGACGCTGGCGCTGTGTCTTGGACCCAACACAGCGATTTTCACCGCACTCTACGCGCTCGTGCTCAAGTCGCCGCCGTTTCACGAGCCGGAGCGGATCGTGCAGGTTTACAATGCGTTTGAAAAGATGGGCGGCGGGCGGAGCCGGCAGGAATCGAGCGTGCCGCAGTATCGGGATTTCAGGGACAACGCGGATCTCTTCGAGGATTTCGCGATCATGCAATACGCGGGCACGACGATCGACGAAGACGGCAGCCCGCGGCGGCTGGCAGGGATGCGCGTCAATGCGGGGTTCTTCGACTTTTTCGGAATGAAGCCGCTGTTGGGACGTTTTGGAACCGCGGAAGAGGATGCGCAGGGGCGCGATCAGGTCGTCGTGCTGACCCAAAGCTTTTGGGAAGCGCATTTCGATGCTGACGCGGCGGTGATCGGACGTGAGGTGCGGTTGGGTGGCGAGCCGTTGACGATCATCGGCGTGGCGCCGCGCCGCGTTGAAGGACTCGATCCTTACACGCGATTTTTCAAACCATTCGAACCGCGGCCCGAGGAAGTCGATCCGTTGGGAGCGCGCTACCGGGGAAGGACAACGCTTTTTGGCCGACTGAAACCTGGAGTTTCGCGCTCGGCCGCGCTGGAACAACTCAACGCCATCGACGGTGGTTTCCTCGCCAGCTATGGGCCGGCGCAGATGCGTGCCCACTTCAAGTCGTCTGGGCATAGGATGGCGATCGAACCTCTCGGTTCGAAAGTCGCCGGTGCCGTGCAAAGACCGCTTTCGTTGCTGCAGGTGGGCGCGGCGTTGGTGCTGCTCATCGGGGTGGTGAACGTGTTGAACCTCACGTTGGCGCGAGCGAACAGCAAGCGAGCCGAGTTGGCGATCCGACATGCGCTTGGCGCCGGAAGGGCGACGCTGCTGAGGCAGTTGTTATCGGAAAGCTTGCTGCTGACGATGGTGGCGGTGGCGTTGGGGACCGGTTTGGCGTGGGCGACGTTGCGCGTCATTAATGCGTATCTGCCGCTGGTCGCGATCACGGCGAGCCCGGTGAAAATGGAACCGGCCGCGATCGGAATGGTGGCGGGCATTTCGGCGGGGTTGGCGGTGCTGATGGGCGTGGTGCCGTTCGCGTTGGTATGGCGCAGAGGCTTGAAGCTCGGTGAATCGCGAAACGCGTCGGCGGGCGCGCGCGTGCGCATTTTCGGCGGAACTCTGGTGATGGCGCAGGTGGCGATAGCGCTGGTGCTGCTGGTTGGGGCGGGGTTGTTGGGACGAAGTTTTGCGCACGTGCTTGCGATCGATCCGGGTTTCGAAACTTCCAATCTGCTGCAGGGGCGGGTCGCGGTCCCGAAAGGCTACGAGAAGCCGGAACAAAACGTGGCGTTGCAGCGCAGGATCATCGAAGGGTTGAAGGAAATCCCCGGAGTGGAGCACGCGGCGCTGCTGATCGATTACGCGCTGTCGCCCACGTTTCGGCCGCAGCCGTTGCTCTTGCGTAATGGAACGATGAATACGGGAGAGAACCGACCACTGGTGGCGATGAACCCGGTGTCGCCGGAGTTCTTCGGCACGATGCGCATCACACTGCTGGAAGGCAGCGGTTTCACTTACACGGACGATCCGCGGCGCGCGCCGGTGGCGGTGGTCGATGACCTTTTTGCACGGCGCTATTTTCCTGGAACGAGCGCAGTCGGGCAGGAATTGGTGCTCGGTGCGCATGCGCCTCCGGAAGGGCAGCCGTGGATTAGGATCGCTGGCGTGGTGCGCCGGCCGGAACTGATGGGACTCGAAGGTCGTGATGGGATGCCACTGGTGTTCGTGCCGCTGGTGCAATGGCCGTCGGGCGGATTTACGTTCGTGGTGCGTTCGGCGCGGCCGCAGGGTGATCTGCTGCTCGAGATTCGGCGGAAGCTTCGTAGTATAGATCCGGCGTTGCCGCTGTATGATGTGGCGACGATTGAGGAAGGGCTCGACAGCATGATGATGGCGCGTCGGGGGATTACGTTGCTCATTTCCGCATTTGCTGCGCTCGCGGTGCTGCTGGCGGGTGTGGGGCTTTATGGCGTGCTGGCGTATGACGTGTCGCAGCGCACGCGGGAGATTGGCATTCGCGGGGCGATCGGCGCGACTCGCGGGCAGATTGTGGGAATGATTCTGCGGCAAGGGCTGTGGAAAACCGGCGCCGGCATCGCGGCGGGGCTAGGGGTGGCGTTTTATCTGACGCGCCTGCTGCGGAGCTGGCTGTTCGATGTGACACCGGGCGATCCGCTGGCGATTGGCGGCGTTACGCTGCTGCTGCTGAGCGTGGCGTTTCTGGCGTGCTGGCTGCCGGCGCGACGGGCGGCGAAGGTGGATCCGATGGTGGCGCTGCGGTGTGAGTGAGGCGCAGGGGAATCTTTAAAACGGACATCGGTCATCGGGCATCTTGAAATTTCCAGGCACACGCTCCGATCAATGACCGTTCCTCGATGGCGGACTATCCGTTTCACGATGACTCCCATGAACCCGCTCCGCAGAATTCGTTCGCTCTTCCGTAGAAGAAAACTCGAGGCCGAGATGAACGAGGAGATGCGGGGGCATCTCGAGATGTTGGCGGAGCGGAATCGGGCGGCGGGGATGAGTGAGGCCGAGGCGCGGTTTGCGGCGCGAAGGGAATTTGGGGGAATCGAGCAGGTGAAGGAGATTTGTCGGGAGCAGCGCGGGTGGGTGTGGTTGGAGCAGGTGTTTCAGGATGTGCGCTATGCGGTGCGGCAATTTCGGCGTGCTCCAGGGTTCATGTGCGTGGCGGTTCTCACGCTGGGGATTGGTATCGGTGCGACGACGGCGATTTTCAGCATCGTCAACAGCGTGCTGATCCAGCCGTTGGATTTTGCGGAGTCGGATCGGCTGGTGGCGATTCACGAAACGTATCCGCCGGACTTTTCTCCCGGCGGGACTGCGTGGGCGTCGTATTATCGTTGGGCGGAAGAAGCGACGAGCTTCGCGAGCGTGGCGGCGGCGCGGTGGGGTGTCGCGAATCTCATCGGCGAAGGAGATCCGGAAAGAGTCAATTTGCTGAAGGTGACGTGGAACTACTTCGCGACGTTGGGAGTTCAGGCGAGTCTCGGGCGCACGTTTCAGGCCGACGAGGAGACTGCGGGGCGGGAGAACGTGATTGTGCTGAGCCACTGGTTGTGGGGAAACAAGTTTGCGCGGGACGAGACGGTGATTGGTCGAACGCTGCGGCTGAACGATGACGTCTTCACGGTCATCGGCGTGCTGCCGGCGAACGAGCAGCTCGATATGAGCGCGGGCGTTTTCGCTCCGGTGGCGGACACGGCGGGCGAGCGGGAAAATCGCAGTTATCAGGATGCGGCGAACGTGATCGCGCGGCTGCGGGACGGCGTGACGTTCGAGCAGGCCGCGGCGGAGGCGGAGACGATCGGGCGTTCGATGGATGCGGCGGCGCCGGCGAATCAGAGAGGGTTGAGAGTCGAGTTGGTGCCGCTGCGGGACGATGTGGTGCGGCGCAGCAACTACGGTATGTTCGGCGCGGATACACTGCTCGTCATCCTGTTGGGCGCGGTGGCATGTCTGCTGCTGATCGCGTGCGTGAACATTGCGAACCTGCTGCTCTTGCGCGCGGGGGCGCGACGGAAGGAGTTCGCGATGCGCATCGCGCTGGGAGCAAGTCGGGGACGGGTCGTGCGGCAGTTGTTGTGCGAGAGCGTGCTGTTGGCGCTGCTGGGCGGTTCGCTCGGCACGGCGATCGGCTACGGGAGTCTGGCGTTGATGAAACCCTTGACGGGAAATCTGCCGCGCGCGGGGGAGATCTCACTCGATGTTTACGCACTCGGATTTGCGGGGGCGATCAGCGTGTTGACGGGACTTCTTTTCGGTTTCGTGCCGGCGGCCCAAGGATCGAGGGTGGATCCGATTGAGGGGCTCCGCAGCGCGCGGGGGTCGGCGGATGGGTCGCGTCCGCGGCGGGTTCGCGGTGCGTTTGTGGTGGCGGAAGTTGCGCTGGCTTTGATGCTCCTCACGGGCGCCGGGCTTTTGATTCACAGTTTCGTGAGGTTGCAGCGCGTGGAGTTGGGATTCGAGGCGGAGGGGATTTTCGCGAATCGGCTGGAACTCTCGGGGAAGGCGTATGGCGAGGCGGAGCAACGGCGGGCGTTTGCTGCGGCGGTGAGCGAGCGGCTCGCGACGCTGCCGAGTGTGAAAGCGGCGGCCTTCACGAGTGGCATGCCGATTTTCGGGAGTCTGGGCACGGGCGTAAAAGCGGAAGGGAAAGCGGTTGATCCGAACGCGCGTCCGCGGGGAGCGACTTATGCGGCGATCACGCCGGAGTATTTCGAGGCGATGGGGATTTCGCTGCGGCGGGGGCGAAACTTCTCGGAACGCGACACGGCGGAGGCGTCGCGCGTGGCGATATTGAGTGCGGCGTTGGCGGAAAAATGTTTCCCGGGGGAAGATCCGATTGGGCAGCGGGTGAGTTTGACGAACGGGCCGGAGGCGTGGCGGGAAGTGGTGGGTGTAGTTGGCGAAGTCAAACAATGGGGACCGGCGTCCGACACGATCGGCCCCGCACGTGGTTATGTCTATGAACCTTTCGCGCAGAATCCGACGCCGCGAAACTTGATGCTGGTGGTGCGTGTGTCCGGCGAGCAGACGGATCTCGCGGCGGCGCTTCGCTCGATCATTCGGACGATCGATCCGAACATGCCGCTAACGCGGATGTTTCGTTTGAGTGATGGCGTCGACTACTCGATCGCTCGCTTTCGGTTCAGCACGATTATTTGTGTGATCTTCGGGGGGCTTGCGTTGCTGCTCGCGATCATGGGGATCTACGGTGTCGTCGGCTACACGGTGAGCCAGCGGACGCATGAAATCGGGGTGCGCATGGCGCTTGGCGCGCAACGCGGGAACGTGGTCCGGTTGATCGTGAAGCAGGTGGGCGCGTGGGTTGCCGCGGGAGTGGTCGTAGGCGTGGCGGGATCGATCGGCGGAGCGCGGGTGTTGCGCACGTTTCTTTTCGAGGTGGAGCCTCACGATCCGGCGACACTTGTGTTTGTGATGATCGTGCTGACCGGCGTGGCCGTGCTCGCGTGCTGGCTGCCGGCGCGGCGGGCGGCGAAGGTGGATCCGATGGTGGCGCTGCGGTGTGAGTGAAAGGGCTAGCTGGGTTTACGAGCACGCGGAGGGAGCGGAGAGGCGAGGGCTTAATGGGCGGGGAGACAAGCGTGATGCCCCGCCCACAGTTTAGGAGCGGGCTGAAGCCCGCCCTACTGGGGGATGCGGAAGTGGTAAGTGCCGGCGGGGAGGGTGAGGTGTATTCGGTTTTCAGTGACGCGGAGATCTTTAGCGGAGAGCGATGGGAGCGGCTGGTTGGATTCGGTGGCCGATGAGAGGTCGGCGGAGGGAAGCACGATCTCGGCGGTGGTGTTGGGCGGGATCGTGGCGGTGAGTTCGAAATGGTCGTTCACGATTCTCCAGTCGGACGCGGCGGGACCGTAGGGTGTTTCGAGGGTGGCTTTGGCGAAGGTGAGGCCACCGCCGGGTTGGGGGGCGATGCGGAAATGTTTCCAGCCGGGAGCGGCGGCGTCGGGTTTTAGCCCGGCGATGGTGTCGTAGAACCATTCGATCACGGAACCGTAGGCGTAGTGGTTGAAGGAGTTCATGCCTTCGGAGTTGAAGCCGTGTTCGGGCGTCCAACTGTCCCAGCGTTCCCAGATGGTGGTGGCGCCGTTTTTCACGCTGAAGAGCCAGCCGGGATAGGTTTCCTGGAGGAGGACGCGGTAAACGAGATCGGTGCGGTTGAGTTCGGTAAGAACGGGGGCGATGAGCGGCGTGCCGAGGAAGCCGGTGGCGAGGTGGTGGTTCTTTTCGGCGAACGTGCGTTCGAGGTGCGCGGCGACGGCGGGGCGCAGGTCGTCGGGAACGAGGTTGAAGCCGAACGCGAGGAGGTAGGCGGTTTGTTCGTCGCTGGTGATCTTGCCGTCGTCGGCGATGAATTCGCGGCGGAAGGCGGCTTTGATTTTTTCGAAGAGGGCGCGGTTGCGTTGGGCGGCGTTGGTGCGGCCGAGTTCGGTGGCGACGCGCGCGGTGAGATCGGCGGTGCGCGCGAAATAGGCGGTCGCGATCAGCACGTAGGGCGTGGGCGCATCGTGCGGTTTGTAGCCGGGCGCGAGCCAGTCGCCGTAGCTGCGAGCGCTGCGGCGAATGCCGTCGGGCCAATCGCGCGCCTGGGCGTCGACCCAGTGCTGCATGGCGTCGAAGTTTTCCTCGAGGATGCGGCGATCGCCGGTTTGTAGCCACGTGATGTAGGGGGTGATCACGGCGGCGTCGCCCCAGCCGGCGCTGCCGTAACGAAGGCCCGTGTCGGGCGCGACGTCGGGGAAACCGCTGAGGCCGCCGGGTTCGTCGCGATAGCCATCGCGCAGGGCGATGAGCCATTGGCGGTAGAACGCGTGGCTGGCGAAATTGTAGAGGGCGGTGTTGGCGAAGACTTGGGCGTCGCCGGTCCAGCCGAGGCGTTCGTCGCGTTGCGGGCAATCGGTGGGAACTTCGAGGAAATTGCCCTTTTGGCCCCAAACCGTGTTGGCGTAGAGTTGATTCAGAAGCGGGTTCGACGACTCGAACGTGCCAATGCGCGGGAGATCGGAATGCAGCACGATGCCGGTGATGGCATCGTCGGCAGGGTTTTCGACGCCGTGAAGTTCGACGTAACGGAAGCCGAAGAAGGAGAAACGAGGCTCCCAGATTTCAGGTGTGTCGGAACCGCGGGCGGTGTAGAACGCCTCGGCGCGAGCGCTGCGAAGATTGAGCCGGTGGGGTGTGCCATCGGCCTCCAGCATTTCGACGAAGCGCACGCGGATCTCGCGGCCGGCGGACGCCTGCACTTTCAGTCGCACCCAGCCGACCATATTTTGGCCGAGGTCGTAGAGGAAAACGCCGGGGGACATTTCGCGACGCGAGATGGGTTTGAGTTCCTCGATGCGGCGAACGGGCGGCGCGAAGTGCGCGGTGATCGCCCGGACGGCGGTGGACGCACCGTGAAGTTGAACAGGGCGCCACGACCAGGCGGAGGTGTGATGCGGCGAGCTCCAATGCGGATCGTCGCGGCGAGCGTCGAAGGTTTCGCCGAAGTAAATGCCTTGGGCTCGAATGGGGCCTTCGGCGGCTTGCCAGGCTTTATTGGTGGCGACGGTGGTGATTCTTCCGGAGGCGTCGGTGAGTTCGATGAACGCGGACGCGAGCGGTTGCGTGCCGAATTGCGTGCCGGCCATCAAGGTGCTGCTGAACCAGCCGTCGGCGAGGATGAGGCCGAGGACGTTGCGGCCGGGTTGAATGCGGTCGGTGACGTCGTAGGCGACGTAGTAGGTGCGGTCGCGGTAGTCGGGCCAACCGGGGGTGAAGAAATCGTTTTCGCCCACTTTGCGGCCGTTGAGCCAAGGTTCGACGAGGCCGAACGCGGAGAAGTAGAGGCGGGCTTTGGTGGGTTTCTCGGCGACGTCGAATTCGCCGCGAAGGTAGCGCGCGTGAACGGCGGTGCCTAAAGGTGTGGGAGTGCCGTCGCTGATCCAGGCAGCGGCGCGCGGCCAGGCGGTGCCGAGCAGACCGGTTTCGAAGTGCGCGGGAGCGCTCCAGCCGAGATCGGATTCGGCAGCGGAAGCGTTGGTGGCGTGGGCATCGTGCACGAGCCAGACGCGGACTTGCCAGCGATACCGCGTCTTCGGTTTGGCGGCGAAATCGAGGGCAGTGACCCACTGGGATTGGTCGGACACGATGCGAGCCGTTTCGATTTGCGACAACGCTGCGGCGCCGTCGGGACTGAGTTCGGCGATGCGGAGTTGATAGGCGGTTTGGCGAGCGCCGCGATGCGGCGATTCGATGCGCCAGGAAAGTCGCGGTGCAGTGACATCGACGAGCGTCGGCGCGTCCAAACCTTCGCAGGTGAGATGCGAGACGATGGGCGACGAATCAGAGGCAGACGCGAATGAGGAGAGCGCGACCACACACAGCAAAGGGGTGAAAAACGTGCGCATGACCAACCGCTACCGGATTTGGCGGGCGCAACAAGCCTGACTCCTTTCAGGTTAATGAAGTAACCAAACTAGGAGTCTGTCGGACTTAGGCGCACAAAGGCGTTTATAGATGCATATTCGATCTCACGGGACCTTTTTATCGCGAATAATCGATGCCAGATGGCCTTCATTTTCTAAGTCCGACAGACTCCTAGC
>JAEYYL010000279.1 GCA_023430825.1 Verrucomicrobiota bacterium | reverse complement strand
GCCCCGAATGTGCGGCGAGTTGGCCGATGCTGCGCGAGTCGGGGCGTAAAGCCCCTCCCACACTTCAACATGAATGCTCCGGCGGATTGTCGGCGTTGCGGTGTGTGTTGTTTCTCTCCGGCGGTCGCCTACGTGCGCGTGACGGGCGACGATTGGGCGCGGCTCGGCGAACGCGCGGAGGCGATGGCGCACTTCATCGGACATCGGGCGTTCATGCGGATGCGGGACGGGCATTGCGCGGCGCTGGAGATCCGACGGGAGCCGGGCGACGCGAACGGCGCGGCGGACTATTTTTGCGCGATCTACGAGCGGCGACCGCAAATCTGCCGCGATTTGGCGCGCGGTTCGCCGGAGTGCCTCGGCGAACGCACCGTCAAGGCGCCAACCGCTTGAGCGAGGTTCACGGGATTATCATACATTATATGACAATACGCGCGGGGGTGGAGGCGGTCGTCGAAGATATCGCCCGGGGGTAGGAGCCTGCTTGCAGGCGATGTGACGCGTCGTCCGTGATCGATGCGCGCAATCGCCTGCAAGCAGGCTCCTACCTCCCAGAACCGTGATTGGCCCGCGCAATTGCTCGCCACCGGCACTCTTCCGTTGCGTTCGGCGGCTTGCGTCATAAATCCCCCTTTTCCCCCTTTCCTCCCATGGCTCCTTCCGAAACGTCCGCCCCCGCGGTCACCGTTCGCCCCGTCAAGAAACTCATGGCTGCCAACCGCAGCGAGATCGCCGTCCGCGTGTTTCGCGCGGGCACCGAACTCGGGCTGCGCACGGTCGCGATCTTCGCGCACGAGGACCGGTTGAGCATCCACCGCTACAAGGCCGACGAGGCGTATCAGGTTGGCCACGGCAAAGGGCCGGTCGCGGCGTATCTCGACATCGAGAGCATCGTCGCGGTGGCAAAGGAAAAGGGCGTCGACGCGATTCACCCGGGCTATGGTTTTCTCTCGGAGAACGCGGAGTTCGCGCGGGCGTGTCAAAAGGCCGGCATCATTTTCGTCGGTCCGCGGCCCGAGTTGCTCGAGATGATGGGCGACAAGACGGCGGCGCGCGCGCTGGCGAAGAAGATCGACGTGCCGGTGCTGCCGGGCACGGAGGAGCCGATCGTGGACCGCGAGGAGGCGTTGAAGACGGCGAAGTCGATCGGGTTTCCGCTGATCATCAAGGCGGCGTTCGGCGGCGGCGGGCGCGGGATGCGCGTCGTGCACAAGGCCGCGGATCTCGCGTCGCTGCTCGACGAGGCGCAGGGCGAGGCCGGGCGGGCGTTCGGCAATCCCGCGGTGTTTCTCGAGAAATACATTCCGCGCGCGAAGCACATCGAGGTGCAGATCCTCGGCGACCAGCACGGCAACGTCATCCATCTCCACGAGCGCGACTGCTCCGTGCAGCGCCGGCACCAGAAAGTCGTCGAGGTCGCGCCGAGCTTCGGCCTGCCGGAAAAGGTCGTCGCCGAGCTCTGCGAGGCGGCGGCGAAGATGGCGCGCGCGATCAAATACGACAACGCGGGCACGATCGAATTCCTCTACGACCTCGACCGCCACGAGTGGTTCTTCATCGAGATGAACCCGCGTATCCAGGTCGAGCATACGGTCACCGAGGTGATCACCGGGCTCGATCTCGTGCGCGCGCAGGTTCTCATCGCGCAGGGCCACGCGCTGCACTCGGCGGAGGTCGGCATGCCGGCGCAGGCGGACGTGCCGCGCAACGGCTTCGCGATCCAGTGCCGCATCACGACGGAGGATCCGGAAAACAAGTTCATCCCCGACTACGGCCGGCTGCTGGCGTATCGTTCGCCGGGCGGTTTCGGCGTGCGGCTGGACGGTGCAATGGGTTTCGCGGGCGCGGTGATCACGCCGTTTTACGACTCGCTCCTGGTGAAGTGCATCACGAGCGGCCAGAGCTACGAGATCGCGATGAACCGTGCGCGGCGCGTGCTGAGCGAGTTCCGGATCCGCGGCGTGAAGACGAACATCCCGTTTCTCGAAAACGTGATCGCGCACCCGTTGTTCCGCAGCGGCCAGGCGACGACGATGCTGATCGATACCTCGCCGGAGCTGTTCAAGTTCCGCCCGCGCCGCGATCGCGCGACGAAGCTGCTGAATTTCATCGGCAACGTGACGGTGAACGGCAATCCGCACGCGAAGGGTTTTCGTCCGGAGAAATCCTTCCCCGCGGTCGTGCCGCCCGAGGCGGGGCACGCCGAGGCGCCGCGCGGGACGCGGCAGATGCTGCTCGAACTCGGGCCGAAGAAATTCGCGGAGTGGACGCTGAAGCAGAAGCGGCTGCTCGTGACGGACACGACGTTCCGCGACGCGCATCAATCGCTGATGGCGACGCGCGTGCGCAGCTACGACATGCTGGCGGTGGCGAGCGCGGTGGCGCATCGCGCGCCCGAGCTGTTCTCGCTGGAGATGTGGGGCGGCGCGACGTTCGACACGGCGATGCGCTTCCTCAACGAGGATCCGTGGGAGCGGCTGCGGCAGCTCCGCGCGCGCGTGCCGAACATCTGTTTCCAGATGCTGTTTCGCGGTGCGAACGCGGTCGGCTACACGAATTATCCCGATCACATCGTTGCCGGTTTCGTGCGCCACGCGGCGGCGAACGGCATGGATATTTTCCGGATCTTCGACTCGTTGAACTACCTGCCGAATCTGCGCGTCGGCATGGAGGCGGTGCAGGACACCCATGCGGTCTGCGAGGCGGCGATCTGCTACACGGGCGACATCCTCGACGAGCGGCGCGACAAGTTCTCGCTGCAATACTACGTGAAGCTCGCGAAGGAGCTGGAGCGGATGGGCGCGCATTTCCTCGCGATCAAGGACATGGCGGGGCTGTGCCGTCCGTCGGCGGCGCACAAGCTCGTGAAGACGCTGCGCGAGGAAGTCGGGCTGCCGATCCATTTCCACACGCACGACACGAGTGGAATCGCGGCGGCGTCGATCCTGCGCGCGAGCGATGCGGGCGTGAACGTCGTCGATCTCGCGCTCGCGGCGATGAGCGGCAGCACGTCGCAGCCGAATCTGAATTCGATCGTGGCGGCGCTGCAGCACACGCCACGCGACACGCGGCTGGACCTCGACCGGTTGAACGAGTTTTCGGACTACTGGGAGCACGTGCGCGAGTTTTACCGGCCGTTCGACACGGCGCCGAAGACGGGCTCGGCGGAGGTCTATCTGCACGAGATGCCGGGCGGCCAATACACGAATCTCAAGGAGCAGGCGGCGTCGATGGGCGTGTCGCACCGCTGGCCGGAGATCGCGCGGACTTATGCCGAGGTGAATCAACTCTTCGGCGACATCGTGAAGGTGACGCCGTCGTCGAAGGTTGTCGGCGACATGGCGCTGTTCCTGTTTTCGAAAGGCATCAAGCCGGCGGACGTGGTGAACCTCGAGCCGGGTGCGACGCCGTTTCCGGAGAGCGTGCTGGACATGTTGAGCGGCGGGCTGGGCTGGCCGGAAGGCGGCTGGCCGGAGCCGCTCTGGCGCGCGGTGCTCGGCGAGAAGCGCTTCAAGGAAGCGAAGGCGAAATATGTCGCGGAGACGTCGTCGGCCGCAAAGGCCAAAGCCAAGAGCGCGGAGTCCAGAGCGGGAAAGAAGCTCTCCGCTCCAGACGCTCAGCTCTCGGCGCTGAAAAAGGAACTCGCGGAGAAGCTCAAACACGAGCCGTCCGACGACGAGTTGTATTCGCACCTGATGTATCCGGCGGTGTTCGCGGATTTCGTGAAGCACCAGCGCGAGTATGGTGACGTGAGTGTGCTGCCGACGCCGGCGTTTTTCTACGGGTTGAAGCCCGGCGAGGAAATTTCCGTCGAGATCGAGGAGGGCAAGGTGTTGATCATCCGGCTCGTCTCGATCGGCGCGCCGGACAAGGACGGCCGTCGCACGCTCAGCTACGAGCTCAACGGCATCGCGCGCGAGGCGTTCATCGCGGACAAGAGTGTGGCGGCGAAGACGAAGGCGCGCGTGAAGGTCGATCCGGCGGACCCGATGCAGGTCGCGGCGCCGATCCCGGGCTTGATCGTGGTGTTGTCGACGTCGGTCGGCGCCAAGGTCGCAAAGGGCGACAAGCTCTTCATGATGGAAGCGATGAAGATGCAGACGACGGTTTACGCGCAGACGGACGGCATCGTCGCCGAGGTCAACGCGGCGACGGGCGACACGGTCGAGGCAAAGGATCTGATCGTGAAGCTGCGCCCGGCGAGCTGAGTCGCGCGTGGCGAACGACGTTCGCGGCTCCTTCCTCGATGATGAGCGATGGAGCTGCGGCGCCCTCGCGTGGGTGGAGAACCGTGGCGCGGCGCCTCATGCCGATTTATGGCCTAAGCGCTGTTTGGGAATTCTCTCATTGCGAGGAGTTCCGCTCTGCGGGACGACGAAGCAATCCAGCTGGATCGCCACGGCGCGCTTCGCGCACCTCGCGATGACAGTCTATTCCCAGACACTCCCTCAGGCCGCCGCGCCGGACTCATACAGTCGAAGTGGTCCCAGTCGGGGATGTTGCGCCACCGCCTTTGGCATGAGTTCGTAGGGGAGGCGGTCGATGCGCGGGACATGGGTTCCCTCGGATCAGGGAACCGCCTAGGGTCGGGGCAGGGTCGAATGCTAACTATGATTGGCAGACGGTCGGAGGATTTCCCGTTAAGATGAGCAATGCCCGACCGCGCCGCTCGATTACAACGGAACTTCGGCCAGATGCTTCGTGCGGAAAGAACCGCACACAACCTCACCCAGCAGCAACTCGCTTTCGAAGCGCAGTTGAGCCTGACGTATATCGGCGAGATCGAACGCGGTGAGCGCATGATTTCGCTGGATACGCTGTTCCGGCTGGCGGGAGGGCTGAAGACATCGCCCGCCGAGCTGATCGCGAAAGTCGTGGCGTGTGCGACGACGGAGGAGGAGAAGAACGAGTGGCGGAGTGAGCCGGTGGTGACACCGCCGAACACGCCTTCGATCCTGATCGCGGAGGACGACCGCAACGACCTGTCGCTGGTGCGGCATTTTCTGAACCTTGCCGGGGTGAAGCGGCCGATCGTGGCGGTGAACGACGGCGAGGAACTGATCGAGCTGTTGCGGCCTTTGTGCGAGAACGGCTCTGCCCCGCCGGCGATCAAACCGTGCGTGCTGTTTCTCGACATCAACATGCCGAAGGTCGACGGCTTCACGGCGCTGGAGTGGATTCGCATGCAGCCGGCGTTGAAGGAGCTGCCGGTCGTGGCGCTGTCGAGTGCGATCGAGCCCGCCGACATCAAGCGCGCCGCAAAGCTCGGCGTGGCGCGTTTCATGACGAAATATCCGCGCCCGCAGGTGTTCGCGGAGATCATCGAGTCGATGTGTGGCTCGGTGTGAGGCTTCGGGCTCCAGCTTCTCCTGGCGGCGACGCGGGCTTGCGGCGCGGTTTGGGGTCGCGCAAGTTCGCCCGGTGCCGACACGTTTTGTTCTCATGGCGCTGATGTTCGCCGGGGCCGGTGCGCTCCGTGCAGATGAGATTCACCTGCGCTGGAACCAGGCCGGGTATCGCCCGGCGCAAACGAAAATCGCGATCGCGATGAGCGAGCGCGACCTGGCCGGCGTCGGCTGGACGCTGCGGCGGGCCGGTGACGACGGCGCCGAGGCCGCGCGCGGGGTGTTGGGCGCGAGCGTGGCGTCAGCGGGAGACAACACGCCGTTCGCCTTCAACCATGCGGCCGACTTCACGACGGTCGTCGCGCCCGGTGCCTATCGGCTGGAGATCGCGGCCACCGGCGTGGCGCCGGCGGACGTGCGGATCGCGGAGGCGCCGTATGCGCCCCTGCTGCCGCTGGCGCTGCGGCACCTGCGCGTGATGCGCTCGGGGTCGCCCGAGGCGCTGTTGCGTGCGTATTCGCATCCTGGAGACGCGCGCGCGCTCGTGCGCGTGCCCGACGACGATCCGGCCAACGGCGCGTGGAAACCGGCGGAGCCGGCGCGGACGGTGGACGCGCTTGGCGGCTGGTATGACGCGGGCGACCAGATCAAGTTCACGCTCAACCAGGCTTACACGGTTTATCACCTGCTGCTGGCGTATCGGCTCGCGCCGGCGCTGTTTGGAAAAACATACAGCGCGTCGGACCTGCCCGACGTCCTCGACGAGGCGCGGCACGGGCTGGAGTTTCTCGCGCGCATTCATCCGGATGCAGACACCTTTGTGATCCAGGTGGGCGATGCGCAGGATCACAGCCAGCCGATGCGGCTGCCGGAGCACGATGCGCTGGATGGGCGGCGGCCGGCGTTGTGCGCGTTGTCGCGGGTGCACATGGCCTCGGCCGCGGCGGCGCTGGCGCTCGGTGCGCGGACGTTCGGCGAAATCGGGCGCGCGGAGGACGCGGCGCGCTACGCGGAGCGGGCGCGGGCGATTTATGCGCGTGCGCAAAAACCGGATACGATCGCGTCGGCGTTCGAGCGCGACCAGGTGAACGATTTTTATCACGACCCGACCGACGCGGACCAACTCGCGCTGGCGGCGATGGAGCTGCACGCGTTGACCGGCGAGGCGCGTTTTCTGGAGCAGGCGAAAGCGTTTGCACCGCCGGCGGGACGCGAGGCGGGCTGGCATGACTGGAACTGGCTGGCGAACGCGGCGCTCGCGCCGCACGACCCGGCGGCGGGCGAGCGGCTGCGCGAGGAGACGCGGCGTTACGTGGAGCGCGCGGCGGGGCCGGGTGCGCCGTGGGGGCTCCCGACGCGTTACGTGTGGGGCAGTCTGCATCGCTGGATCGGCGCGGCGAACGCGGCGAAGATGGCGTCGCGGCAGCTCGGCGCGTCGGTGGAGCGCGAGGCGCTGTTTGCGTCGATCCTCGATTATACATTCGGGCGCAACAACTGGGGCGTGTCGTTTTTATTTTCGGAAGAACTGCCGAACACGCTGCGCAAACTTTACAGCCCGGCGTATCGGCTGCTCGGCGAGTTCCCCACGGGGGCGCTGTCGGAGGGGCCGGGCAATCGGTCCACGCACGAGTCGCTGCGCCGCTATTTCAAGATCGCGGACGACGATCCGTTTCACCGCTTCAACACGCCCGCGGCGGTGTTCTTCGACAACGAGACGGATTTCATGTGTCAGGAGGCGACGATCGGCGGCCAGGCGGACCTGGTGCTGATGCTGACGCTGGCGTCGCTGGAGGAGCGATGAGGCCGCGCTCGGATGGAAGGAAAGGTGAGGGTGGTGGTTGTAGCGCGGTCAATCTGAACGCGGATGGCGGCAGAGCACGGTCAGGTTGACCGTGCTACGGGGCGGCGGGTTGTCGGGGCGTAAAGCCCCTTCCACATTTTACTCATGAAAATTTTGTTCAACCACGTCGGCTACGCGCCGGGGGACGAGAAGGTGTTGTTGATCGAGGCGCCGGCTTCGACGGCTTGGCGCGAACTC
The DNA here is from genome assembly GCA_023430825.1 of Verrucomicrobiota bacterium. Taxonomy (GTDB): domain Bacteria; phylum Verrucomicrobiota; class Verrucomicrobiia; order Opitutales; family Opitutaceae; genus Opitutus. The sequence continues at coordinate 7,184 of JAEYYL010000279.1, read as the reverse complement.
GCGCTCGTCGCGTTGCCGGCGGGCGATGAGGTGTGGCGCGGCGAGGCGGAGTTTGCGGGCGGCGTCGACGGTTGGTCGGTCGGGCCGTGGTGGCGGGTGGACGTGAGCGCGGTGCGCGCGGCGGGACGATATGCGTTGCGCTGGGCGACGGCGGAGCGCGCGGGACAGAGCGAGGGATTCGACATCGGCGAAGGGCTGTTCGGGCGCGATCTGGTTTCGGAGCTGCTGTTTTATTTCAAGAGCCAGCGGTCGTCGGGGATCTGGGATCGCGCGGATCGGCGGGCGCGGCGCGTCGGCGACGGGGCGGAACGCGACGTGCATGGCGGATGGTTCGATGCGTCGGGCGACACGAGCAAATACCTCAGCCACCTGTCGTATGCGAATTTCCTGAACCCGCAGCAGACGCCGCTCGTGGTCTGGGTGCTGGCGCGGGCGTGGGAGCTTTATCGCGCGGCGGGCGGGCCGGCGTATTTTCTGGAGCGGATTCGCGACGAGGCGCTGCACGGTGCGGACTGGCTGGTGCGCATGCAGGACCCGGCGGGGTTCTGGCACGTGACGCTGTTCGACCGGTGGACGAAGGATCCGGCGCAGCGCGAACTGTGTTCGTATCGCACGCAACAGGGGCACAAGGGCGACGATTATCAGGCGGGCTGGCGGCAGGGCGGCGGGATGGCGGTGGCGGCGCTCGCGCTGGCGTCGACGCTGGGGGATGGCGGGAATTTTTCGTCGTCGGAGTATCTCGCAGCGGCGCAGCGCGGTTTCGCGCATCTGGCGAACGCCGGGACGGCGTATTTGGATGATGGATGCGAGAACATCATCGACGACACGTGCGCGCTGCTCGCCGCGGTGGAATTGAACGCGGTGGCGTCGACGGCGGAGGTGCGGACGCAGCTCGAGGCGCGGGTGGCCGGTTTGCTGACGCGTCGCCGGGAGACGGCCGGCGTGCTCTGGCTGGCGGCGGATGCGGCGGGCGAGCGCTCGTGGTTTCACGCGAGCGATGCGGGGCTGCCGCTGGTGGCGTTGCAGCGGTTCGCGGAGTTGAATCCGGCGAACGCGCAGACGGCGGGGGCGCGCGAGCTGGTGGCGGCGCTGGTGCGGACGCAGCTCGCACTCGGCGCGGGTGTCGGCAACCCGTTTGGTTATCCGCCGCATTGGGTGAAAACGCCGGGCGTGGACGGGCGGCGGCAGTGGTTTTACCCGCACGAAAATCCGTCCGGTTATTGGTGGCAGGGCGAGAATGCGCGGCTCGGTTCGCTAGCGGCGGCGGCGTGGGGCGTGGTGGCCGAGCGCGGCACGGACGCGGCGTTGCGGAAGGACGCGGCGGGCGCGGCGCAGCGGTGGGTGGCGTGGGTGTTGGGCGCGAATCCGTTTGACCGCTGCATGCTGCACGGGCGCGGGCGCAACAATCCGGTTTACACGGAAGGGTATCACAACGCGCCGGGCGGCGTGTGCAACGGCGTGACGTCGGGATTCGCCGACGAGAACGACATCGCGTTCGCGCCGGAGCCGGCGGCGAGCGACCCGGCGCAGAACTGGCGCTGGGGCGAGCAATGGCTGCCGCATGGGGCGTGGCTGCTCTATGCGCTGGCGTTGCGCGACACGGGCCAGACGGCCTGAATGCGCAGCGTGCACGCTGGCGAAATCAAACCCACCTCACACACTCCATCCCTCCCACCATGGAAGTCTTGATTCGAGACAACGCCGACGCGGGCTGCCTGCTGGCCGCGCGGATCATCGCGCGGCTCGTGCGCGAAAAACCGAATGCCGTGCTCGGGCTCGCGACCGGCCGCACGCCGCTCTGCCTTTATCAGGAGCTGATCCGGCAGCATCGCGAGGAAGGGTTGAGCTTCCGGGAGGTGACGACGTTCAACCTCGACGAATACGTCGGGCTGCCGGCGACACATGCGCAGTCGTATCGGTTTTTCATGGACGATAATTTCTTTCGGCACATCGACATCGATCGCGCACGGACGCATGTGCCGGATGGGACGGCGGCGGATCTGCACGCGGAGTGTCGCGGCTACGAGGAGCGGATCGCGGCGGCGGGCGGGATCGATTTGCAGCTGCTCGGGTTGGGGCGAAACGGGCATATCGGTTTCAACGAGCCGACGGGTTCGCTGCGGTCGCGCACGTGGATCAAGATTCTTTCGGAGCAGACGCTGCGCGACAACAGCGCGGTGTTCGGCGATTTCGCGACGATGCCGCGCCATGCGATCACGATGGGCGTGGGCACGATTCTGGATGCGGAGCGCGTGCTGTTGCTGGCGTTCGGGCCGGCGAAGGTGCGCGCGGTGGTCGACATGGTCGAAGGGCCGCTTGCGGCGGTGTGTCCGGCGTCGGCGTTGCAGTTGCACCCGCGGGCGACGGTGTTGCTCGACGAGCCGTCCGCGGCGGGTCTGCGGTTTGCGGATCACTACCGGTGGATCGACCGGCACAAGCTGGACTGGCAGCGGCACGAGTGAAGGGGGCAGGGAAGGCCTGTCTGAGGTAGGAGCCTGCTTGCAGGCGATTCTCAGTGGCTCGCCGCGTGAGCAGCGGGAACGTGACCAAATCGCCTGCCAGCAGGCTCCTACCTTACTGAAACGGTCTGTCGGTGAGTTCCCCCAAGGGATCGGCCCGAGGGGGCGGTCGGCGTGACGACGACGAACCAAGGCGCGCGCGACGGGTCGGCGATGCGCACCATGGCCGCACCAGGAGCAACGGGCAACGTCATCGCCGCACTCGCGAGTTTCTTCATTCCGGGACTCGGGCAATTGCTGCAGGGAAAACTTTTCCGCGCACTCATCATGTTCGTGCTCGCGGCGGTGTTGTGGTGGTTCCTGCTCGGCTGGATCGTGCACCTGTGGTCGATCATCGACGCGGCGCTGTATCGCCGGCCGAGTTGAAGGTGGGAGGGGAATAATACCATCGCTCGATTGATCTGGATTTCGATGGGGCGCGTTCGCTGCGCGATTACGCGTTGGAAGAAATCGCGGCGGTGGTTATCCGTGGGGCGTGGCGTTGCCTGAACCGAGTGCTGTGGCGCAAGCTGGAGTCGAGCCGGCCGATCTCGCCGACCTGGTGGAGGTCGGCGGTTATGCGTCGATGGACGCGGGCTTCGAACGGGGGATCGTGGCGTTGGCGATCGATGCGCCGTTTTGGCTGATGCCGGCGGACGGCGGATTCCGGCTGCTGGTGCGGCCGGAGGATGCGGCGCGGGTGCGCGAGCAGATCGGGTGGTTCGAGGAGGAGAGCGCGGGCTGGCCGCCGCGGCCGGTGGTCGCGCCCGCGCCGCGGCGCCCGCTGGATCTCTTCACGCCGCTGCTGTGGCTGCTGGCGGTTGTCGGATCTTTTTGGATACAGGATCGCGTGCCGGGCTGGGCGGCGGCGGGTGCGATGGATGCATGCGCGGTGTTCGAGGGAGGCGAGGGGTGGCGGGCGTTGACCGCGCTGTTTTTGCACGCGGACCTCGGGCATCTGGTGTCGAACGCGTTGAGCGGGCTGTTCGTGTTTGCGGCGGTGGTGACGACGTGGGGGCGGGGGCGCGGATGGCTGCTGCTCGCGGTGGCGTCGGTGGCGGGAAATCTCGTGGCCGCGGCGGCGCATTACGGGAGCGATTATCGGTCGATCGGGGCGTCGACGGCGGTGTTCGCGGCGCTGGGTTTACTGACGGGCCGGGCGGTGCGGGTGGTGATCGGGGTCCGGCATCCGCACCGGTGGCGCACGGTGTTCGTGCCGCTGGCGGCGGGCGTGGCGGTGCTCGGTCTTTATGGTGCGGGTGGGCAGCGGGTCGACGTGGTGGCGCATGTGACGGGATTCGTGGCGGGCGTGGGGTTGGGATTTGCGGCGGGGAAGATGGGCGGCCGGACGGGCGTGGCGGCGGGCGCCTGATGGGTTTAGGGGGAGCGGTTGCGTGGGCGGTTCCGCTGCTCACGCAGCGAGCCACGCCGGATCGCCGGCGGGCTCCGGCCTTTTCGAGACGGGGGCACGTGGGCTTTTCGCGCGGAGCAGCGGGGCTTATGTTCGGCGGCGGGGGCGGATTCGTTCGTGCGCGGGGAGAGCGGGGGCGTTGTGGTGAAAGCGGCCGGCCGCGACCCCGTTTGATCATGAACGAGACTTTCATCCTCCCCACGCAGGTAACGTATCGCGACGTCGATCGCACGGAGGTGCTGTCGCTGCCAGGTGTGTTTCGATTTCTGCAGGAGGCGGCGATCCGGCATGCGAACGCGTTCGACACGGGCACGCATGCGATGGCGACGCGCGGCGAGACGTGGGTGCTGAACCGGATGGCGGTGAACGTGGCGCGTTATCCGCGGTTCGATGAAATGTTGCGCATCGAAACGTGGTCGAGCGGGATCAAGGGGTTCAAAGGCTATCGCGATTTTCGCGTTTACGATGCCGACGAGCGCTGCCTGATCGCGGCTTCGTCGCTGTGGCTTTATGTGAGCGTGGAGACGAAAGCGATCGTGCGCGTGCCGCGCGAGGTGGCGGCGGATTTTCCGACGCATGCGGCGGAGGTGTTTTGCCCGAAGCTGGAGGGACTGGAATTCGCGGTGCCCGAGGCGTCGGCGCCGGCGTGGGAGATCGGATTGCGCTACTCGGATGTCGACGTGAACAACCACGTGAACAACACGGCGTATCTCGAGCTGGTGCAGACGGCGCTCGCGCGAGCGGGATTGTCACCGCGGCCGGCGGAGGTGCGCATCAAGTATGCGAAGGCGATCCCGGCAGCGATGGACGCGGTGAACGTGCGGATCGCAGCGAAAAGCGGAGGAGGCGATTGTCATCTATTATATGACAATGTGGCGGGGACGGTGGCGCGGTTCAGCGTGGAGCGGGAGGGCGTGGTGTTTGCGGTGGGGGAGGTGGAAGCGCCTCGAAGATTGAACCACGGATAGACACGGATGAACACGGATTCGGCTCGGACCGAATCGGACATTTTGAACCACGAATGGACACGAAGGGACACGAATGAAAGGCAGCGGTGGTCGGGCTGGGTTCTCTATTCGTGTCGGTTCGTGGTTATAGGGCTTGGGATTTATCCGTGTTCATCGGGGTGCATCCGTGGTTTCGACAGGAATTGTTGGCTGAGGATATCCCGCGGCTCACGCAGCGAGCCACGGCTCAGAGGGCGGGTCAGAGACCGCGCCCTACGGCTGGATCACCTTCGCGGCCCAGTCGGCGATGGCGGGGTCGTCGGCGGCGGGGAACGCGGGCGTGGCGAGCTGGCCGTTGGCGTCGGCGACGACGGTCTGCGGCTGACTCCAGGCGCCGGTGCGCGGGTTGAACCACGTCCAGTTGTAGCGCGCGTTGGCGGTGAAACCGTTCAGTTGCGCGGGCTGAGCTTGGTTTTCGAAATAGAGCAGCGCGAAGTCGCGCGCGGCGGTGCGTAGCATGAACGTCCAGCCTTCCAGGCCCTCGTCGAGCGGATCGGTGCCCTGACGCGTCGAGACGTCGGACGCGGCGAGTTCGAGCTGCTGATAACGGTCGCCTTCGGAGAGGATGAATTTTTTCAGGTGCGTCATCTGCGCGCCGGATTCGTAGCGCAGCGCGGTCCAGATGTGCGGGCGCCAGCCGGCGGGTTCGCCGGTCGTGGTGAGATCGTAGGCGGCGGTGCCGTGGACGTGGCCGGCGAGTCCGCCGGAGAGGACGGAGCCATACATCATCGCGCGCGCGAAATAATTGTCGCGGGGCGAATTCTCCTCGGGCGTCTCGCCGCCGGGGCGGTTCATCATGTGATTCCAACCGGTGTAATACGGTTCGAGATTCGCGACGGGATACGCGGGCTCCAGGCGGAAGATGTCCTCGATCGAGCCGTAGATCGCGTGGTTGCGCGGCTTGTTACCGACGGTGTGCATGTCGAGCCACGGCGCTTTTTCGGCGTGGCCGAAGGCCTTGAGCGTGGAGCTGTCGATCAGCGCGGTGTAGGGCTGGCCGAACGGGAGCGGACCGTAGGTCTTCAGGTGATACGTGAGGGCGGCGTTGAACTCGTCGGCGGTGAGGCTGTAGTCCTTCGGAATCCAGTCGAGGTGGATGCCGCTGAAGACGAGGTTGAACGCGCCGTATCGGGCGATCAAATACTGGACGAAGCGGGCGTAGGAGACGTTGAAATCGAAGTAGGCTTTCCACGAAGGGGCGTTGTCGCGCCGGATGGTTTCGAAGAACGGCACGAAGCCCTCGTCGGAGAGGTGCTTCATCTTGCGATCGAGCGAGCGGAAGTAGGCGGGGACGATGCGATCGAAATTCGCGAGGCCTTCGCGTTCGTGAAAGACTTCGAACGGACGGTGGCCGTCCTCGTCGTGCATGTCCTTCGCGGTGGTCGTGGCGCCGTCGGCGGTGGAGACTTTGGCGTTGGGCGCCCAGTGGCCGAATTTTTCCCAGGCGTTGCGGAGATAGATGCCGTCCTTGTTCGCGAACGTCGCGCCGCGGTGATCGGCGGCCCAGTTGGGGAAGGCGGCGATGAACGACACGGAATTGAAGCCCTGGCGCTTTCGCCAGGCGACGGCTTCCTCGAAGCTGATGCCCGGGCCGGGCACGTAGTCGGCGGCGGCGCGTTGGCCGCGATAGGGGAGACGCCACGTCGAGGCGGCGAGCCAGGTGTCACCGGTGAGGAAGAACGGCGTGCCGTCGGCGTAGCGGAGCGCGCGGCCGTTATCGGTGGCGCGGACGAAGCCGCGACGGTTGGGGTTTTCGGCTTTCTCGGCGTCGGTCCAGTCGAAGGCTTTGAACTTGCCGCCGCCGTTGTTCAATCCGGTGTCGGCGGGCTGGTTCGAGGCGGAGCGCCATGACCACTCGCCGGGGGCGGTGGCGACGAAACGGACCTTCCACGTGCGGTCGCCGTCCCAGAAACCGTAAACGCGTTTCTTGAAGTTGGGACCCTCGAGTTCGATCCAGAGGTCGACGTCGGCGTAGGGATTGGCGTAGTCGCGCGACGCTTCGAACGTGATTTCCTGAAGTTGCCAGACGTAGGTGTCGCCGAAGCCGAGCCGGGCGTGGGCGGTGAAGGCGGTGCAAAGGAAAACGAGCAGCAGGACGGGGCGGAGAGCGGGGTGCAGCATGGGGAGGAGGGTGGGTGTGGGCGTGACGCCGCGCAACGGCACACGTTGCGGAAATGTTGTGCGGGAGCGGCGGGTTGTGGACGTGACGCTGGGCGCGCCCGCGTCCCCCCCCGCAAGGATCGAAAAGCCGACCGGCGGTCGCATATA
>JAEYYL010000322.1 GCA_023430825.1 Verrucomicrobiota bacterium | reverse complement strand
GAGGTAGGAGCCTGCTTGCAGGCGATATGGCGCGTCGTTCAGGTTCGTTGCGCACCAATCGCCTGCAAGCAGGCTCCTACCTCGAGCCAACCTACCTCGAGCCAAGTCGGCGGACGAATTGTCTCTTCACTGCGGGCAGACCGGTTCACGGTGGCGGGCACATGGCGCTGATTGGAAAACGCAACACACTGCCGGTGCTCCGCGAGATGACGCCCGGATTTTTTCTCGATGGCGGACCGCTGGGCGAAATTCTCCTGCCGGGACGCTACATTCCGAAAGGCGTGCGGCCGGGGCAATCGATGGAGGTGTTCGTTTACCGCGACTCGGAGGACCGGCTGGTGGCGACGACCGAGACGCCTTACGCGGAGGTGGGCGAGTTCGCATTTTTGCGGGTGGTGAGCGTGAACGCGGGGCTGGGGGCGTTTCTCGATTGGGGGCTGGAGAAGGATTTGCTGCTGCCGATTCGCGAGGCGGGCGGGCCGGTGAATCGCGGCGACTGGCGGCTGGTGTATGTTTTTTTGGATACAAAGACGGATCGGATCGTCGCGAGCGGGCGGCTGGACCGGCATTTGAACCTCACGCCGCCGGCGTATGCGGAAGGGCAGCCGGTGAAGTTGATCGTCGCGGGCGAGACGCCGCTCGGCTACAACGTGATCGTCGAGCACGCGCACCGCGGGCTGTTGTATCGCACCGATCTGGCGGGGCCGCTGGCGATCGGAGAACCGCTCGAGGGATTCGTGCGCGCGGTGCGGCCGGACGGGAAGATCGACGTGGCGCTCGATCGGGCGGGGCATCGGCGGATCGAGCCGAACGCCGAGAAGGTTCTCGCGGCGCTGACGGCGGCGGGCGGGGCGCTGCCGTTGCACGACAACAGCGCGCCGGAGGAGATTCGGAGGGCGGTGGGGATGAGCAAGAAGGCGTTCAAGCAGGCGATCGGCGGATTGTTTCGCGAGCGGAAGATTTTTCTGAACGCGCGGGAGATCCGGCTCGTGCCGCCGGGGGTGGAGGTGGGGGCGGGGAAGCGGAGGTAGCGCGAATGCATGCTGCGTGAGAAGAGTTTTAGACACCGAGCGCACCGAGCTCCGACACAGAGGGCACAGAGCCGAACTTTGGTTTTGAACTGCATCATCTGGCTCCGATTTGATTTGGCCGGTGAGCAAGGGTTGGGAGGGGCGAGTTTGACATTTCAATTCGCGTGGGACGCGGGCATCGAAGGGCGATGTCGTTTTCAAGGTTGGGACTTTCCGAATCGCTGCTGCGCGCGCTGCAGGACTGCGGGCATTTCGAGGCGACGCCGATTCAGACGGCGGCGATTCCAGCGATTTTGCGTGGGGGCGATGTGTGGGCGTCGGCGGAGACGGGCAGCGGAAAGACGGCGGCGTTTGCGCTGCCGATCCTGGAGCTTTTGCAGGGGCGGCCGCGACGGCGCGGGCAGCAGGTGCGGGCGCTGGTGCTGGTGCCGACGCGTGAACTCGCGGCGCAGGTCGGACAGGTGTTTCGCGGGTATGCGCAGCCCCTCACGCCGCGGTTGAAAGTCGAGGTGGCGTTTGGCGGGGTGTCGATCAATCCGCAGATGATGGCGCTGCGCGGCGGCGCGGACGTGGTGGTGGCGACGCCGGGACGGTTGCTGGATCTGGTGGGGCGCAACGCGGTGGTGTTGTCCGATGTGGAAGTGCTGGTGCTGGACGAGGCGGACCGGTTGCTGGCGCTCGGTTTCGCGGAGGAACTGGCGCGGGTGTTCGCGTTGTTGCCGGCGCGGCGGCAGAGCGTGTTGTTTTCGGCGACGTTTCCGCCGGCGGTGGAAAAGCTCGCGGCGGAGTGGTTGCGCGAACCCGTGCGGATCGATGTGCCGCGCGAGGCGGGCGCCGGGGCGGCGATCGTGCAGCGGGCGATCGAAGTGGATGAGGCGCGGCGGACGCAGGTGTTGCGGCATCTGATCGAGACGGAGCGGTGGACGCGCGTGCTGGTGTTTGTCGCGACGAAGTATGCGACGGAGCACATCGCGGAGAAACTGCGGCGCGCGGGATTGGCGGCGGCGGCGCTGCATGGTGAGCTGAGCCAGGGAGCGCGGACGCAGGCGCTCGCGGAGTTCAAGGCGGCGAAGGTGCGTGTGCTCGTGGCGACGGACGTCGCGGCGCGCGGGCTCGACATCGTTGAGCTGCCGGTGGTGGTGAACTACGATTTGCCGCGGTCGCCGGCGGACTATGTGCACCGGATCGGTCGGACGGGGCGCGCCGGGGAGAGCGGCGTGGCGGTGAGTTTCGTGAGTGCGGAGACGCACGCGCATTTTCGCGTGATCGAGAAGCGTCAGCGGATCGCGGTGCCGCGGGAGCAGATCGCGGGTTTCGAGCCGCGGGAGATCGCGGTGGCGAGTTTGCCGCCGACGGGCGGCGGTGGGGTGAAGGGGAAGCGCAAGAGCAAGAAGGACAAGGCGCGCGAGGCGGCGGCACGGGCCGGCGGGGCGCCGGAGGCGGCGGGTGATATCCGGAAAACCGATACAGAAAAGGCGGCGATGACGAATGCGCCGAAGGCGGCGGCCGCGGCGGGAGAGATGTTTCCGTGGCGCCCGCGGGTGCCGCGGGCGGGGCGAGGGATTTAGTCTAGCCCGAGCAAATCGGACTCGAATCAACCAAGGCTTTTGACACAGAGATCACGGAGCGTCGACACGGAGGCAGCAGGAGGCCCGAAGGTGTTTCAATGACTTTCATGCATGCGAGCGAGCAGGGCCGCACGGGCGTGGGCGCGAGCCATCGCCTGGCAGCAGGCTCCTGCCTCCGGGCGGGTTCCGCGGTCAGGCGAGGTGCTTGACGAGCACCTTGGCGTTGCGGCCGCTCTCCTCGTAGGTTTTCAGGCGGGCTTCGGGCAGGACGGTTTTGTCGGTTTCCTCGAAACCGACGACGTTCTGGAAGAAACCGAAGCTCTGGGTCGAAAGCGCAATGACGGTTTTCGCGCCCCGCTCTTTCGCGACGAGGACGGCGTATTCGACCATTTTCTTGCCGATGCCGCGGTTGTGGTAAAAGGGCATGACGTAGAGCGAGCCGACCTCGGCCATCGAGGATTTGTCGGGATAGAAGTAGAGCGTGACGCAGGCGATGATGTTCTCGTCGATTTCGAAGACGAAGAAGTGATCGATGTTTTTTTCGATCGCCTGCTGGGTGCGATGGAGCAGTTCCTCGCGGCGGACGGCGGCGCGGGTGAGGTTGTAGATGAGGCGGACGTCGCTTTTGCGCGCCTTGCGGATCTGCGCGTAGTCGTTGCCGTAAACGAGCGAGCCGACGCCCTCGTTGGAGAAGATCTCGTTGAGCAGGCCATCGAAGATGCGGCCGTCGAGGATGTGGACGCGCGGCGTGCCGGTCTCGATCGCCTTGACGGCGTGGGCGGCTTTGCTCCGCGTGGCTTCGGAGATTTGTTCGGGATGCTCGGCGAGGAGCTTGCGGACGGCGTCGACGGAGATTTCGCGGCGCACCGTTCCGTCGATCTCGAGACCGGGCTGCGGGGTGAGGTAAATGATCTTCGTGGCCTGGAGGGCTTCGGCGAGTTCGGCGGCGAGGAGATCGGAGTTGACGCGAAGCGAACGGCCGTCGGGGCCGAAGGCGATCGGCGAGACGACGGGGATGACCTGGCGGTCGATGAGCTCGGTGAGAAAATCCTTGTCGATGCGTTCGACCTTGCTGGTGAACTGGTGATCGACGCCGCGGATGATGCCGAGCGGGAGCGCGCGGACCGCGTTGGTGATGGCGCATTTCAGCGCGTTTTGGGTGAGGCCCTCGATGAGCGCGTGCGAGACGCGGGAAGACGCGCGGATGGCGAGGTCGAGGGTGGCGGCGTCGGTGACGCCGGAGCCGTCGACGTTGGTGATCGCGATGTTGCGGGCGACGGCGAGTTCGCGGAGCTGGTGGCCGATGCCGTGGACAATGACGACCTTGATGCCGAGCGAGCGGAGGACGGCGAGGTCGACGAGGAGATTACTGAAATTTTCGTCGGCGACGATCGAGCCATCGATCGCGACGATGAAAATCTGGCCCTGAAAGCGCGGGACGTATTGGAGGATGCCGCGCAGATCGGTGGGTTTGATCGTCGTGGCGAGTGCGCTGGAGGGAGGAAGCGGAGAGGATTGGCCGGGGCCGTTGCTCATGGAAGGTGGCTCTTCTCGGGGATGCGTCGCGGCGCGTCAATAGTCGCGCGAGCTGGTCGCGCACGGCGGAGCGAGGTGAGGAGGCGCGGCGCTATTTGACTTCGAGTGTCCAGGATTGGGAGGAGCGATCGCCGAGAACGGTGATGCGGTAGCGGCCGGGCTTCAGGGCGCCGGGCGCGACGGTGAGGCGGGCGAACGTTTCGCGCGAGCGGGCGAGGAGGGTGCCGTCGAGCTTTTCGAAGAGCGGGACGACGAACATTTGGTCGTCGCGAATGTAAAGATGCGCGCCGGCGAGCTGGTGGCCGTTGTCGAGGGCGGTGCAGGTGACGCCGATGGGATAAGCGAACATCGCGTTGACCGCGGGCGCGGCGGTGACGGCAGTGATGTCGGCGGGAAGCTCCGGCGGCTCGACGAGGGTGGCGGCGAGAATTTCGGGGAGGCCGCCGGGGACGGCGAAGATCGACGCGCGGTCGGTCGGGCGCAAGGGATCGGCGGGGCGGTCGGCTTCGAGGGTGATGCGTTGAAAGCCGGCGGAGAGGAGGCGCACGGTGTTCGCCTGATTTTTCATGTCGGCGTAAGGCTCGAACGCGCGATTCGGTTTTCGATAGTGCCAGCGGATCGCCGTGTAAGGGACGATCACGAGGAGGATGACGAGGGCGATCCACTTCATGGACCAAGGCTGGCGTGGGCGGGAGGCGGCGGACATAAGCGAAGGACGGGTGCGTTTAGCGAAGCGTGCGCCAGGCGGCGAGGACGGCGGCGGGAGAAATTTCCAGGAGGCCGGCGTCGGGGGCGGTCGACTCGGGCTGGAGGATTTTTACGGGGGCGGTGGTGGCGACGGGCGCGTAGAGATCGGCGGCGCGGTGGGGGTGGCGGGTGAACATCACGAGCAGTGGACAACCCATCGCGGCCGCGGAATGGGCGGGACCGGTATTCACACTTATGATACTGTGGGCCCGTTCCTGGAGCGCGAGCAGGCGGGGAATCGGGAGCTCGTCGGTCGCGATGAGGACGTGGGCATCGCGGTCGGGTAAGTGCGAAACGATTTCCTCGGCGAGGGGACGCTCGGAGGGCGCGCCGCAGAGAATGACGTGCGATGACGGGAGGCTGGTGCGCACGCCGGAGATGACCTGCGCCCAGTGGGTTTCGGGCCAGTAGTCGACGTTGCTGGCGCGGCGGCGGTCGCCGCCCTTCATCGCTTTCTTGTTGCCCGCCTGGATGAGGACGAGGGGAGAGTCGGGGAGGTGGTGTTGCGCCAGCCAGGCGGCGCAATCGCGGCGGTCGGCGTCGGTGAGCGTGGGGCGAGCGTCGGGCGTGGGCAGGGCGCCGACGCGGAACGCACCGCGCAACGCGTCGGGCGTCGCGCGGGCGAGGCGAAGCGTGTGGCCGAGGATGTGTTCGCCGCCGGCGCGCGGCAGATCGCGGAGGGAGCAGATCCACTCGGGGTCAATTCCGGCACGGTGGAGAAGCGCGAGCGGTTTTTCGTCGGGTTCGAACACGTAAACCGGACCGGGCGGACGCGTGCGGAGCCAGGCGACGAGGTTTTGCTGGCTGCGGTTGAACCAATACGGCGCGCGCCGGCTGGTGAGGTAAAAGCGTTCGCGGACCGCGGCGACGCGTTGGAGCAGGGGATCGGTCCACGAGCCCGAGGAGACGACATCGCACGGTTGACCGTAGCGATGGTGCAGGAGTTTCAGCACCGGAATCATCAGCACCATGTCGCCGAATGCGCCGAAGCGGAGGACGAGAGGGGCGTGCGTCGGCGAAGTCATGCGAGGGTGGCGAGATACTGGTCGAGGGCGGTTTGCACTTCGGCGGGATCGATGCGGAGCAGCGGTTGCGGGCCGGAGAGATCGGCCGGGCGGAGGATCGTGTGGGCGGTGTCCCACGGATGCCAGCGGCGCGGATCGAGCGGGCCGAACAGGGCGACGATGGGCACGTGAAACGACGCGGCGATGTGGAGCAGGCCGGTGTCGAGGCCGAGGGCGAGATCCATGCGGCGGAGGAGCGAGTTCACCTCGCGGAGCGGGAGTTCGCGGCTCCAGTCGTGGCAGTGCGCGCGGAGCGGCTCGGGCATCGCGGCGAGGATGTCGGCGTAATAAGCGGCATTGGACGGCGCATCGCAAAAATGGATACGGCAACCCCGTTCGGCGACGAGCCAGGCGAGGACGCGGGCGAAGCGGTCGGGCGTCCAGTCCTTCGAGGGCACGATGGATTTCGCGCAGACGAAGACCCGGCGGTGGCCGGTGGACGACAGTTTGGCGTCGACGCGGCGGTCGACGGCGGGGTCGCTCCAGTTCTCGTTGGACGTATCCAGAATCGGGATGCCGTCGGCGCGCAGGATGTCGAGGAAGCACTCGACCTCGTGCTTGTCGGGGTAAGGCGTGCTGCGTTGCAGGAGCCAGCGGCGGCCTTCGGTGGCGAAGCCGACGCGGTGCGGGATGCCGGCGAGGAGCGGGAGGATGGCGCTCGAGAACGAGCGGCGGAGAATATAGACGCGATCGTAGCGGCGGGCGCGGAGAAAGCGGGCGCAGGCGAGGAGCGATTGCGGGTAGGGCGTTTTTTTCTTCGCGCGCGGGGCGTAGAAGAGCAGGTCGTTTTTATACGGGCAGTGGGCGAGGGTTTCGCCGGAGATGGGTTCGGCGAGGACGTCGATCGTGGCGTGCGGGAAGGCGTGGCGAAGGTTTCGCAGAAACGGGATCGCGAGCACGGTGTCGCCGATGAACCGGTAGCGGATCACCAGGATGCGCAGCGGGCGCGGATCGGGGTAGCTCATTTAATTTGAACCACGAATGGACACGAAGGGACACGAATAGCAGACGCGCCACCCAAGATGGGGGCCGGTCCTCTGCATTCGTGTTCATTGGTGTTCATTCGCGGTTTATTTCCGGACTAGTAAACTTCGGGATAGCCGGGGCCGCGGGCTTTGAAGCGTTTGTGGACCCAGAGGTATTGTTCGGGCGCGAGGCGGACGTTTTGCTCGATCAGCTGGTTGATGCGGATGGCGTCGGCCGTGGCGTCGGCGGTGGGAAAATTCTCCAGCGGCGGAAGGAGCGTGAGCGTGTAGGAGCCGTCGGGTTCGCGTTTCGCGAAGTAGGGGACGACGGGTGCGCCGGTCATGGCGGCGAGTTTGCCGGTGGCGGTGTTGGTGATGGCGGGGATGCCGAAGAACGGGAGGATTTCGGTGAGCTTGGTGCGTTTGCCCTGGTCGGGCGCATACCACATGGCCTCGCCGGCGCGGAGGGCGCGGATGAGGGCCTTGAGGTCGTCGAAGTGGACGGCGTTGTAGGCGTGCTGTTCGCGCCGGGCGCGCATCTCGGCAGCGAGGACGGGATTATTGGGATCGCGATAGAGAACGCTGAGATCGAAACGCTCGTTCATCATGCGGGCGCAGAGTTCGAGCGTGGTGAAGTGGGCGGTGAGGAGAATGACCCCCTTGCGGCCGGCGATGGCGCGGGCGAGGTGTTCGCCGCCGACAATGGTGTGCGGGGGAAGTTTGGCGGTGTCGGTCCACCAGCCGGTGCACGTTTCGAACAGGCCGAGGGCGAGCGATTGGTAGTGGGCGCGGGCGAGGGCGCGGATCTCGGTTTCGGATTTCTCGGGGAAGCAGAGCCGGAGGTTGACGAGGGTGACGTGGCGGCGGACGGGGACGAGGTGGTAGATGAATACGCCGAGCCAGCGGGCGAGGCGGCATTGCGCGGACCACGGCAGGCGGTTGGCGAGGCGGAAGACGCCCAGGCCGATCCACATCGGCCAGTGTTGGGGGAGCCAGAGTCGGTTGCTTTCGCTGGCGCGGCTCATGCGCGGATCAGGTTTGCGCGGGCTGGCGGTAGAGCTGCGGATTCAGCGCGGGATCGTTATACATCTTGAACTGAAAATAGACGGAGAACGTGCGGCGGCGGGCGGCGACGTCGGCGAGAAGTTCGTCGAGGCAGCCGGCGAGGTCGGCGCGTTGGACGCGGAGGCGCGCGAGTTTTTCGGCGCATTTGGCGCGGTGCTCGGCGGAGGCGTCGGCGCGGACGGTTTCCTCGTGCATGTGATATTCCTTGAGAGCGAGGATGGAGAGGCGGTCGATCATCATGCCGGGCGTCTCCGAATTTCTGGGACAGCCGGACGTGGGTGGTTGGAGGGCGGCGACGATGGCCTTGTCCATTTCCTCGGCGAAGTTGTTTCGCTCCTGGTTGAAGCGGTCGATATTGCGCTTGGCCTGGTGGACGCGGGGCGAGCCGAGATCGTCGCGGCGGGCGATATCCTCCTCGTGCCAGAGCTGGAAATTGCGCAGGTGATTTTCCTGAACGAGGCGGGCGAAACCCTCGCCGGCGGCGGCGGGCGTAGCGGTGTGCCAGGCGGCGGTGAGGGAGGATTGCAGCGTGGCGATCTCGTTCGCGGAGAAACTCGTCATGGAGGGAAATTGAGTTGAACGAAAGCAGGGCGGACACAAGCCTGCGCATTCCGCGCATGAATCGACTCCTTGTGATCAAGCCGTCGTCGCTCGGCGACATCGTGCACGGCTTGCAGGTGGCGCAGATCGCGGCGCGGGCGCGCCCGGAGTTGCGGATCACGTGGGTGGTGCGCGAGCGATTCGCGGACCTGGTGAAGGCGGCGCCGTTCGTGGCGGAGACGATCATTTTCCGGCGACGCGACGGATGGCCGGCGTTCGTGAAGCTGTTGCAGGAATTGCGGCGGCGGGAATTCGATGCGGTGTGGGACCTGCAGGGGTTGCTGCGATCGGGCCTGATGACGGCGGCGGCGCGGGCGCCGAAAAAATGGGGGCGGCGCGACGCGCGGGAAGGCGCGGGGTGGTTTTATAATGCGCGGGTGGCGTCGCCGGCGGGCGAGGGGCCGCATCATGCGCTGGAAGTGCTGTTCCCGTTTCTCGCGACGCTGGGGGTGGCGCCGAAGCTGGAGTTTCCGCTGGAGCTGAGGCCGGGGCCGCGGCACGCGTGGGAGGAATTTTTCGCGGGCGATCCGCGGAGCACGTTCGTGATTTTCACGGACAGCCGAGGGATGGAGAAGGAGTGGCCGCATTTTCCGGCGTTGATGCAGGGCATCCTGGAACGGATGCCCGGGAGCCGGATCGCGTGGTGCGCGGGCCAGCGGCTGGAGCCGGCGTTTGCGGCGCCGCCGGAGCGGCTGTTGAATCTCACGGGCTGTTCGCTGGACGAGATGATCGCGCTGGTGCGGCAGCCGTCGGTGTTCGTGGGGAACGACAGCGGGCCGATGCATTTGTCGGCGGCGATGGGCAACCGGGTGTTGGCGATTTTCGGCCCCACGTCGCCGCGGCGTTTCGGGCCGTTTCCGCTGGAGTCGCGGCGCCATGGCACGGTGGCGGCGCCCGGGGGGAACCTGCGCGCGCTGGAGGCGGCGACGGTGCTGGAGGCGTTGAACGAATTGCGGGTGCGGACGTGACGGGGCGGGCGATTTACGTTCGCTAAATACGGCGGCGCGCGATTCGCGTTTGCATTTCACGCGTGGGGATGGAGTTTACGCGGTATCCGTTTTTTCCATGCAGCAGGTTCTCATCATCAAACCCTCGTCGCTCGCCGACATCGTGCATGGACTGCAGGTGGCGACGTCGATGAAGGCGCAGGTGGACGACCTGCGGATCTCGTGGATCGTGCGGGATATTTTCGCGCCGATCGTGCGGGCGTGTGCGGCGGTGGACCACGTTTACGTGTTCGAGCGGAAGGGCGGAGCGAAGGCGTTTTTGAAGCTGGTGCGCGAGGTGCGGAAGACGAAGTTCGATTATGCGTTCGATTTTCAGGGTCTGCTGCGGACGGGGCTGATGACGTCGCGCGTGCAGGCGAAGACGAAGGTGGGCCGCTCGGATGCGCGGGAGCTGTCGGGAATGTTCTACGACAAGAAAGTGCCGTTGCCGCCGGAGGGCCGCCGGAGCCATCCGATTGATATCTTGCTGCAGTTCCTGCCGGTGCTGGGGGCGAAGGCGGAGCTGCGGGGGACGTTGAAGTTTCGCGCGGTGGACGCGCTGAATCTGAAGTTCGCGGAAGGCCGCGGCGGTTCGCGGCCGATCGTGATGTTTCCGGATGCGCGGCGGGCGGACAAGAGCTGGAATGGATTCAAGCAGCTGACGGAGTTGATCCTGCGCGGGGACCGGACACGCAAGGTGATCTGGGCGGGCACGACGGTCGTGAACGATCGCGGGTCTTTCCTGCCGGCGCAGTTTTTGAACCTGACGGGCAACACGAGCCTCGTGTCGCTGCCGGCGCTGATCAAGCGGGCGGACTGGGTGATTTCGAACGACAGCGGGCCGATGCACCTGGCGGCGGCGCTGGGGGTGCGGACGCTGGCGGTGTTCGGGCCGACGGATCCGCGGATGTGCGGACCGTATCCGCTGGAGGCGCCGACGAACGTCGTGGTGCAGGCGCCGGTGGGCGATTTGAAGCTGTTGCGGGCGCGGGAGGTGTTCGTGCGGTGGCAGCGGGCGCGGGCGCGGCTCGAGAAGAGCCGGTGAGCGGTTCGTCGCCGAGAAATGGATACAACGTGCGGGCGCCGCGCGACAGCGGGTGGGTCTAGGGCGAGCGCGGGCGATAGGCGCGGATGACGAGCGGAGGATCGGCGGGGTAGAACGCGATGACGTCGGAAAGGTTCATCAGGATGAACGGCATGGTTTCGGAGGCGCCGTTTTTGGTGAACACGATGTCGTCGGCGACGAAGACGCAGGAGTGGATGACGACGTCGTCGGCGCGGGCGAAGACCAGAATATCCCCCAGGGTGGGGCGGCCGACGACGGGGACGTAGTCGGTTTCGAGCGTGTGGCGGACCACCTCGGTGTCGGTGAAGCGCTCGTCGGGGGTGTCGTTGAAAAAATTGAGCGAGGTCCAGTGGCAATCGTGGCTGGCGTCGGCGGGACTGGCGGGCGG
>JAEYYL010000209.1 GCA_023430825.1 Verrucomicrobiota bacterium | reverse complement strand
TCGATCTCGTGATCGGCGAAACGCGCCCGATCGCGCTGCTTTTTGGCCGCTGAACCGCTCTCCATTTCGCCCGCGTGACCCGTTTGCCCACCAGCGCACAAGATGGAGCCGCGGCACCCCCGCCGCGGTTTTCTGGGAAACGCGCGCCGAGGGCGCCGCAGCGCCAAGAATTTTTCCGGTTGGCATGAGCGCGCCCACCCCCGTCTCCTCCGCGCCGCCGCCCGCGGCCGTTCGCCCCACCCGCCGCCTCCGCACGCCGACCGTGCTGCAGATGGAAGCCGTAGAATGCGGCGCCGCCGCCCTCGGCAGCATCCTCGCCTACCACGGCCGCCACGTGCCGCTCGAGGAACTCCGCCTCGCCTGCGGCGTCTCGCGCGACGGCGCCAAGGCCTCCAACCTCGTCCGCGCCGCCCGCACCTACGGCCTCGTCGCCAAAGGTTACCGCAAGGAAACCGTCGCCCAACTCGCCGCGCTGCCGCTGCCAGCGATCGTGTTTTGGAACTTCAACCACTTCCTCGTCCTCGAGGGCTTCGGACGCGACCGGGTGTTTCTCAACGATCCCGCCGCCGGGCCCCGCACCGTGCCGCTCGCCGAGTTCGACGCGAGCTTCACCGGCGTCGTGCTCACCTTCGAACCCGGCCCCGGCTTCCAAGCCGGCGGCACGCGTCCCGGCACCGTCGCCGCGTTGCGCGCACGCCTGCGCGGCAGCGAACCCGCCGTGCTCTTCGTCGTGCTCGTCAGCCTCGCGCTCCTCGTGCCGGGCCTGCTCGTGCCCGCCTTCGCGCGCGTCTTCGTCGACGACATCCTCCTCGCCGGCCGCAACGACTGGCTCGCGCCGCTGCTCGCCGGCCTCGCGCTCACCGCCGTGCTCCGCGGCGTCCTCACCTGGCTGCAACAGCACACGCTGCTGCGGCTCGAAACGAAGCTCGCACTCACCACCTCCGCCACCTTCTTCCGTCACGTCCTGCGCCTGCCCGTCGCCTTCTTCACCCAACGCTACGCCGGCGAGATCAGCGGACGCGTCGCGATCAACGACCTGCTCGCGCAACTCCTCTCCCGCGGCCTCGCCACCGCGTTCCTCGGCCTGCTCCTGATCGTGTTCTACGCGCTCGCGATGCTGACCTACAGCGTCCCGCTCACGCTCCTCGGCCTCGCGATCGCCGCCACCAATCTCCTCGTGCTCCGCCGGGT
Organism: Verrucomicrobiota bacterium; assembly: GCA_023430825.1. Lineage (GTDB taxonomy): Bacteria > Verrucomicrobiota > Verrucomicrobiia > Opitutales > Opitutaceae > Opitutus. The sequence continues at coordinate 1,990 of JAEYYL010000209.1, read as the reverse complement.
CGCCCGCCGCCAGGCCGACGGACACCAGCGTTTGCTCCAGGACCAGGGTCGGCTCCTCGGCACCACCATGGCCGGCCTGCAAACCATCGAAACCCTCAAAGCCACCGGCGGCGAAACCGGCTTCTTCACGCGCTGGTCCGGCCTGCACGCCAAGGCGCTCAACGCCGAACAGGGCTTCGGCACCACCGCCCACCTGCTCAACACCGCGCCTCCGCTGCTCACCGCCATCAGCCACGCCGCCATCCTCGGCACCGGCGGCTGGCTCGTGATCGACGGCCGCCTCTCCGTCGGCGCGCTCGTCGCGTTTCAAACGCTCATGGCCAGCTTCCTCGAGCCGGTAAACCAACTCGTCCGCCTCGGCGCCACGCTTCAAACCGTGGACGGCGGCATCAAACGGCTCGACGACGTCCTCCGTCATCCCCGCGATCCCCACACCGCCGACGCCGCACCCGCGCCTAAAACCGCCGCCACCGCCGGCCCGCGCACGATCAAGCTCTCCGGCCACTTCGAACTGCGCGACGTGTCCTTCGGCTACAGCCGGCTCGAACCGCCGCTGATCGAGAACTTCTCGCTCACGCTCCGCCCCGGCCAGCGCGTCGCGCTCGTCGGTCCCACCGGCTGCGGCAAGTCCACCGTCTCCCGCCTCGTCTCCGGACTCTACCAGCCATGGTCCGGCGAAATCCGTTTCGACGGACGGCCCCGCGCCGAAATCCCCGGGGCCGCTTTCGCCCACTCCGTCGCGCTCGTCGACCAGGAGGTGTTTCTCTTCGCCGGCACCGTGCGCGAAAACCTCACGCTCTGGGACACCACCGCGCCCGACGCCGCCCTCGTCACCGCCGCCAAGGACGCCTGTATCCACGAAGTGATCACAGCCCGCCCCGGCGGCTACGACGGCCCGGTCGAGGAGGCCGGCCGCAACTTCAGCGGCGGCCAGCGCCAGCGGCTCGAGCTCGCCCGTGCACTCGTCAACCAGCCCACGCTCCTCCTCCTCGACGAAGCCACCAGCGCCCTCGACGCCGAGACGGAGCACGCGATCGACACCCAGCTCCGCCGCCGCGGCTGCGCCTGCCTCATCATCGCCCACCGGCTCAGCACGATCCGCGATTGCGACGAAATCCTCGTCATGGACCGCGGCAAGATCGTCCAGCGCGGCACGCACGCGCAGCTCGTCGCCGAACCCGGACTCTACCGCGAGCTGGTCCAGGAACAATGACCGCCCTGAATCCAGAACCCGAATACGCCGCGCTCGCCGCCTGGTTCGTCCGCGAGGGCGAACCGCTCGCGGTCAGCGGCAACACGCCCTTCGCCCTCGCCGACCCCGAAGCCGCGTGGTGGGTCGAGGCCGGCAGCGTCGACGTGTTCTCCGTGCGGCTCGAAGCCGGCGAACCCGCGGGCCGCCGACAACCGTTTTGCAGCGTCTCCGCGGCGCAGGTCCTGTTCGGTTTCGGCCCGGCCACCGGCGGTCGCGTCCTGCTCGCCGTTCCCGGCCCCGACACCCGCCTCCGCCGCATTTCACTTGCCGCGTTGCGGGCGCTCGCCACCGACGCGACCTTCACGCCGGCCCTCGCCCGCGCGATCGACGCCTGGATCGCCGCCGTCTCCGCCGGCGTCGCGCGCGACGTTCCCGCGCGCATCGATGTCCTGCTCGAGCCCGATACCGCGCACACGATCCCCGCCAACGCCCGCTTCCGCGCCCGCCGCGATGTCGTCTGGCTTCCGCGCGCCGCCGCCGACCTGCTGTTCATCGGCATGGAGGAAACGGGCGGCGACGACGCCGGGCCTTTCCCCGTCGCACCCGACGGCTGGCTGCAAGCCCTCGCACCCGCGACGCTCGCCGGCGTTCGCACCGCAGCGATCATCGGCGACGACGCGACGTGGCGCGGTCTCGCAGCGTTCCACACACTGGTGGCGCGCTGCGAAGCGCTCAACCGCAGCCTCGCCGAGGTCGACGATCTCAACCGCCAGCGCGATCGCGCCGCCGCCGGCGAAC
>JAEYYL010000182.1 GCA_023430825.1 Verrucomicrobiota bacterium | reverse complement strand
GTCGGAGGGTGTTTTTTCGGTTTCGGTGCTGGAAGGATGCGGATGGCGACGCCGGTTTAGGTATCGGTGGCGGTGTGTAGCGTTTAGAGGCTCGGCCGGGGCTGGGGCGTGGATCAGCGCGCGGCGGGCGTCGGGCGCAGGGCGTGGAGGCGTTTGAGATTGTAGGCGAGGCAGACCAGGTTCCATTCGCCGGAGACCTTGTTGAGGCCGCGGAGCAGGAACTGGCGGAAGCCGAGCACGTGTTTGACGATGCCGAAGACCGGTTCGACGGTGCAGGCGCGTTGGCGGTAGATGGTGCGTCCCTGCTCGGTCTGGAGCTTTTCGGCCATGGCGAGGAGCGCGGGGTCGGTGAGGATCTTGGGTGGTTTGATTTTATCGGGCGGACGGAACTCGTAGCGGCGTTCGGCGTGGGCGTCTTCGCGGTGGACGCTGACGTAGAGTTGCGGGGCGTCGGGGGCGGCGGCGATGCGGGCGAAGGCTTCGCGGTTGACGTAGCCGCAATCGGCGAGCGCGGTGGTGGGCTGGCCGAGCGTGGCGGGGATGGCATGGAGAGTGGGTTCGAGTTCGTTGGCGTCGCTGGCGCAGGTGGTCACGCGGTGGGCGAGGATGAGTTGGGTGCCATCGGCGTCGACGGCGGCTTGGGCGTTGTAGCTCTGGGTGTAGCCTTCGCGTTTGCTTTTGCGCATGAGGGCGGAGTCGGCGTCGGTGAGGTTGATCTGCTCGTCGGGCGCGGGCGTGGCAGAAGGCGGCTGGGGCGGCGGGCCTTTGCGGCTGCCGGTGCGGGCCTCGCGCGCGGCGAGTTTGCGCTTATACTCGGCGCGCTCGGCGGCGGCGCGGGCCTGGGCGCGGGCTTCGAGTTGCGCGCAGGCGGTGTCCATCTTGCGGAGGAGTTTTTCGCGGCGGGCGATCTCGTCGGGAAGCTTTTGCGGATCTTCGTCGTGGCGGTCGGTCTGCTCGGCTTGGGCCAGCAGGGTGTCCACGTCGAGGCGCAGTTGGGTGCGCAGTTGCTCGGCGCGCGAGTAGGTGAGGTTTTTGTCCTTGGAGGCGCTGGCGCGTATGTGCGTGCCGTCGATGCTGACGGTGCCGAGCTTGAGCAGCTTCATCTCGCGGGCCAGTTCGAGCACCTCGACGAACGCGGCGGCGATGGCCGCGAGGTTCTGGCGGCGGAACGTGCAGATGGTGTCGTGATCGGGGTGGGTATTGCCGCAGAGGTATCGCACGGCGATGTCGCGGGTGGTGGCGCGCTGGATGCGACGGGAGCTGAACAGGCCGTTGGCGTAGCAGTAAATCAACAGCGCCAGCAGCACGCGAGGGGGATACTGTTCGCTGCCGGTGCCCTTGTGGTTCACCGCAAATTGCGAGAGCGGCAGCCGCTCGACGGCGGCGATGACGAAGTGCACCAGGTCGTCCTCCGCCACCCAGTCGCGCAGGTCCGGCGGCAGCAGCATGGGGGTGTCGCGGTCGATGTTCTTGAAACGATACGCCATGCCGCCACCCGCTGCACCTCGCGTGCCGCGCTCACAGCGGAACTCGAAAAAGTCCGACAGACTCTTAGCGGAGTGTTTGGGAATAGACTGTCATCGCGAGGTGCGCGAAGCGCGCCGTGGCGATTCAGCTGGATTGCTTCGTCGTCCCTCAGAGCGGGACTCCTGCAATGACAGAGTTCTCAAACAGTCCCTAGCGGAGTTGATCGAGGCGTTGGCGGAGGCCGGGGAAGTTGGGGTTGAGGCGGAGGGCTTCGCGCCAGCGGTCGGCGCCTTCGTCGCGGCGGCCGGTGAAGATGAGAAGATAACCGAGCGCAGCGTGGGTTTCCGCGTTTTTGGGATCGAGTGCGGCGGCGCGTTCGTAGGCGCGGATCGCTTCGGCGAACTGCTGGCGGCGCGCGAGGACGTCGGCCCACACACGATGCGGAGTGGGATCGTTGGGCGTGAGCCGCAGCGCGGCTTCGAAGCTGGCGGTGGCCTCGGCGGTGAGGCCGAGTTGTTCGGCGGCGCGGCCGAGGCCGAGGTGGGCGACGGCGAAACTCGGAGCGCTGGCGAGGGCGGCGCGGAAATGGCGGGCGGCGGAGGCGTGGTCGTTGGCGGTGAGAAAGAGGAGGCCGAGTTCGGTGTGGGCGGCGGGGAAATCCGGGCGGGCGGCGAGCGCGGCTTCGAATTCGGCGCGGGCTTCGGCGGTGCGATCGAGGGCCTTGAGCGCGAGACCGGCGCCGAGATGCGCTTCGGCATCGTCGGGGCGGGCGGCGAGCGAGACGCGATGGAGCGCGAGGGCGCGGGCGTGCTGGCCGCGGTGCGCAGCATCGAGGGCGAGGAGGAAATTCGTGTGCTGGTCGTCGGGGCGGTCGCGGATGGCATCGGCCATGTGGGCGATGGCTTCGTCGACGCGGCCGGTGCGCAGCAGGAGCTGGCCGAACAGGTAAGCGGTGCGAGTGTGGCGGGGCCGGACGGCGAGCGCGGCACGGTAGGCCGCTTCGGCCTCGTCGAAGCGCTGCTGGCGCTCGCGAATTTCGGCGAGGGTGGCGAGGGCGGTGTCGTTGCGTGGGTTGAGTTCGAGGGCGCGTTGCGTGTGGTGTTCGGCCTCGTCGAGGCGGTCGGCACCCAGGAGCGTGTAGGCGAGCAGCGCGTGGCCGATCTCGTTGCGCTCCTCGAGGGCGATGGAGTGTTGGAAGAGCGTGATGGTGTCGCGCCACGTAGTCTGTTGGTCCCAGGAGCGGACGGCGCAGGCGGCAAGAATCGCGGCGGCGGCGACGCCGGCGCAGCGGCGCGCGGCGGGGTGGGCGAGGAAATCGCGCAACGTCCAGAGCAGGGCGAGTTGGATGCCGAGGAGGGGAAGGTAAGTATAGCGGTCCGCCATGGCTTGAGCGCCGACCTGGAGAATGCCGATCGCGGGCGCGAGCATGACGAGAAACGCGAGCCAGCCCACCAGCAGCCACGGGCGGGTGCGGCGCTGCCACCAGCCGAGCGCGGTGAGCGCGAGCGTGAGGACAATGGCGCCGAGCACGGCGGCGAGCGGCCAATGGCCGGGGTGCGGATAAAAGACCGTGAGGTCGACCGGGACGAAAAACTTGCCGAGATAACGGGCGATCGAGACGAAGGCGTTGGCGACCCGGGCGTCGAGCGGCAGGTCGAGGACGAACGCGCCGTGGCTGCGCTGCATCAGGATCGTGACGACGGACGTGGTGGCGGAGAGAACGAGGAAAGGGATTTTCTCGAGGAGGAGGCCGCGCCAGCGGAGCCAGAGGGAGGGCCCGGCGGGGAGACGTTGCAGCGGCCAGACATCGAGGAGAAGCAGCACGACGGGCACGGTGACGATCATCGGTTTGCTCATGAGTCCGGCGACGAAACCGGCGAGCGTGAGTGCGTAGAAGAGGCGGGTGCGACCGGGGCGCGGCTGGAGGCCTGGCGGGTGGGGAGAATCCCGCTGCTCACGCAGCGAGCCACCGGATTTGAGTTCGGCGTAACGGGCGTAGGCCCAGACGGTGGCCAGGAAAAAAAAGCCGCTCATCACGTCCTTGCGCTCGGTGATCCAGACGACGGATTCGACGCGCAACGGGTGCCAGGCGAAGAGCGCGGCGGCGAAGGCGGCGGTCCAGTAGGCGCCGGTCAGGCGGCGGAGAAGGAGAAAAACGAGGACGGCGTTGGTGGCATGCCAGAGGAGGCTGGTGAGGTGGTGGCCGTAGGCGTCGGCGCCGAAGAGCTGCCAGTCGAGCATGTGGGACAGCCACGTGAGCGGGTGCCAGTAATCGGTCGGCGCGGTGAAGGCCCAGACGACGCTCGACCAGACGAGACCGGCTTTGACGGCGGGGTTGTTGGTGACGTAGCTCGGGTCGTCGTAGTTGCTGAATCCGTAGTCCGCGGCGCGGCTGAAAAGGAGCACGCTGCCGGCGAAGAGGACGGTGCACACGAGCCAGGTGCGCAGGGCAGGCCGGGCGGAAAGGGACGGGGGAAGCACGGCGGCTAGCTACGCGGCCGGCGTGGGGCGCATCAACGTTTTTGAGCGGTGACGCGGTGGGGCGAGTGCGGCGTTTGTCGGGGCAGAAGGGAGTTTAATTTCGAGCGCGGCGTGCACGTTTGGCGTGCGTTGGTTCCGGTTTTGCAAAATTATGGCTAGATGAATTCATCTTCCTTGGCTTCGAGGTGGAAACGGATGGGCTGCGGCGCGTGGTGGGCGGCGATGGCACTGTTTGCGACGCTGACCGTCGACGGGGCGGCGCAGGGAAATATTCGCGCGGGTTTCGGCGTCATGGCCGGTGCGAACATCCAGCATCCGAACGGCCAGTTTTTCGACCAGGTGCTGCTCACGGGGCCGAACGTGACGGTGGCGGCGGATCCGGGGCAGGTGGTGCGAGTGTCGTTCGTGGATCTCAACGACGACATCGTCCAGGTGGAGTTCACGGGGGCCGGCACGGTGACGGTCGAACTGGAGCGTTCGAGTTATCGCGGACCCGCGGCGCCGGCGAAATACGTGCAGCCGGGGGTGAATTACGTGAAGGGTCGGGCGATCGTGCGGGTGCGCGGCGCCGGGCCGGACACGTATGTGAGCGTGTTTTCCGTGGGGCGCGGCAATGCGGTCGATCAGACGCTGTTTCCGGCGGGGATGACCTACGACGCGATGGCGGATATCCAACTTTTGGATATACAGGGTCCGGACATCGCGGCGGTGTTGACGGGCAACGTGCGCTACAGCGCGTCGGACGGAGCGACGGGGCTGAGCGCGCCGGAGACGCGGGTGCGCTACCGGGCGATCGTGGGCGAGATCGCGGCGAGTGCGGAGGCGGTGCCGCTGTTGCGCATCGGGCAGGGCTCGTCGCTGGAGCAGGATGCCGGCGCGATCCTCGTGGCGGGCGGGCGGCTGGAGCAGCCGAACGGATCGCCGATCGATGTGACCTCGAGCGCCGGCGTGGCGTGGCACCGGATCAATGCGGTGGCGGGCACGCGCTCGAGCGGGGAGTTCATGCCGGCGGGTTTCATCGGCGCGCAGTTCGTCAGCCGTTCGCCGGGGAGCGTGTGGGTGAATGGAACGCCGCGGACGACGCGGGGCTACGTGCCGGCGACGTTTGCCGAGCTGCTGGCCGAGGGCGGCGTCGACGCGTTCTATTTTGGCGACGGCGTGACGGTGAATTTTTCCGGCGGCAACACCGGCAGCTACACCATTTCGATCAACACGGTGCTGGAGGGAGAGTGGGTGTTCGCGCAATTGCGCGGGACCTACAGTTACGTCGTGGAAGGCGCCAACCAGAACCGGGTGACATTCAGCCTGAGCCTGGGGACGCTGTCGTTGAGTTCGGCGAGCGTGTCGTTTCAGGGCACGATTTATCAACTGGCGAGGGAGGCGGGCGAAATCCTGCCGGTGCGGTTCACCGCGACGGCGGAATTCAACTCGATGGTGAGCGGCACGGCGACGGTGAGCGTGCTGTTCACCTCCGGGGCACAGGAGACGGAGACGGTGACGTTCGACGCGGAAAACGGGCTGGATTTCGCGTTCTTCTGAGGCGGTGGTGTAGCCGTTATTTGAATACGCGGTGGCGCGGGTCGATCGCGCGCCCGCAGAGCGAGCCGAGGAGGAAGCGGGCGCCGATGGCGAGGATTTATGCGGCTAGTCGCCGTCGTGCGCGACCGGCGCGGGGACGAGCGGCGGGTGCAGGGCGGCCGAGGGGGAGCGCGGTGGATTTGGGGTCGCAACTTGGGGGCGGTTTCGCGTGTCATGGGGGGCATGCTTGAAATTGGCACGTGGGTTCTGACGGTGGCGTTGATGCTGGTGGGATTGGCGGGGGTGATCCTTCCGCTGCTGCCGGGGACGACGCTCATCCTCGTCGCGGTGATCGTGCATAAACTGATTTTGCCGGCGGATCTGTCGTGGATGGCGATCGGGTTCGTGGGGCTGTTCTGGGCGCTGTCGGTGATCGCGGACATCGTGGGCGTGCTGATCGGGACGCGGTGGTTTGGCGGGAGCAAATGGGGCATGGCGGGGGCGAGCGGCGGGGCCCTGGTGGGGATGTTTTTTTCCCTGCCGGTGCTGTTGCTCGGCACGATTTTCGGGGCGGTGATCGCGGAGAAATTGCTGGCGAAACAAACGGGTGGTGCGTCGCTGAAGTCGGGGTTGGGGGCGGCAACGGGATTCGTGATCTCGACGGTGGCGCGGATCGCGTGTGCGGTGGCGATGATCGGGTTGTTTTTCGCGGCGGTGCTGAGCGACGGGGCGTGAGCGGGTGGCGCACCGTTCCGGTGTTGCGGCGGGCATTTAGGGCGTCTCACACTCGCGGGATGGCTTCTTCCAAGATTCGTTGCGGCGTGGCGGGCGTGGGTTCGCTGGGGCAGCATCATGCGCGGATTTATGCGTCGCTGCCGAACGTGGCGTTCGCGGGGATTTTCGAGACGAGCGATGCGCGGGCGAAGGAGATTTGCGCGCAGTTCGGCTGCCGGCGGTTTGCGACGCTCGAGGAGCTCGGTGCGGCGTGCGATGCGGTGTCGGTGGTGGTGCCGACGGACCGGCACGCGGAGGTGGCGCTGCCGCTGCTGGCGCAGGGGTGTCATTTGCTGATCGAGAAGCCGCTGTGCGCGAGCCTGGAGGAGGCGGAGCAGGTGCTGGCGGCGGCGCAGCAGGCGGGGCGGCTGGTGCAGGTGGGGCACATCGAGCATTTCAATCCGGTGATGGGTTTCCTGGAGAAACAGATCGACCGGCCGGGCTACATCACGACGGAGCGGCTGGCACCGTATCAGACGCGCGGGACCGAGGTCGGGGTTGTCCTGGATTTGATGATACATGACATCGGCGTGGTGCTGGCGCTGGTGAAGTCGCCCATCCGGAAGATCGACAGCGTGGGGATCAGCGTGCTGTCGAAGACGGAGGATATTGCGAATGCGCGCATCGAGTTCGAGAACGGCTGCGTGGCGAACCTGAGCGCGAGCCGGATGAGCCTGAAGAAGAACCGGGAGATCCGGGTGTTTCAGGACAACGCGTATCTGTCGCTGGATTTCATGAACCAGAAGGGGCATCTGGTGAAGAAGAGCGATCTGATCGCGTATGGGCTGAAGTTGAAAGTCGGCCTCGCGAAGGCGGGCGATGTGAGTTCGGTGCCGGTGCAGGACATCCCGATCGAGAAAGGCGAGCCGCTAGCGATCGAGCTGAAGCATTTCGTCGAGAGCGTGGAAAAGCGGCAGCAGCCGAAGGTGGGTGCGGCGCTGGGCAAGAGCGCGCTCGAGGTGGCGATCACGATTACGGATCAGATTCGGAAGGCGAAGCAGGGATGAGCGCGGCGCAGCGAACAGAGGCAGCGCCAGGCGGCCCCGCGGAAAGGCGGGCTCGAGCATGAGTGCGGGCGTGGAGTTGCCGGCGCCGGCGGGCGGTCGGGCGGAGTTGCTGGTGATCGCGGCGGAGCATTCGGGCGACGAGCATGCGGCGCGGATGGTGCGTGAGTTGCGCGTGCTACGGCCGGGGATCGCGGTGGCGGCGCTGGGCGGGCCGCGGCTGGCGGCGGCGGGCGCGCAGTTGTTGCGCGATCTCACGGTGTCGTCGGCGATGGGTTTCGCGGTGGTGGCGAAGATTTCGTTCTATCGCGCGCTGATCGCGGAGATCGTGCGGTGGGTCGGCGAACACCGGCCGCGGGCGGTGTGCTTCGTGGATTCGTCGGGGTTGAACCTGCGGATCGCGCAGGGGTTGTTCGAGCGGGGGCTTTCGGCGAAGGCGGGTGGGCCGACGAAAACGCTTTATTACATCAGCCCGCAGGTGTGGGCGTCGCGAGCCGGGCGGCGCTTCCGGATGGCGGAGCATCTGGACGGACTCGCATCGATTTTTCCGTTCGAGCGTAAGGTATATGCGGATACGGCGTTGCCGGTGGAGTTTGTGGGGCATCCGTTTGTCGCGGCGGATTACGCGCCGCCGGTGCGTTACGATCCGGACGGACCGGTGTTGCTGTTACCCGGCAGCCGGCGGGGCGTGGTGGCGCGGATTTTCCCGGTGTTGCTCGAGGGGTTTCGCGCGTGGGGCGGGAGGCGGGAGGCGGTGGTGCTTTATCCGAGCGAGGAGATCCACGCGGTGCTCGCGGCGGCGAATCCGCCGGCGAGTGTGCGGCTCGTGCGTCTGGGCGAGGCGGAAGGGCCGGTCGCGGCGGCGGCGGTGCTGACCTCGAGCGGGACGATGTCGATGCACTGCGCGCTGGCGGGGATTCCGGGGGTGGTGACGTATCGGGCGGATCCGTTGACGTATTGGATCGGACGCTGGCTGGTGAAGGTGCCGTATCTCGGCATCGCGAATCTGCTGCTCGGGGAGCCGATGTATCCGGAGTTCATCCAGGGCGCAGCCAAGCCGGCGGTGCTGGCGGCGGAGTTGCAGGCGTGCCTCGAAGATCCGGCGCGGCGGACGAAAACCGCGGCGCAAGCGGCGCGGCTGCGGGCGCTGCTGGAGCAGCCGGCGAGCGGGTCGGCGGCGGAGTGGGTGGCGCGTCAGCTGGACGGAGCGAGCTGACGTATCCAGAAAGTGGTTGCGGACGGGCGTGAACGGGCGCGCCGGGCGAAGGCGGTAATGTCATACATTATATGACAATGTGGTTTGGTTCGCCGCGGGGGGCGGAGC
>JAEYYL010000136.1 GCA_023430825.1 Verrucomicrobiota bacterium | reverse complement strand
GGGCGAGATCGCCGGCGGACGAACGCGCCTGGCTGGTGCCCATGGAGTAGCCGTTGTTCTCGATGATGAACACGCACGGGAGCTTCCACAGCGCGGCGAGATTGTAGGCCTCGTGCACGGCGCCCTGGTTGACGGCGCCGTCGCCCATGAACGCCATCGCGGCGCCCTTGAGTTTCTTGAACTTGATCGCGTAGGCGAGGCCGGCGCCGAGGGGGATCTGGCCGCCGACGATGCCGTGACCGCCCCAGTAATTCTTATCGGGCGCGAAATAGTGCATCGAGCCGCCCTTGCCCTTCGAGCAACCGGTGATCTTGCCGTAGAGCTCGGCCATGAGCGGTTTCGTGTCCATGCCGACGGCGATGGCGTGGCCGTGATCGCGATACGCGGTGATCACGTGATCGTTCTGGCCCATCAGCGAACAGGCGCCGACGGCGACGGCTTCCTGGCCGATGTAAAGGTGGAGAAACCCGCCGATCTTCTTGCCCTGATAGGCGCGGAGGCTGCGTTCCTCGAATCGGCGAATCCGCACCATCTTGCGATAGAGTTCGATCCGCTCGGCGGGCGTCAGAGCCGTATTGATCGGCGCGCTGGCGTGGTCGCGTTTGACGCTGTCGTCGGCCTTTTTCTCGGCGGTGGCGGTCGTTTTTTTGCTCACGGAAAGGGAATGATAAGTGGTGAACGAAAAAGTGTTGGTTGGGTGGACGAGAAATCAAGCGTGGATTGGCCGCGAGGCAATCGCGAGCCGCGACATGACCGTGGCTTAACCCGACGGCGGTGGCGTGATCTCTTCGATGTCGACGAGGACGGGTTTGCCCGGCGCGCAGTCGGCGCGCAACGCGACGAAGCGATCGCGATACCGGTCGTAGATCGGCCAGAGCGCGGTGCGGTCGGTTTCGGGAATCGGCAGCGCGTCGATCGCCGTGCGGCTGAAGAAACCGAAGCGGCCCTCGTGCATGTCGGCGGGCACGGCGAGGAGCGGACGTTTGCAGCGGAAAAGAAACATCAGCCAGTGCGATTCGCCCTCGTAGGCCTTTTCGGCGATCATCGCGAAGAGATGCAGGTCGTCGGTCGCGATCGCGTGGCCGGTTTCCTCCATCGTTTCGCGGACGGCGCATTCGAACGGCGATTCGCCGATGGCAGTCTCGAGCTTGCCGCCGATGGGGCTCCAAACGCCGAGATTGGGTGGCTTCGCGCGGAGGAGCAGCAGGTGTTCGCCGGCGGCGTTTTCGAGGAAAACGAGGACGGCGATCTTGTAAGTGAGAGCGGGTGCGGCGGGCGTCATGACAGACACAAGCAAGTTTTTTGCGTGACCCTGTCGGGTGGATTGCACAATTTTTGCGCCGTCCCCTTCGATGCAACGCTTCCTGCTCGTGCTTGCGGTCGGCTTGTCCGGACTCGTGTCCGTTGTCCACGCTGAACCGTCGGCGGATGAGGGGGAAGCGGCGGACGGAAGCGACTCGTGGCGGCGAGCCACCGGGGAGGAGCGAGCGTGACGGGCGGTTTTCGCGGGTGGACCGGGCGGCGGCGCACGGTGGTGGATTTGGGTGCGAGCCGGGTCGTGTTTGCGGTGTTCGAACGAGCGCGGTCGGGCGGGCTGCGGCTGGTGGAATGCGAACGGGTGGCGCACGCGCCGGAGGGAACGGGCGACGCGGCGGGCCGAACGCAGATGAGCGCGGCGCTGGCCAAGGTCGCGGGGATGCGGCGCGAGCGAGGGCGAGGGGGCGAGATCTGGCTCGGGATGCCCGCGCACCTGGCGTTGACGAAATGGGTGACGATTCCCGCGATCGCCGGTGCGAAGCACGCGCGGCTGGTGCGTTTCGAGGCCGCGCAGGCGATTCCGTATCCGCTGGAGGAAGTCGCGTGGGATGCCGAGGCGGTGGCGGGCGATGGAGCGGAGCGCGACGTGCTGCTGGCGGCGGCGAGGACGGAAGCGATCGATGCGGTGAACCAGGCGGCGACAGCGGTGGGCTGGACGCCGGCGCGCGCGACGCCGGCAGGCGTGGCGCTGCACCGGGGGTTTCGCTACAATCATCCGGAGGTGCAGGGATGTTCGCTGCTGGTGAACATCGGCGCGCGTTCGACGCTGCTGCTGTTCGTCGAACCGGCGCGCTATCGCGGGCGGACGCTCGTGCTCGGGGGCGAAGCGGCGACGCGGGCGATCGCGGCGGAGCTGCGTATCGGTTTTCTGGATGCGGAGCATCTGAAATGCGGGGCGGCCGAGGGCGCGGCGGAGGCAGCGGTGAGGCGCGCGGCGGAAGGGCTGGCGGTCCGGCTGGCGGTGGAGATCGCGCGTTCGCAGGCAAGTCTTGGCCGCCGGGGCGGGGCGGTGGCGCCGACGCGGCTGTATCTGAGCGGAGGCGGCGCGGCGCTGGCGGCGCTGCCGGGGGCGCTGGCGGAGAAACTGCAGCTCCCGGTGGAGCGTTACGATCCGCTGCGGCGGGTCGAGGTCGCGCCGGGGGTGGACGCGGCGGCGGCGAGCGAGACGGGCGCCGAGGCGATCGGGCTTGGCTGCATTGCGTGGAACCCGAGGGAGGTTGGCGGACGGGGGCCGAATCTGTTGACGCGGGAGATGATCGCGGCACGGAGGTTTCGGCGAATTCGTCCGGTGCTGTTGGCGGCGGCGGCGGGCGTGGTGCTGGCGCTGGGGGGCGCGGGATATGCGTTGGACGGGCAGGCGGTCGAAGCGCAGCGGGGCGTGGCGGTGCGGGAGGCGGAATTGCGGCCGTTCCGCGAGGCGCAGATGCGCCTTGCCGGGCAGAAGGCGGAGCGGGCGGCGTTGCGGCAAGCGCTCTCGGCGGCGCGCGAGCGGGCCGCGGCGAGGACGGCGTGGCGCGATTTTTTTCGCGACCTGCAGACGCGGCTGTCGGAGGTGGAGGATGGATGGATCGAGAGCCTGACGGCGGAGCGGGAACGCGGGCGCGAGGAGGACGCGGATAACGCGGGGATGTTGCGGTTGCGGTTGAGCGGGCGCCTGCTGGACACGGGAGCGGCGGCGGATGAGCGGGCGCGCCGGTTGCTGGCGAGCGTGGCGGCTTCGCCGTTTGTCGCCGCGGTGGAGGAGGAGCGGTTTGACCGCAGCCAGCCCGGAGTGCTGCGGGTGGATTTCACGCTGGTGGCGAAACGGGAGAGCGCGTTGTGAGTCCGGGTGGGTGGAAGGAGCATCGGCGGTTTTTTGCGGCGCTCGCGGTGCTTGCGCTGGTGGCCGTGGGCGAAGGGTGGTGGGTCGCGGGGCGGAGGGAGGCGGTGAGCCGCGCGCGGGAGCAGTGGGCGATGCTCGACCGCGAGGCGCGGGGCTGGTCGCCGGTGGACGAAGAGACGGTGAAAGAGGGAGCGGAGGAGCTGGCGCGATGGGGGCAAGAGCTGGCGGGGTTGCAGGCTGCGGAGGAGGCGGGGCGGGGAATGGACATCGCATCGCTGCCGGCGAATCGGGCGGAGGCGTTTTTTGCGCTGGGGGAATTCGTCGAGACGATGCGGGAGCGGGCGGCGGATTGCGGTGTCGCGATCGCGGCGGAGGAGCGTTTCGGTTTCGCCGAGTATGCGCAGACGGGGCCGGGGGTGGCGGAGATCGAGCGCGTGTTTCGCGAAAGGCGGATGGCGGAGAGCCTGCTGACGGCGTTGTTCGAAGCGAGGCCGGGGCGGTTCCTGGGGTTGGAACGTAGGGAAGGTGGCGGGGAGTCGACGTTCGAGATTTTGTTCGAAAGCCGCACGGACACGCTGCGTGCGCTGCTGAATGGATTCGCCGCCGACGGATCGCCGGCGAAGGTGCGCTCGGTGGAAGCGCAACGGGTGGAGGCGCGCGATGCGTGGCGGGGGCGCGGCGAGGAGCGTGCGGGGCCGCTGGTGGGGAATCGCGATATGCGTTTCGCGGTGGTGGTGGAGTGGCGGGCGCGGGAGACGGAGGAGCGAAGGGGCGGCGAAACGGCGCGTGAAACGGAGGCGGAACGCTGGCGGGCGCCAGCCCCGCAGCGGCGGGGCGAGGCGTGGGTGTTTCACGTGTTCGAACCGCCGGAAGTATTCTACGATCCGATGACGGAGCGGTTCAGCGTGGCGCCGCCGGTGCCGCTCCCGATGGCGATGGCCTCGCCGCGGGTGGCGGAGACCTTCGCGTTGGAACTCGTCGAGGTGCGGCACGCGGCGTTTCGTCTTCAATTGATCGGATACGTGGGCGACGAGGGCGCGTATCGCGGGCTGTTCGAAAACGGGGAGACCGGGGAGACCTTGCTCGCGGTGGCGGGTCATGAGGTGCCGGGACTCGACGTGCGGATCGAGCAGTTCGCGGTCGAGCGGGTGACGGTGCCGCTCGCGGACAGCATGACGACGCGGCGTCGCGTGGCGACGGCGTCGGTGCGGGACGAGCGCACGGGCGAGACGGTGCAGCTCAGCAGCCTCGAGCGGCGCCTCGCCGGTGAGCCGTTTGCCGTGGTGACGTTGCGCGGGACGGCGCAGCGGCGCGACGTGCGCGAGGGCGATGCCGTCGAGGTGGGCGGAGAAGTTTATCGGATTGCTCGCATCCAGGCAGCGCCGCCGGCGCTGGAGTTGAGTTGCGAATCGGCGGGCTCGGCCGAAAGCGAGCGGAGAACGCTCACGGCGAGGCGCAGCGAAGCGGCGTCGTCGGAGCCCACGTCGTGATCCTTTGCATGAAAACCTCCCTGCCGTTTGCGTCCTGTGCGCGTCGAATTGTCCTGACGATGTTGCTCACGCTGGGCGGGACGGCGCCGGGTGGTAGCGCGCGGGCCGATGGCGGCGCGAGTGAGGCGGCGGGCGCCGACGTCGCGGTGACGGCGCGGATCGCGAAAGGACGGAGCCAGTATCTGGCGGGCGAGGCGGAGCGCGCGGCGGCGACGTTTCGCGAGGTGTTGCAGGTCGATCCGGGCAATGCGGAGGCGCAGGGTTTTTTGCGGCGGATCGAGGACGACCGGGCGTTGACGGGAGCGGATGCGCGGGACCGCACGCGGTCGGCGTTGTTGGGCGAGGTGGCGGAAAGCTGGCGGAGGCCGGGGGCGGTGCGCGAGGGTGTGCTGGCGCCGGCGGGAGATTCGCGGCTGCCGCCGCTGGCGAGGAAGTTGAATGCGATCGTGCTGCCGAACGTGAGTTTCACCCGCGCGGAAATCGGCCAGGTGGTGGCGGCGCTGAGTGCGATCGCGGAGGACTACGACGACACCGGGCTGCCGCCGAGAGGCGTGAACATCGTGCTGCTCGATCCGGCGAACCAGACGCCGACGGTCACGCTCACGCTGCGCCAGGCGACGTTGAAGCGCGTGCTCGACTTCGTGACGGAGTCGATCGGTTACCAATACGAGGTGCAGGTGGACGCGGTGGTGTTGCGACCGGGCGGCGAGACGACGGTGCTGGACACGGCGTTTTTTCCGGTGACGCGCGCGACGGTGCTGCGGATGACAGGCCATGCGGCGGCGGGGGGCGGGCTGCGGACGGATGCGCTGTCTTCGGCCGGGGCGAGCAACGAACCGGGAGTCGCGTCGCACGCTGCGGAGGGCACGGCGGTGAAGCGTTTCCTCCAGCAGGCGGGAGTCGATTTCGAGGCGGTGAGCGGTTCGAATCTGGCGTATGACGGGTCGGCGTTGATCGTGACCCAGACCGGGCGAAACCTGGAGCGTATCCGAAATATCCTGACGCGTTACAACGACGTGCGGCAGGTGGAGATCGAGGCGAAGTTCATGGAGGTGCAGGAAGGCGCGCTGGAGGAACTCGGGGTGAACTGGCAGGTCGCGACGAAGGCGACGCAGCGCAATGCGGGCGCGCAGGCGGCGTATCGCACGAGCGGACGCACGCTGGCCGGAGCGTTCGGCAGCAATTCGAGCAACCAGCAGGGCAGCATCATCAGTCCGGCGGTGCCGGGTTATGTGGATGCGAACGGGAATGGGGAGTTCGACGACGGCGAGCCGACGCAGCCCGGGCGGGAGGGAATCAATCTCCCGATCATCAATCACGCGCCGCGCATCCCCGGCTCGGCCGAGCTGGCGGCGGGCATGAACGCGCTGGCGAACATCACGGGAATCATCGGCGAATTCGACGTGAATGCGATCGTGCGCGCGCTGTCGCAGCAGCAGGGCACGGATTTGTTGAGCGCGCCCAAGGTGACGGTGTTGTCGGGCAATCCGGCGACGATCACGGTCGCGCAGGAGATGCGTTATCCGCAGAGCTTCGGGCAGACGCAGAGCCAGGTCGGCACGGGGAGCGCGAGCGGTGGCGGTTCGGCGGGCGTGGCGATCACGGCGGGCACGCCGCAGGAGTTCACGGCGCGGAATGTCGGGGTGGAGTTGAAGGTCACGCCGACGGTCGAGGAGGACGACTACAGCATCAGCCTCGATTTGAATCCCAAGGTGACGGAGTTCGACGGGTTCGTGGAATACGGCGGACCGAGCATCGCGATCTCGGGGAGCACGACGGTGACGGTGCCGTCGGGATTTTATCAGCCGATTTTTTCGGTGCGCGACATCTCGACGCGCGTGACGATCTGGGATGGAGCGACGCTGGTGATGGGCGGATTGACGCGGGAGGAGGTGAAGACGGTGAACGACAAGGTGCCGGTGCTCGGCGACCTGCCGTTGATCGGGCGGGCGTTTCGGTCGAAGGGCGAGAGCGCGCAGAAGCGAAACCTGTTGATTTTCGTGACGGCGAATCTGGTGAGTCCGGGCGGATCACCCAAGCGGCAGGCGCTGCGCGGGCTGCCGGCGAACTCGATCTATCGGAACGCGACGATCGTGACGCCGGCCGGCGCCGAGCCGCGCGAAGCGGCGGCGATGGAGTGATGTAACCGCGACGCGGATACGCGGGGAGTGCGGCCGTTTCACGCATCGAGTGAACGGCGGATGAGCCGCCCAGGCGGGGATTGTGCGCTGGAGTGCGGCAGGGGTATCGGGTAGGGGGGGGGGGGGGCCCCCCCCCGAGGGAGCGGGAG
>JAEYYL010000087.1 GCA_023430825.1 Verrucomicrobiota bacterium | reverse complement strand
GCTGGCGAGCAAAACAAACTCGTGACGCTGGGACATAGGCGAAGTCGTGATCCACGGCATCCCCCACTGTTACCCATGTCTCCGAACGGGTGTAACCCATGTCCCCGGTCCATACAGGGACGTCGGGTTCCACCTGCGCGGCTCCGACTCCCGCACTACCGGCTCTGCAGGCTGAACTTGTTCAGCCCCGCCTTCCGGCACGCGTCCATCACGAACGCCAGCTTGCGCAACTGCGTCGTCTCGTCGGCCTTGATCAGCACGGGGATGTCGCGGTCGACGTTCTTCACCTGCTCGAGCAGCCCGAGCAACTGCTCGTCGGACACGACCCGGCCGTTGAACGTCAGCACGCCGTCCTTGTCGATCGAGATGGTCACCGTGCCCTTGAACTCGTTTTTTCCCGCCGTCTCCACCCGCGGCAACGTGATGTTCAACGTCGCCGCCGACTTGAACTGCATCGTGACGAACGCGAAGAAGATCAGCATCACGAGCACGTCGATCAGCGGCACGAGATTCAGCTCGGGCCGCTTGCGCCGCTTCTGGTAGATGCCGCTCATGAGCTCGCGCGCTTCAAGATCCGCTCCAGCAGCACATCGAGCTGCGCCGCGTAGTTCTCGATCTTCCGCTGTAGATAACCGCTCCCCACCAGGGCCGGCACCGCGATGCAAAGCCCGATCACCGTGGCCGACAACGCGAGCGCCACGCCCGAGGTGAACGCCACCGGGTCCGGGAGACCCGTCTCCGGCGAGATCTGCGAAAACACTCTCAACAAACCGATCACCGTCCCCGTCAGGCCGATCAACGGCGCCGCCGCATAAATGACGTCGAGATACGGCACCCCGCGCTCCATGCGATTGATCTCGAGCCGCGCAAACGCCTTCACCGCGTCCTCGTCGTGCTTGTGCTCCTCCGCAAACGCCACGATCCGCGCCAGCACCGTGTGCCGCCCACCCATCAACGCCCGGCCGTTCACCACCGCTTCGACCAGATCGGCCGGCATCACCGCCGCCTTGCGCAACGCGTAAGCACGCTCGCAAATGATGAAAACCGCCGCCGCGGAGCACAGCCCGAGCGGATAAATCAGCAGGCCGGCGCCCTTGAACACTTCAATTACGGCGAAGAACATGGAGGATTAGGTGCACGATGTGACGTGAGGTCCGAGCAAAAGTTCGCACAAAAACGCGCCAAGTGCATGCGCTGCCGTGAACTAATTGCAAGCGCCCGCTCGCCAGCCGGCGCCGCCCACACCGCCGCGCTCCCGCTCACGTCTCCCGCGGCGGCAGCTCGTTCTGCATCGCCCAAAACACCCCCACCCGCCTCACCGCTTCCACGAACGACGGAAAATCGAGCGGCTTCACCACATACGCGTTCACGCCGAGTTGGTAGCTCCGCACCAGATCCTGCTCCTCGCGCGACGAGGTCATCACCACCACCGGCATCGTCCGCAACGCCGGATCGCCCTTGATCTGCCGCAGCACTTCCAACCCGTCCACCCGCGGCATCTTCAAATCCAGCAACATCACCGCCGGATCGCCGTCGCCGCGCCCCACAAACCTGCCTCGGCGAAACAGGTAATCCAGCGCCTCCGCCCCATCCGCCAGCGCCACCACTTCGCTCGCGAAACGATGCTCCTGCAACACATCGAGCGTCAGCTCGCGATCACGGGCACTGTCGTCAACCAGCAGGATGCGTTTCGAATTCATGGGACGGAAGCGGGCGGCGGCGGCGCGGAGTCCGCGCGTTGCAGCGTGAAATAAAACGTCGCACCCGCGTCAGGCAAACCTTCTGCCCACGTCCGGCCGCCATGACGCATGACGATCCGCCGCACATTCGCCAGCCCGATGCCCGTGCCTTCGAACTCGTCCGCCCGGTGCAACCGCTGAAACACGCCGAACAGCTTTTCCGCATACTTCATGTCGAAGCCCGCCCCATTGTCCCGCACGAAGAAAATCGCCTGCCCGCCTTCCTCGCCCGCGCACCCCACCTCGATCCGCGCCGGCGTCCGCCCGCGCGTGTATTTGACCGCGTTGCCCAGCAGGTTCGCCCACACCTGCTTCAACATCGCCGCATCCGCCCGCACCCGCGGCATCGGGTGCACCGTCCACTCGATCGCCCGGTCGCGCTCCGCCAGCTCCAGAGCCGCCCGCACCACCCGCACCATTGCCGCCGGATCGACCTCCGCCTCCCGCAGCTCCGTCCGCCCCATGCGCGAAAAACCCAGCAGGTCGTCGATCAACTGTCCCATCTCCCGCCCCGCGTCCGCGATCGTCCGGAGATAACGCTGCGCCTTCTCCGACAACTGCGTGCCCGCCTCCCGCGTCAACATGCCCACGTAACCCTGGATGTGCCGCAGCGGCGCGCGCAGGTCGTGGGAAACCGAATACGAAAACGCCTCCAGCTCCTTGTTCGCCGCCTCGAGCTGCGACGCCTGCCGCCTCAGGTCGGCGTTCAACCGCTCGATCTCGGCCTGCACGCGATTGCGCTCCGTCACGTCGCGCGCCGTCGCATACATCAAGCCATCCGGCTGCGGGACCGACCGCCACGACAACACCCGCCACGATCCGTCCTTGTGCCGGTAACGGTTTTCGAACTGCAGCACCTTCTCCCCCGCCAGCACCTGCTTCTGCACCTCCGCGATCGTCGCCGCCCGATCGTCGGGATGAACCAGGTCGAGATACGGCTGCGCCAGAAACTCGCTCACTTCCCAGCCCAGGATGTCCGTGACCGCCCGGCTCACCCGCTTGAAATAGCCGTCCGCGCTCGAGATGCAGAGAAAATCCAGCGAGAGCGCGAAAAACCGCTCCAACTGCGCCACCGCCTCCTTTCGCTCCGTGATGTCCACCACGATCGACAGGTCCTCGCAAAACCCATCCGGCCGCTTCCACCGCTGAAACGCCAGCATCACCCACGCGATCCGCCCGTCCGGCCGGACATAACGCTTGTCGATCGCCCCCCGGTCGATCGTCCCCGCTTCGAGCCGCCCCACCAGCTCCGCCTGCGCCGCCCGGTCATCCGGATGCGTGATCTGCAAAAACGTTTCCTGGCCCTGCACCTCCTCCCGCGTCAGCCCGCAGATCCGCAGGTGCGCTTCGTTGATCAGCCGCGTCTTCCGCCCGCCCGGCTCCGTCACGACAAACGAGATCCCCACCGGCACCGCGTCGAACACCCGCTGCAACGTCACCACCAGGCTGGCCTCGCTCCGCTGCAGCGCTTGCTCCGCCCGCCGACGACCGGCGAAATCGTTGCGCAAGGCGAACAGCGCGACCCCGGTGAACCCAAACGCCGCCAGGCTCCCCAACACGATCACCCCCCGCGCCATCGTCGCACTCCGCTCCGCCCGCGCCTCTCGCTCGCGCAACAACGCCTCCTCCGCACGCTTCATCCCCGCGACCAGCTCGCGCAACCGCTGGTTGATCTGCCGGCCTTCGCCCGCCGTCATCGTCGCCAGCGCCGCCCCCAGCCCGCGCTCCCTCCGCGCGGCGATGATCTCGCGCCCCAGCGCAATCTGCTCGGCCACCAGCGCCCGCAACGTATCGAGCTGCTGCCGGCGCCCCGGATTCTCCACCGTCAGCCGCTCCAATTGCTCCAGATCCGACGGCATCCGCTCCACCGCCGGGAAATACGGCTCGAGGTAAGCCTCGTCGCCGCTGGCGGTGAATCCCCGGCGCGCACTCTGCGCATCGAAGTGATTCGCCACCACCGCATCCAGCCGGCCGATCACCTCCCGCGTGCGCTCCACCCGCATCGCATCGTCCCGCAGCCGGTCCACCGTCACGAACGCCACGAGACCGATCACCACCAGGCACCCCAACGCAAAGCCTATCCCCGCTTCGACCCGGCGTTGCGCCACCCGGTCCTCGCGCGGCCGCGCCGCTTCGCGACCGCTGCCGTCAGACGTCGTCTGGGAAGATGTTTCGCGCGGTGGTTGCTCCATACTGGCCCGCGGGGACGAAGCGTCCGCTCCGGGCCCTTTCGCAAGCAGCGCGATGACGGCAAGAAATTCCGCGCTCGTCACGCCTCTTTGCAGATGCGTGGCGGAATTTCCGCCTCAAAAAAACATCGCCTCGCTCAATGCCATCTCCGGCGCGAGCAAACCCGCTGCCGCCGGCAGCGTCGCCCGCCCTCCTCCGAAGTCCGCCTCGAACTCCCCATGCTTCGCCGCGAAATCGCCGCGCCACTTGAAATACTTTTTCCCACCCGCATAGCCGAACGCGATGCCGAGGCTCCCGCGCTCCGCCGCCGCCGTGGCAAATTTCACCGTCGCCACCTCCGCCCCGCACGCCGCCAGCCGCCGCCGCAGCCAGCCGAGCGTCACCCCCGCCTCCGCCGCGAGCGACGCCGCATGCGTCACCGTCACCGTCTCCAAGCCTTCCGCCAGCAGCGTCGGTTCATAGCGCGCGAGAAACTGCCCCACCGTCTGCCGCACCGGCAGCAGCCGCGAGTGAACCAGATCGCGCAACGAATCCGGATTCGGCCACGGATACGTCAGCGCATCCGCCGGCGCCGTCGAGCTGTCGATCAGCACGCGTTTCGCCCGCGTCAGCAAATACGTGTAGTCCGCCAGCCGCCCGCTCTGCGAAAACCGATGCGCCCAGTAATACAACGGCAGATCCGTCGACAGGCAGATTGACACCTGATCCTCGAGATGGCCGCGCGCGCTCAACGGGTAGCTCAACATCACAAACTCCACGCACCGCGTGTCGCCCTTCGATTTTCCCAGGAAACACTCGCCGTAAACCTTCGCGCGCATGTCCGTGACGCCCTGATCGTTCTTCAACGGACACAGCACCACGACCCGACTCGGATAACGCTGCGAGAAACGCAGCACCGTCCGAAACTGCTCCAGCCCGTCCTCCGGCGTCGTGCGGAAGCCGAGGTGCAGCACGAAGTTCACCTGCGTCGCCTTCGCGTCGTCTGACGCCGGCGCCGCGCGCCCGCTCGCCGCGGTGTCCGCCCAGAGCTGCGAGAGCCCCTTGGCGATCCCGCCGACGGGAATTTCAAGTCCAGGCAGTGCGTTAAAAATTTCAGCCATGTATCAAAACTCCAAATACCAAGCACCAAGCTCCAGTGAAACTCCAACCCTCAAGCTCCAATCCTAAAGACACCTCGTCCATTGATGTTTCTTTGGAGCTTGGTGCTTGGAATTTGGAGCTTCCCGCGCAACGCGCGGGTCAGGGTTGCCGCCAGGAGTGATCGTTTTTCGCCAGCAGCGCGGCGGCGCTCGGCGGACCCCACGAACCCGCCGGATACTGGTCGAGCCCGTCGCGACCCGCCGCCGCCCACGATTCGAGGATCGGCGTGCAGAGTTTCCACGACGCCTCCGTCTCGTCGCCGCGAATGAAAAGCGTGCCGTCGCCCACCATCGCATCGAGCACCAGCCGCTCGTAAGCCTCCGGCGTATTCGACCCAAACGTCGTCGCATAGCGGAAATTCATTTTCACCGGCTGCATCCGCGTCTCCAACCCCGGCACCTTGCCGTTGAGGATCAGGCTCAGACCTTCGTCCGGCTGGATCTGAAACGACAGCGTGTTCCCCGCGAGGTTGAACTTCTCTCCCTCGGCGAAAAGCGTCCCCGGCGGCCGCTTGAAATTCACCGCGATCTCCGACACGCGCCGCGCCATGCGTTTCCCCGAGCGGAGATAAAACGGCACTCCCTGCCAGCGCCAGTTGTTGATCGAGAGCCGCAGCGCCGCGTAGGTCTCCGTCGACGATTTCGCCGCGATGCCTTCTTCCTCGAGATAACCCGGCACCTGCTTCCCGCTGACCATACCCGCCGTGTAGTGGGCGCGCGCCACGTCGCCACCCGGCCCGAGATTCAACGGCTGGATCGCTTTCAACAACTTCACCTTCTCGTCGCGAATCGCCTCCGCATCGAGCGACACCGGCGGCTCCATCGCCGTCAGCGCGAGGAGCTGCATCGTGTGGTTCTGGATCATGTCGCGCAGCGCGCCGCTCTGCTCGTAATAACCGCCGCGCGAGCCGACGCCGACTTCCTCCGCCACCGTGATCTGCACGCTGTCGATGAAGTTCCGATTCCACAACGGCTCGAAAATCGCGTTCGCGAACCGCTGCACCAGCAAATCCTGCACCGTCTCCTTCCCGAGGTAGTGGTCAATCCGATACACTTGGTGCTCCTCGAACACCCCGCGAATCGCCGTGTTCAGCGCGCGCGCCGAGGCGAGGTCCTTGCCGAACGGTTTTTCGATGATCACCTTCGCGTGATGCGCCTCGCCGAGATTGCGGCCCGCCAGCCCACTCGCGCCGAGATTGCGGATGATCGGCGCGAACACCGACGGCGGCGTCGAAATGTAGAACAGCGTCTGCACGTCACGCGCGAGATTCTTCTCCAGCTCCGCGATGTGCGCCGCGAGCCGGTCGAACGCCTCCTTCTCGTCATACCCGCCCGCCACATAGCTCGTGCGGCCCGCGATCCGCGTCCACACGTCTTCCTGCAGCTCGCGCCGCGAAAACTCCTTGATCGCGTCCGCCGCCAGCCCGCGAAACTCGTCGTCGGGGATTGGCTTTCGCCCGTAGCCCACGAGGAAAAAATCCGCGGGCAGCAGCCCGTCGACGGCGAGATTGTAAACCGCCGGAATGAGTTTGCGCGCGGTCAGGTCGCCCGAGGCGCCGAAAATCACCACGACGGTCGGGGGGGCGCCGCGGTGCTTGCTGAGTCCGTGCAGGAAGGGATGACGCTGTGTGTCGGCCATGCGTGCCCGCGACGCTCGGCGCCTCACGAAAGTGACGCAAGCCGGCAGTTCGCGCATGCGTGTCAGCGCCCTTCCCGCCTCGCCCCCCGTTGTGTCCAAAACCCCGCCGGTCCCTACCGCGAACGTGCCTCGCTCACCTTCGCCGCGACCTGCTCCGGCTTCCACCCGTTCCCGCGCCAGATTTCAACCACCCGCCCATCGGGCCCGATCAGCGCCGTGGCGAGCGTGTGATCGAGCAGCCCGCCGTTCCGCTCCGTCCGCACCGCAAACAGCCGGGTCAGCGCAGCGATCTGCTCGTTCGTCCCCGTCGCAAATCGCCACCGCGCGAAATCCGCCCCGAGCGTCTCACCATACGCCCGCAGCACCGCCGGCCGGTCATGTTCCGGATCGATCGAAATGCTCAACAGTCGCACGTCGTCGCCGGTCTCATTCTCCGCCAAAGTCTGCTGCAACGCCTGGAATTTCTTCGCGATCAGCGGGCAAAATTCCGGCACCGGGCAGCGCGTGAACACAAACGTCACGATCGTGTGACGCCCCGTCAGCACGCTTTCGTCGATCGTCCCGCCCGACTGATCCTCGAGCTGGAACGCCGGCACCCTGTCACCTTCACGCAAACGCCGCACCGTCACCGCCTGCACCGGCGCGAGCGCCGCACGGCCCACCCGCCGGAAATTCGTCGCCCGCGACGACTCCCCGACGATGAAGTCGAACTCCACGATGTCGCCGCGCCGCAACCCGCGCGCCTCGCCTTCGCTGGTGTAAAACGGCATCGTCATCGCGGGCATGAACCCGGGAATCTCGTCGTGCTCGATCGAGATCGTCCCATCGGCAAACGGCGATTGCACTACCCCGCGAACAGCGAACCTCCGCTCCGCCTCCGCACTTTTTCCGACCACCGCACCGAGCGCCGCCAGTAATACTCCGACCAGAATGAGTCCGTTTCGTTTTAACATGTGCATCGCGCGGTCGACCGCGCGGACGGCGATCGGTTCGACGCGCAGCACTTCGCTGCGTCGCGGTCAACGTGGCAACGACAAAACCGGCGAACAACCTGCAACGAAAGTTTGAACGATCCGCTTTCTCGCGCTACTATCTCAGAACCCTGGGCCTGTGGCGGTCAGCCATAGCGTTCCCTCAACTGCCCCCAAGAGATCCTAGCCATGAACAAACCATTCGTAGTATTGTGCTCCACCGCCGCCGTCTCGGCGGTTTTGTTTTTCTCCGGTTGCGGCAAGAAGGACGCCCCGGCGGCCCAGGCCGGGGACACGGCGAAATCCGGTGCCAGCGCCACCGGCGACACCCCGGCCAGCGGTCGCGCCATCGAAATCACCGGCAACGACACGATGAAGTTTTCGCTGACCGAAATCCGCGCCAAGCCCGGCGAGACCCTCACCGTCACCCTCGTCAATGTCGGCTCCATGCCGAAATTCTCCATGGGCCACAACTGGGTGCTGCTCAAATCCGCCTCCGTCGCCGACGCCTACGTCTCCGACGCGATGCAGGCCGCCACCACTGATTACGTTCCCGCAGGCCGCAAGAACGACGTCATCGCCCACACCCGCCTCCTCGGTCCGAAGGAAAAGGACAGCGTCACGTTCCAGGCGCCGAAAGAACCCGGCCGCTATCCCTTCATCTGCTCCTTCCCCGGCCACTACCAGGTCGGCATGAAGGGCGACCTCATCGTCGAATAACGGAGACCACACGATGACCCTTCCCCCTTTCCTCTCCCGCACGGCCCTCGCCGCCGTCGCATTGTCACTCGCAGCTTGCGGCCGGCCCGGCGCCACCAACGGCAAGCAAGGCGGCTCCGCCGCGGCCGACGCCGCCGAGAAAACCTACGTCGCTCCCGGCCAGAAGGACGAGTTCTACCTGTTCTACTCCGGCGGCCACTCCGGCCAGGTCTTCCTGGCCGGCATTCCCTCGATGCGGCATCTGTTCACCATCCCCGTCTTCGCTCCGCATCCGGGCACCGGATACGGCTACGACGAGGAGTCGAAACACATGCTCGGCGGTTTCACCTGGGGCGATGTCCACCACCCGGCCCTCTCCCAGACCAACAGCAGATACGACGGCCGCTGGCTCTTCGTAAACGACAACGCCAACAATCGCGTCGCGCGCATCGATCTGCGCGACATGAAAACGAAACAGATCCTCGGCCCCATCCCGAACTCGTCCGGTAATCACGGCTCGTCCTTCGTCACCGAGAACACCGAATACATCCTCGTCGCCACCCGTTTCTCCGTCCCGCTGCCGAAAGGCCGCTTCGCGGAGATCTCGAGCTACGCCGACGAGTTCAACGGCATGGTCAGCGGCATCACCGTCGACAAGGACACCGGCGAGATGAAGGTCGGCTGGCAGATCCTCACGCCCCCGTTCAACTGGGACCTCGGCTCCACCGGCAAGGGCCCCAGCTCCGGCTGGGCGTTCTGGACCTCATATAACACCGAGATGGCCTACGAAACGCTCGAGGCCGGTGCCTCGCAGCTTGATCGCGATCTCGCGGCCGTCGTCAACTGGCGCGCCGCCGAAGCCGCCGTGCGCGATGGCAAGGCAACGATGATGGGCGACGTTCCCGTCATCGATCCCGCGAAGGTCCCCGGCGTGCTGTATTTCCTGCCCGTGCCCAAATCGCCCCACGGCATCGACGTCGATCCCAGCGGCCGCTGGATCGCCGCCGGCGGCAAACTCCAGCCCACCGTCCCCGTGTTCGATTTCGAAAAACTGAAAGCCGCGATCGATGCGCGTAACTTCGAAAGCGAATTCCGCGGCGTCCCCGTCATCAACTTCACCGCCGCCCTCGAGGGCGAAGTCCCCGCCGGCCTCGGCCCCCTCCACACCCAATACGACGGCAAGGGCAACGCCTACACGTCCATGTTCATCGAATCGGTCATCACCAAATGGAAACTCCCGCCATGGTCCGACGAGGAACGCCAGGATCTCAACAAGGTCGTCCTCGATAAGATCCCCGTTCACTTCAACATTGGACATCTCGTCGTCGCCGGCAGCGATACCGCCGAGCCTTACGGCCGCTACATGGTCGCCGGCAACAAGCTCTCGAAGGGCCGCCACCTCAGCACCGGCCCGTCCCAGCCCGAAAGCAGCCAGTTGATCGACATCACCGGCGAGAAAATGACGATGCTCTACGAGACGTTCACCGATCCCGAGCCGCACTTCATGCAGATCCTGAAGGCCGACGCGATCCAGCCGATCGAGGTTTACCCGCGCGCCGAAAACACCCACCCGCACGCCGTGTGGGAAGCCGGACAGACCGGCGTCACCCGCAACGGCACCACCGTCGAAGCCAAGGTCATGGCGATTCGCAGCCGCTTCATCCCCGACAAGATCGAGGTCAACGAAGGCGACACCGTCATCCTGCATCTCACCAACGTCGAACAGACGACCGACATGATCCACGGCTGGGGGCTCATCGAGCACGATCTCAACATCATCGTCGACCCGGGCGAAACCAAGACCGTGCGTTTCACCGCGTCCAAACCGGGCGTTCATGCCTTCTACTGCACGAACTTCTGCTCGGCGTTGCACCAGGAAATGCAGGGCTACCTCGCGGTGCGCCCCGCGCAAACCGCTCAACGCTAAGGCCGCCGCCGCGCCGCCGCACTCGTGATGGGACATTATACGCGGGTTATTTACCGCTTCCTGCGCCGCCCACCGAGTGCGACCGCGCGCGTGCTGCTCATCCTCGCCGCCGCGTCGCTCGTCGCCGCGCTCTTCATGCCCCTGTGGGAGATCCGCCTGGTCGCCCCACAATACCAGGAGGGTCTCTCCCTCCACATCTACAGCTACAAGCTGATCGCGGGAAACAACGGCCAGGATCTTTTCGAGATCAACAACCTCAACCACTACATCGGCATGAAGCCGATCGAGGCCGCCGACTTCATCGAAATGCGCTGGGTGCCCTTCGCGCTCGGCGTGTTCATCCTGCTCGTGCTGCGCTCCTCCGCGATCGGGATCATGCGCGGCGTCGTCGATCTGCTCGTCCTGTTCCTCTACTTCACCGCATTCTCCTTCGGCAGTTTCTACTACCGGCTCTACACCTACGGTCATCAACTCGACCCGACCGCACCGATGACGATCGAGCCCTTCACTCCGGTCCTGATCGGCACCCAGCAGATCGCGAACTTCGTGCAAAGCAGTTATCCCGATTGGGGCGCCTTCTGCCTCGGCTTGTTCCCCGTGCTGATCGTCGCAGCGATGTGGTCTTCCGCTCGAAAGGCCGATTCGTGACCGTTCGCCTCCCAGCGGCCACGTGCTGGTGGATTCTTCTCCTCGGGTCCACTCCCCTCGCCCACGCCACGACCGACGCGCACTGGCTCCAGCACGAAATCGAAACCGCCCCCGCCGGCGCCACCATCGACGTCCCCGCCGGCGTGCACGCCGGTCCGTTCGTCATCGCCAAAACCCTCCACTTGCGCGGCGCCCCCGGCGCCACGCTCGAGGGCGATGGTCGCACCCATGTCGTCGAGGTGCTCGCTCCCGACGTCGAGATTTCCGGCTTCGTCATCCGCCGCTCCGGCGCAAATCTCTCCCACGACCACGCCGGCGTTCACGTGCGCGCTCCACGCGCCTTTCTCCACCACAACACCATCGTCGATACGCTCCACGGCATCTACCTGCGCCAGGCCTCCGAAGCCCGGATCACGCATAACGTCATCCGCGGCCGCGCCGTCGAGAACGAGATCGCCGACCCGTTGACCACGAGCCTTCAGCTCTCCAGCGACGAACTCTGTTCCGTCACCCTCGAGGTCGATCAGCGCGGCAACGGCATTCACATCTGGAACAGCCGCGGACACACCATCGCCGACAACGATATCCGCGGCACGCGCGACGGCATCTACTTCTCCTTCTGCGACGACACCACCGTCAGCCGCAACACGATCCAGGACGTCCGCTACGGCCTGCACTACATGTATTCCGACAACAATGTCTTCGAGGAAAACTTCTTCACCCAAAGCGCCGCCGGCTCCGCGCTCATGTATTCCAGCGGCATCGTCCTCCGCCAAAACCGCTTCGTCGCCAACCGCAGCCACCGCGCCTACGGCCTGCTGATGCACACCGTCGAAAACACCCGCATCGAAAACAACCTCGTCGAGGGCAACACGGTCGGCATCTTCATCGAAAACTGCACCAACAACGTCGTCACCGGAAACACCGTCGCCTCGAACTACATCGGCATCCGCCTTTCCGACAGCTCCGACGAACACCGCTTCTCCGCCAACGTCCTTCGCGGTAACATTCACGCCGTCGAAACCAGTGGCCTCGTCTCGACCAACGACTGGTCGATCGATGGCATCGGCAATTTCTGGGAGGACTCCGCCAAGCTCGATCTCGACCGCGACGGCATCGCCGACGTCCCGCACTTCGAAGCCGATCTCTTCGGCCCATGGCGCCGCTCCTTCCCCGAGATCGGCCTGCTTTCCGCCAGCCCCGGCGAACGCGCCCTGCGCTTCGTGCACGCGCGCATCCGCCTCCCGGGCGCCTCGGGCGTCACCGATCCCCGCCCCCTGGCTCGATGATCGTCCTTCGCGACGTCGCCAAACGCTTCGGTTCGCGCGAGGTGCTGCGCGGGCTCGATCTCGATGTGCCGCCCGGCGTCGTCACGCTCCTTGTCGGCGCCAACGGCGCCGGCAAAACCACCCTGCTGCGCTCGGTCACCGGCCTCTGCACTCCTGAGCGCGGCACCGTTCACATCGCGGGCATCGACCTCGTGCGCGATCGCGTCTCCGCCCTCGCCGCCCTCGCGTTTCTCCCCCAATCGCCGCGTTTCCATCCGCGGCTCACCACGCAACAGGTCGCCCGCTACTACGCCCGTATCCGCAATCGCACGACGCGCGACATCGCCGACGAACTCGAGCGCTGGGGTCTCAACGGTCACCTGCACGCCACGACCGATCAGCTCTCCGGCGGCCTTCGTCAGCGGCTCGCCATCGCCATCTTCGCCCTCGCCCGCGCCCCCGTCCTCGTCCTCGACGAGCCGGGTCTCAGCCTCGATCCCGATTGGCGCGTGCGCTTGCAAGTGCACCTTTCCGCCGAAGCCGCGCGCGGTGCCACCGTCCTCGTCGCCACCCACCTGCTCGCCGAATGGGAGGGCAAGGTCGACGCCTGCGTGCTCCTCGAAAACGGACGCGTCGGCGGAGCGCTCCCTCCCGGCCGCTTGCGCCATAGCTTTCCGAACCCCGAACGCATCGCGTCATGAATCCCGCCGCGATCCCTCCTTCGCGCGCCATCGTCGCCACGCTCGAGCGCGAGTTCCTCAGCTACCGCATCAACCGGTTCCTCTACTTGCACGTCGGCTTGATGCTCGCCATCGGCCTGCTCGCCCTGTTCGCCCCCCCCGAAGCCGCTTCACCCGGCGCCGCTTGGTGGGTGCTGAACGGCGTGATCTACGTCGCCTCGCTGTCGTCGCTCCTGCTCGGCCTGAGCTCCGCCCAAGCCGAGGCGGACGAGTTCCCCCTCCTGTTCACCCAACCGCTCCGAACGCGCGAGTGGGTGCTCGGCAAATCCGCCGCCTTGCTCGGCGTCGTCGCGCCGTCCGCCTTGCTCCTCGTCCTGCCCACGCTCGTCGCCAGCGGCGGCTCGCGCCTGCTCCTCGGCGCCGCCGCCGCCGCCGCCGCCGTCAGCGTGCTCTGGGCCTGGATCGGCCTCGCATTGGGTTTATGGATACGCGACGGCGTCCGCGGCCTGATCGCCGCCCTCGCCGTCTGGTGCGTGCTCTTGTTCGGCGTCGATCTGCTGCTGATCGGCATCGGCGGCTCGCCTTGGATTCAGTCGCAACCCGCGCCGTGGCTCCTCGCCTTAATGCTGAGCCCCCTCGACGCTTATCGCGTGACGCTCCTCTTCGTGGTCGAACGCGCCGCCTTCAGCGGCGCGGATCTCCACCCTTTGGCCCGCTGGTGGCTCAACCACCCCGTCGCCTGGCTCGCCCTCTGCCTCACCGGCTGGTGCACCGCCTCCCTCGCTGCCGCGATGCTCGGCGCCGCCCGCCGCTGCCGCAGCTAAACCGGTTCGACCAAGGCAGGAGCCGACTGGCAGGCAATGTCGGCTTCGCCTGGCTCGCGGCGTGAGCAGCGGGAAAA
>JAEYYL010000051.1 GCA_023430825.1 Verrucomicrobiota bacterium | reverse complement strand
TGCCTCAAGGAACTTAACTCGCCCGACGTGAAAATCCTCACCGTCGAGGACCCCGTCGAATACGAGATCGACGGCATTATGCAGGTGCCGGTGAACTACGCCGCCGACCTCAGCTTCGCCCGCGCGCGACGTCTCAACGAATCCGCCTCGATCACGCTCGTCGAACGCGGCCCCGACGTCTCGTTCGCCACCTGCGGCCTGCCGTATTTCATCGGCGGCGAAATCGCTCAGCGCGACGCACTCGCCGTCCAGACGCCGCAAACCCTCAAAGCCCTCCTCGCGCTCGATGTCCGCACCGGCACCGAGGCCATCTCCATCGACCGCTCCGCGAAACGCGTCGAACTGCGGCACCTCGCCTCCGGCACCACCGAGTGGCTGCCCTACGACAAACTCCTCCTCACCCCCGGCGCCGTGCCCATTCGCCCCACGCTGCCCGGAAGCGACGACCCGCGCCTGTTCACGCTGCGCTCGCTCCAGGACATGGATCGCATTAAGGCCGCCGCCACCACCGCCCAACGCGTCACCATCGTCGGCGCCGGCTTCATCGGCCTCGAAATGGCCGAGCAGTTCGTGCGTATTGGAAAAACGGTTACGCTCGTCGAGCTCACCGACCAGATCCTCCCGCCGCTCGATGCGCCCATGACCCGGTTGATCGAGGACGAACTGCGGCGCCACGGCGTCGAACTCGTCCTCGGCGATTCCGTCGCCGCTTTCGAGTCGGGCAACCCGCTCACCTGCCGGCTCGCGTCGGGCCGCACGATCCCCGCCGATCTCGTGGTTCTCAGCATCGGCGTCCGCCCCGATACCGCCCTCGCCCACACCGCCGGCCTCGCCCTCGGCCCGCGCGGTCACATCCGCGTCGATTCCTTCCTGCGCACGTCCGACCCCAGCATCTATGCCGCCGGCGACGCCATCGAGACGGACGATTTCATCACCCACGAACGCACCGCCGTCCCGCTCGGCGGCCCCGCCAACCGCCAGGGCCGTCTCGTTGCCGATCACGTCTTCCGCTGCTCCACCGTCCAGCCCTACGCCGGCCTTCTCGGCACCGCGATCGTCCGCGTGTTCGACGCCGCCGCCGGCCTCACCGGTTGGACCGAGAAGCGCCTCCACGCCGCCCATCGCCCCTATCACACGATCACCGTCAACGACAGCCACCACGCCGGCTATTTCCCCGGCGCGAAACCGCTTCTCCTCAAACTCCTCTGGAACCCCGAAAACAATCGCGTGCTCGGCGCCCAGGTCACCGGCCTCGCCGGCGTCGACAAGCGTCTCGACGTCATCGCGACCGCGATCGCCGGCGGACTCACGATCGACGACCTCGCCCAGCTCGAACTCGCCTACGCGCCTCCCTTCGGCGCCGCGAAGGACATCGTCAACCTCGCCGGCTTCACCGCGTGCAACACCCGCGACGGCCTCGTCACCGCGGTCGACTCCCTCACCGACGATCCCGCCGCGCAAATCCTCGACGTCCGCCCGCCATCGCTCGTCGCCGCCCATCCCCTCCCGCACCCCGGCGCGATCAACATCCCGCTTGCCGCCTTGCGCACGCGCCACGGCGAACTCGATCGCGCCCGGCCGATCGTCACCGTCTGCGCCCTCGGCAAGACCGCTTACTTCGCCGCCCGCATCCTCGCGCAAAACGGCTTCAAGGTCTCCGCCCTCACCGGGGGTATCCGCGCCCACTTCGATCCCCTCAGTCCCGCGAAACCGCCCGCGCCCTAAACCCGGCGCGGAGTTCCGCCTGGCGAGGAATGCTGCGCCCGGGACGACGAGGCGATCCAGCCGATCGCCCCGGCGCATCTCGCGCTGACCGCACATTCCCCGCCGCTCCCTCTTTGGTCGCCCCGGTCCACTGCGCCCCTACAGCCGCGCTACTTTCGCACGCCGCCACCCCCGCGCCGTATCGCCAGACTCGCCCGTTCGCCCTCGGCGTGTCACGTTTCGCGGACTCGTTGTAAGCCCCATGTCCTCTCTCACCCGTCGCGATTTCCTCCGCCGCGGCCTCGCCGGCAGCGCCCTGTTGCTGTCCCCCACCTTGCGCGGTTCCACTCCGCCCCCGCGCGACCGGGAGCCGGGTCGGGCGCGCAACATCATTTTCCTCGTGAGCGACGGCATGAGCCTCGGCACCCTCACCCTCGCCGAGCGCTACCGTCTGCGCCACGAGGGCCGCAGCTCCCACTGGCTCGACCTGTATGCGCGCCCCGACCTCCGCCGCGCGCTGATGGACACCGCCTCCGCCAACACCCCCGTCACCGACTCCGCCGCGGCCTCGTCCGCCTGGGGTTGCGGCCACAAGGTCAACAACGGCTCCCTCAACATCGACCCCACCGGCCGCCCCCGCCCGCCGATCCTCCAACTCGCGCGCGAGGCCGGACTCCGCACCGGCCTGGTGAGCACCGCCACCATCACGCACGCCACCCCCGCCGGCTTCGCCGCCCAGATCTCCGCCCGCGCCGACGAAGACGAGATCGCCACGCAGTATCTCGCCACCGAGATCGACGTCCTGCTCGGCGGCGGCGCGAAGTTCTTCGATCCGGCACTGCGCGCCGACCGCCGCGACCTGCTCGCCGATTATGCCCGCGCCGGCTACGCCATCGCCCGCGATCGCGCCGCCCTGCGCCACGCCCCGCCCGACGCCCGCCTGCTCGGCCTCTTCGCCGACAGTCACCTGCCCTACACCCTCGATCACCGCGCCGACCCCACCCTCGCCGCCACGATCCCCACGCTCGCCGACCTCACCCGCATCGCCCTCGCCCGATTGGACACCCATCCCCGCGGCTTCGTGCTCCAGATCGAAGGCGCCCGCATCGATCACGCCGCCCACGCCAACGACATCGGCGCCCTGCTCTTCGACCAACTCGCCTTCGACGACGCCGTGGGCGTCGCCAGCGCATTTGCCGCCGACCGGGACGACACTCTCGTGATCGTCACCAGCGATCACGGCAACGCCAACCCCGGGCTCAACGGCACCGGCGGCAGTTTCGACAGCCGCGGCGGCAGCTACGGCGACACCCTCGCCTGCTTCGACCGGCTCACACGTTTCCGCCAGACCAACGTCTGGGCGCTCGCCGGCCTCACGCCCGACAGCACCGCAGCGCAGGTGCAGGATCGCATCAAGGCCGCCAGCGATATCGCGCTCGTCGATGACGAGATCGACCTCATCCGCCGCGCCCTTCGCCGCGAGCATCGCGAAGGCTACCGGGTGCGCAACGCCCCATTGATCGCTCTCGGTCAGGTGCTCGCCAATTACACCTCGATCGGCTGGACCGGCGTTGCCCACACCACCGATTACACCGAACTCGCCGCCTTCGGCCCCGGCAGCGAATCGATCCACGGCCTGGTGCAGAACACCGCATTGTTCGGCGTGATGACCCACGCCCTCGGCCTCCGCGTCCCCGCGTAAGCCGAAACCTCCCCGATCGCCGTCCGCCGGCGTCCCCTCGTCCGCCGGCAACCGGTGTATCCGGTTGAACGATACATCAACCGCCTTCCGCCCCGTCAGTCATCCGCCCACGGCCAGCTTCTGCGCGCTCTCGGTGATCAACGACACCAGCGGATGGGTAATCTTCCGCTCCGCCGTGATCGCATGAAACTGGTCGCGGCACTGGTCGGTCGCGCCCACGATCTTCAGCGCATAGCGGCCGATCGCCTCCTTCACCACCACCGTCGGGATCGGCACGAAGCCGAGTCCGTTCGCCGCCATCACCTTCATCAACGCCGCGTCCTCGCACTCCGCCACCACCTGCGGCGCCAGCCCTTGGCCGCGAAACCAACTCTCCAGCGAGCGGCGCAACGCCGTATTCTCCACCGGCAGCAACGCCGGCGCCCGATGCAACGACCCCGGGAATCCCCGCCGCAAACGCGGCGCCAGCCCCGCCGCCGCACAAAACGTCACCCCCGACTCCCCCAGCAGGTGGTTGAACGCGCGGATCTGCGCACTGCTCGGCGCCGGCTCGTCCGCCAGCACGATGTCGAGCCGGTGGGCCGCCAGCTGCCCCAGCAAATCCTCCAGCTTCCCCTCCCGGCACACCACATGCACCGCCGGCACGTTCGCGAAAACCGGCTTCAGGATCTCATACGTCACCAGCTTCGGAAACGAATCCGCCACGCCCACCTGCAGCCGCACCGCCCGCGCCGTCGGACGCTGCTTCACCGCGCTGATCAACTCCTGCCCCAGCGAGAAGATCTCCTCCGCATGGCGCAACGCCACCTGCCCGGCGTCGGTCAACACCTTCGTCCGCCCGCTGCGCCGAAACAACTTCTCCCCCAACGCCTCCTCCAGCTCCCGGATCTGCGCCGAGATCGACGGCTGCGACACGCGCAGCTTCTCCGCCGCCGCCCGCAGCCCCCCCGCCTTCGCCACCGCATGAAAATACCGCAGATGATGATAATTCAGCCAGTCCATGCCCCACCCTTACTTCGATTTAACCTAAGGTTTAAATCGAAAAGCGGTATTAGTCGAAGAAACAGTCCTCCGCTATCTTCCCCCGTCTCGACCCATGACCTATACCTTCTGGCTCTGGACCGGCTTCAATCTCTTCGTCCTCGCGATGCTCGCGCTGGACCTCGGCGTGTTTCACCGCAAGGCCCACGTCGTCTCGCTGAAAGAATCCCTCACCTGGACATTCGTGTGGGTCGCCCTCGCCCTCGTCTTCAACGCCGGCCTGTGGCACTTCGCCGGTTCGCAGAAAGCCCTCGAGTTCTTCACCGGCTACGTGATCGAGAAATCCCTGAGCGTGGACAACGTCTTCGTGTTCGCGCTGCTCTTCTCCTATTTCGCCGTCCCTCCGCTCTACCAGCACAAGGTCCTCTTCTGGGGCATCCTCGGCGCCCTCGTGATGCGCGCCACCATGATCGTGCTCGGCGCCGCGCTCATCACGAAATTCTCGTGGGTGATCTACCTCTTCGGCGGCTTCCTCATCCTGACCGGCATCAAGATGATCGTGAAACGCGAGGAGCAGCTCCACCCCGAGCGCAACCCCGTCGTCCGGCTCTTCAAGCGCCTCATGCCCGTCACGCCCGACTACCGCGGCGACAAATTCTTCGTCCGCGAAAACGGACTCCTCGCCGCCACCCCGCTCTTCGTTGTCCTCCTCCTCGTCGAGTTCACCGACCTGATCTTCGCCGTCGATTCCATCCCCGCCATCTTCGCCGTCACCACCGATCCGTTCATCGTCTATACCTCCAACGTCTTCGCTATCCTCGGCCTCCGCTCGCTCTACTTCGCCCTCGCCGGCGTGATGGATAAATTCCACTACCTCAAGATCGGGCTCGGCGTCGTCCTCGCCTTCGTCGGCGTGAAAATGCTCCT
Organism: Verrucomicrobiota bacterium; assembly: GCA_023430825.1. Classification (GTDB taxonomy): domain Bacteria; phylum Verrucomicrobiota; class Verrucomicrobiia; order Opitutales; family Opitutaceae; genus Opitutus. Next base: position 7,293 of record JAEYYL010000051.1, on the reverse strand, counting down.
CGCCCACTCTCCCTGGAAAATCGACACGCTCGTCTCCCTCGCCATCATTGTCGTCATCCTGCTCACCAGCGTCGTCTGGTCCCTCCTTCGGCCCAAAACTGTCCCGCTCGCCGCACCCCGCATCGGTCCCGCGGTCCTGAGCACCGCACCTCGCCCACCCGAACCATAACGCGATCCCTTCCTTCCCCTCACGCCACCCCTTAACCCCTTCCTCTTTTCTCATGAATACCAAAACGCCCTCCATCCCGGCCGCCCTTGACCGCCATCTCTCGACCAACTCGCACGATGACCTGCCCGGCATCGCCCGCTATGTCGCCGAAGGCGCCGCACTCGTCACGCCCGAGGCCATCGCCGCCCTCCAGGCCTTGCGCGCCCCGCTGCAGGCAAAAATCGCCGGTCTTGATGTATCCAGTCACCTGCGACGCCGCATCGACCTGCTCGCAACCTATTTCGACGAGATCGCCCGCGACGGCGCGGCGGACCCGGAAGCCCAGCGCGACACGACCTTCGCCCTCCTGTATTTTCTCAAGGGTTTCGACCGCATCCCCGACACCGTCCCCGAAGTCGGACTGCTCGACGACGCCATGATCGTGCAAACGGTCCTGCAACGCCACGCCACCACCCTGCGCGCGCACTGGCTGCGCCACCGCCGGCTGTGGCCCGCCGAACTCTGATCTCGCACGGCCCGGCCGGTCCCCGACCGTCCGGGCCGTATTGCTTTGGCCGCATTCGGCGTTTCAGTGCGTGGCCATGAAATTCCTTTCCCTCCTCCTCGCCAGTTGCTTTGCCACCCTCATGTTCGCCGCCAAAGCCGAAATCCCCACGATCTCCCCCGCCGAAGCCGTCAGCCGCGTCTCCTCCGGCAAGGCCGTCCTCGTCGACGTCCGCGAACCCTCCGAGTGGGCCGAAACCGGCGTCGCCGCCCCCGCGGTCCTCCTCCCGATGAGCGACCTCAACGGCACCCAAAAACTCTGGAAGCCGTTCCTCGAAAACAACGCCGGCAAGGAAATCATCCTCTACTGCCGCAGCGGCAACCGCTCCGGCCAGGTCGCCAAAAAACTCGCCGAACAAGGCAAAACGGTAGCCAACGCCGGTGCCTTCAAGGACTGGGCCGCCGCCGGTCTCCCCGTCCGCCAGGTCGAGGAGTAATCCGGAGCGGCACGCCGCCGCGACCGCCCGCCATCGCCCTTCATCCGCGCACCCGCGTTGCGCCGCGCGCTTCGCTCACCCGTCCGCCCCGAACCGGATTCCGATTTTCTCGTTTTCCCGCGTTTCGTTATTCCCCGCGCCCATCGCCCCCGCTTACCTCGCCGCGTGTCCGACGATCCTCTCGATTCGCCCGCCGTCCCGCCCGAGCTCCGCGCCGCCCTCCGCGTTTCGCCCGACAACGCCCCGCTGCTCCTCCACGTCGCCGAGGTCATCCTCGACCGCGGCGCCTTCGCGATCGCCGAAACCCTTTTCAAGCGCGCCCTCGCCCTCGACCCTAAATCCATCGGCGCGCGGCTCGGCCTCGCCTCCGCCTTCTTCCAACAAGGCAAACACGGCGCCGCCCTCGTCATCGCCGAAGACATGGTGAAACAGCCTTCCCCGCCCCCGCGCGCCTGGCTGCTCCACGCCCGCCTCGCCCTCCACGCCGGCGAACCCCAACTCGCCGCCCGCGAATACCAAAAAGCCCGCGCCGCCGATCCTTCCCTCATCGACGGCCAACTCGAACAAGCCCTCGCCCCGCATCTCCAGCGCCCGCCCCTCAAACCCGCCAAGCCCGACCCCGCGCCCGATTTCACCGTCCCGCCATCCGCGCACGCCGCCGCGGAGTCCGCAGACGAAGCCGCCTCCGATCCCGAACGCGAACCGCTCCCTTCCGGCGAACTGCCGTCGTCCGACAGCGCTTCCTTCGATCTCGAACGCCCGCAGCTCACCTTCGCCGACGTCGGCGGCATGGACCGCGTGAAGGAAGAGGTGCGGATGAAAATCATCCTCCCGCTCCGGCAGCCCGATCTCTTCAAAGCCTACGGCAAGAAAATCGGCGGCGGCATCCTCCTCTACGGCCCGCCCGGCTGCGGCAAAACTTACCTCGCCCGCGCCACCGCCGGCGAAGTCAACGCCGGCTTCCTCGCCGTCGGCATCAACGACGTCCTCGAAATGTGGATCGGCCAGAGCGAAAAAAATCTCCACGCGCTCTTCGAACAGGCCCGCGCCAACCGCCCCTGCGTTCTCTTCTTCGACGAGGTCGACGCCCTCGGCGCCAACCGCGCCGACCTGCTCAAGAGCGGCGGCCGCCAGATCATCAACCAGTTTCTCTCCGAACTCGACGGCGTCACCGACTCCAACGAGGGCGTCCTCATCCTCGCCGCCACCAACACGCCCTGGCACCTCGACCCCGCTTTCCGCCGCCCCGGCCGCTTCGACCGCATCCTCTTCGTCCCGCCGCCCGACGCCCCCGCGCGCGCCGCCATCCTCCGCCTCCAGCTCGCCGGCAAGCCCGTCAGCGAAATCGACTGCGACGCCCTCGCGAAAAAAACCGACGGCTACTCCGGCGCCGATTTGAAAGCCGTCGTCGATGTCGCCATCGAAACAAAACTCCGCGACGCCATGCGCAGCGGCAAGGTCGAGCCGCTCACTTCCGCCGACCTGCTCGCCGCCATCAAACGTCACAAGCCCACCGTGCGCGACTGGTTCGAGACCGCGCGCAACCACGCCCTCTACGCCAACCAAAGCGGCCTCTACGACGACGTCCTCGGCTACCTGAAGATCAACAAATGAGCGCCAACCTCGCCCGCGCCCAGTTGCTGCTCGCGCAATCCCGCCCCGCCGACGCCGAGCGCGAAGCGCTCCTCGCCCTCGCCGCCCAACCCGAGGACACCGCCGCCCTCGCCCTCCTCGCGCTCAGCCGCAGCGCGCAGCAAAAAGGCGCCGAAGCGCTCAAGGCCGCCGACACCGCCGTCGGCCTGGCCCCCGACGATCCGTATCTCCACTACATCCGCGCGATCACGCTCCACCGGCTCGACCGTCACGACGCCGCCCGCAGCGCCGTCAACGACTCGCTCCGGCTCAATCCGGAAAACGAGGAATGCTTCGCGCTCCTCGCCGCGATCGAACTCGCGCGCGGCGACTGGACCGCCGCGCTCACCGCCGCCGAACAGGCACTCGCGCTCGATCCCGAACACGTCGAAGCCGCCAACTTCCGCGCCATGGCCCTCGTCCGCCTCGGTCGCAAAGCCGAGGCGACCGCCACCGTCGACTTCGCCCTCAACCGCGCGCCCGAGAGCGCGCTCTCCCACGCGAACCAGGGCTGGAATTATCTTCACCGCAACGAACCGCGCCGTGCGCAGGAATTTTTCCGCGAAGCGCTGCGCCTCGAGCCCGGCATGGAATACGCCCGCCAGGGCATGCTCGAAGCGCTGCGTGCGCGGAATCCCGTCTATCGCGGCATGCTCGCGTATTTCCTGTGGATGGGCCGGCAGGGCGCGAAGTTTCAGTGGGCGTTCGTGATCGGCGTCTATTTCTTTTCGCGCTTCCTCAACACCCAGCTCGCCGCGCGCGGCGACAGCGGCCCCGCGACGCTCGCGCTCATCGGTTTCGCGATCCTCTTCTATCTGTTCGTGTATCTCTCGTGGACGTCGCATCCGATGTTCAACCTGATGCTGCACTTCGACCGCTTCGGCCGCCACGTGCTGTCGCGCGACGAACGCATCGCGACCTGGTGGTTCGGCACCGCTTTCGCCGCCGCGGTCGGCTGCCTGATCTGGTGGCCGCTTGGCGGCGGCGGTTTCGCGATGGTCGCTGCGATCATCTGCGCCGCGTTCTCGATCTGCATCGCCGCGGTCTTCAACCGCACCGGCCGCGCGCGGTTGATTCTCGCCACCGCCGCCGGCGCCCTCGCGCTCCTCGGCGCCACCGGCCTCCACAATCTCTGGACCGATTCCGCGACCGGCGGCGGCGCCGCGCTCGGCCTCTTCTTCATGGCCTTCCTCGCCTTCCAGGTCCTGGCCAACTTCGTCCGCAAACCTTGAGCGCATCGCCCCGAGGTCACCCCGCAAAGACGAAGGTCGCGTAGCGACCGCCTGCCAACCGATTCATGCGTCGCGTAGCAACGCATGATGAATTTGATGTCTCGCGCAGGAATCGAAGGCCGCGACGAATACAAAGCCGTTCCTTCGCTCCATTCTATTCCTTCGCGAGACAACGCTACGTCACAACGCGCCACGTCGGAAACTCCAAGTCCCGTTCGTCCATGCGCGAGTTGCAGCGGAAGTCGGGGCTTTCACCAAGACAGCAAGGCGCGGCGACTTTGATATTTTCCGCCTTCCGCTTTTCGAAGCACCCACTGGTGAGGAGCCGTTTCTACCAACTCGACGAAGTCTCCCGCGCTAACTCCAGCCTCGCGATAGAATCTCGCGATAGCCCCGCGCTCGCGAAGCTTGTTCCCGTTCACCACGAGGTCAGTGCGAAATCGGTCTCCACTGGGCGCCGCTTCAATGAGCAATTCCTCTCCCGGCTGGATCCGCTGTCGTTTCACGTGCTCGGTCAAAGTTAGCAGGTTTTGGTTGAGCATACCTTGAGTGACCTCCACTGGCATCTCACGGAGTTTGCCTTCGACCACGGGTTGGCGCGGCTGCTGAGGCCCCGCAGGATCTGTGACTGTTGGCACATCAAGTTCTTTCAGGCGTTTCTCGATTCCGACGATAGCGTTCCTCATGCCCTCCAGTTCAGAGGCGCGCTTTGTGAGCGCTGTCACTTCCGTTGCTCGCTCGCCTGTTGATTGACGCCCGTAGCGGCATGCCTCCGCGCGTGCCAACCTCGCGACGCGACGGCCCGCAGCAGGCCCGGCACAGAGGTCCATAGCTACCCGAGCCATCCGAACCGTTGAACCACGAATGAACCGGAACAAAGACACGCCCCCATCACCCTCTCGAACAGACCGCCCACCGGCCGACGCGCGGATTGAGCTCCACCAGAAATCAATTCGTGTTCATCTGCGTCCATCCGTGGTTCGAACTACCTTCTTGAGCCGAATCGCCTCTCGAATCAGTGACCGCTGACGACAACGTGCGCCACCGAGAGCTGAGCCCCATCTACGTCAATCCAAGCCACGCTTTCACCGCTGCCTCGACCCGTCCCAACGTCGCATCGTCGACTGACCCGAGGCGGCGAACGAGTTGCACGCTTGGAATGCCCGCGATCCCTTGCGCATCAAAGCCGCCAGGGTCGAACCCACGAACCTTGTGCGGCACCTCAAAACGTGTCCCGCGTAAAACAGTCGTGCGGGGAACATACGTCACGACCGCGCGCTCCCGGTCATCGTATGCCACACTCAAAATCAAAGCCGGGCGTGTCTTGGCAACCATCCCCAAATCGACCAGCCAGATATCGCCGCGCTCGGCGCGATTCACGACGCCTGCTCCTCCTCCGTATCATACATGCGGAAGAGTGCGTCAGAAGAATTGAGCAGCGCCTGACGTTCTTCGAACCAAGCCGCGAACTCGCGCAGTTCCGCCGGCGTCAACTTCTCCACCGCCGTCTCGATTTCATTCACTGTGCTCATGCCTTCACCATGTCGCTCCAACGACGAACGGCAAGCCGCCCCTGTCAGGTCCATCTGCATTCCCGTTTCCATCGCGCCCCGCCCCGTTGCTTTTCAAAACCCGCTTAAACCGCATCGAGCGCTTCGAGTTAACCCGCGACCGGACGCATCGCGACGATCTGGCGCGTGCTCCCGCCCCAGCCGACCGAAATCTAGTTCCATCTGTCCCTATCGGCGTCCTCGCGTGATTCACCACACGCTTTTTTGCCGCTGGTCACCCGCTCGCCCCGCCGCAATCGTCTCCGCCGCATGAGTCGCCCGATGTGCTACCGCTGTTTCTGGCCCCAGCCGCAATGCTGGTGCGGCTCCATCACGCCGATGCCCACGCGCACGAAATTCGTGTTCCTCATGCACCCGTATGAGTTCAAACGCGTGAAAGCCGCCACCGGCCGCCTCACCCACCTGTGTCTCGCCGACAGCGAAATCCACGTCGGCATCGGCTTCGACCGCCACGAAGCCGTGCAAGCCCTGCTCAACGATCCTCGCAATTTCCCGGTGCTGCTCTACCCGACCCGCGACGCCCGCGACCTCTCGAAAGGCGAGCTGCCCGCCGCCGATTTCGCCGGCCGCCGCCTCGTGGTGTTCCTCCTCGACGCCACCTGGCGGCAGGTCCGCCGCATGTGGCGCGAGAGCACCACCCTCCAGTCCCTCCCGCGTATCATGTTTTCGGATGCAGCGCCGAGCCGCTACGTGATCAAGCGCCAGCCGGAACCCGGCTGCCTCTCGACCCTCGAAGCCACGCACGAACTGCTGCTCGCGCTCGAACGCTCCGGCCTCGACCGCTACCCGCTGCCGGATCAATTGCTCGGCCTCTTTCAACGCATGCAGGACTTCCAGCTCGCCTGCGCCGCCGAAAACGCCCGCCTCGGCCTCCGCCGCCACACCCGCCGCACGTCTTCCGAACCCCGCCCAACCCCCACGATCGTTCGCACGAAACGCCACCGGATATTTCCCGCTCGCGTCACCGGGCCGTGAGGACGAAGCGCGGCCGAACCAAAACACGCCGCGCCTGTCCGCGCTTCCCTCTCGCGTGAACACCTCCCTTTCCCCCTCCCGGCTGCGCCTCATGTCCGACGACGACCTCGAAAGAGAACTCGCCTCTCAGGACCACGATGAAGCCGCCCGCAGCGCCCTCCTCGCCGAAGCCATTCGCCGCCTCTCTCGCACACGCTCGCGTCCCAATTGGATTCAGTGGACGACGCTCGGCCTCGTTCTCGTCGCCGTGATTCTCTCGGGGATCGCCGCCTTCCCGACGCTCGCGGAACTCGACGATCGCAGCTGGTTCGATTTTTAGCCGGCAGCGCCCTCGCCGAGCAGCCGCACCAATACCGCCTCGAGTTTCCTGATGTCGATCGGCTTGGTCAGATGTTCGACGAAACCGGCCGCCCGCCCGCGCGCAATGTCCTCTTCCATCCCGTAGCCCGATAGCGCCAGCCCCCGCAGCCCGTGCCGCTCGCTTAACTGCTTCATCAACCCGTAGCCGTCCGCATCGGGCAGGCCGATGTCGGAGATGACCAGGTCGAACCGCGCCTCCCCCGCCAGCCGCAACGCCTCCGCCGCCGTCGACGCCGCCTCCACCTCGTAACCCCGCCGCGCCAGCAAGCGCGCCACCGCCGTCCGCGTCGCTTCGTGATCCTCCACCAGCAGGATGCGCGCACCCGCCATCGCCCCGGCCCCCGCCCCCTCCACTGTCATCGGCGGCTCCGTGC
>JAEYYL010000420.1 GCA_023430825.1 Verrucomicrobiota bacterium | reverse complement strand
CAGTTTCGCCGCGCCCTTGGTCCGCCGAAATCGCGCCCAATCGAACATCGAGGCGCACAGCTCCAGCACCGTCGAGTCGAGCGTCAGCAGCTTGTGCTTGAAGCGGAACCGGTGCGCCGGCGCGTCGGTCTGGCAGCGCGCCAACACCGCATAGAAAACCTGCTCGAACAGCGCAGCCGGCCGCACGCGATTCGCGTAGCTGAGCGTCGAACGCGCCGGCGCCTCCTCGATTCCGAGGTGACGCAATCGTCCTTCGCAGCACGCCAGTCCCTCCTCGATCTCGCGCAACGACTTCGCCTGCGCCAGCTGACAAAAGCTCATCGCCACGAATTGCTCCCAACAACTGAAGCCCTTCGTGCGATCTTCCGCTTCGGTGCGCCGCACCGCTGCTTCGAAATCGGCTCGATCCACTCTATTTAGGATCTGGCTGAACAGGCTCGCGCCTCTTGGCTGGGTGCCGGCCGCGCCGGTTCGGGTGCTTGTTTTGTTTCTCATCACCCAAAACGCTCAACCCAGGATCGGCGCGGCTCCACTTTCCCCAGGCTGTTTTGGACACGAGTGCGTGTGACGTGTTTAGCCCGTGTTGACGTGTTTAGCCCGTGTTGACCACGTCTCGATCCGGCGCTTGAAGGAAGTCCACGCCGCCACGCATCCGGGGCGAAACTGGCACGGTCGGATACGGGCCTTGCGGAAGGCGGGCCCCGCGCTTAACGTGGCGGCATGAATTACATGGAGCGCATCACCTTCAACCCGAACCAGTGTGGCGGCCGTCCATGCATCCGCGGGATGCGCATCCGCGTGAAGGACGTGCTCGACCTCGTGGCGGCCGGAGTTTCCGAACCGGAAATCCTCGCGGACTATCCCGACCTTGAGGCCGACGACATCAAGGCGAGTCTGGAATACGCCGCCGCCCAGCTCGATCACCCCGTGCTCGTGGCCAGCCGGTGAAGTTTTTGGTCGATGCACAGTTGCCCCCGGCGCTTGTGCGCTGGCTCGCCGAAGCCGGCTGCCAGGCGCAGGCCGTGCGCGAGATCGGCCTGCGTGAGGCCGACGATGGCGCGATCTGGCGGCACGCCGAGGCCAACGGCCTGGTGATCGTGACCAAGGACGAAGATTTTACTCTGCGCGTGCAGGCGACCGAAACCGGCCCGTGTGTCGTGTGGCTGCGCGTGGGCAACACATCCAACGCGGCCCTGCGTGCCTGGTTCGTGCCGCGCGTGCCGCAGATCGTGACCTTGCTCGCCCAAGGCACCCGGCTCGTGGAAATCCGGTAGTTGTCTCCTTTTTTAGCCGCCCATCCGCGCGCTTCCAGCGGAGCCGAAGACGTCGAGCGGAGCCGAAGACGTCGCGTCTTGACTCTTGACGTTACGCTCCAGACGGCCGCATCCGTCACTTACGGCAAGCTCAGTTGCGCGTGGTCGACGGGGGCGACGGTGGTTTTTCTTGGGCTTCTTTCAGCTCCGCGGCGGGCGAGTCATCGGGATCAGCGCCGGACACGTGCCGACGCGGATTTCGCCGATGACCTTGAAGCCGTGGCGGAGGTAGAGCGGCACATTGCGCGGGTTCGTCGACTCGAGATACGCAGAGACTCCGGCTCCGTCGCATTGCGCGAGCGAGGCCTCGAGCAGCGCTCCGCCAAGGCCCAAACCCTGGCGATGCGGCGCAACGCCGATGAACGGCAGATACCAGTGCGGCTCGGGGGGATGCGCGCGTGCCATCCGGTCGAACAGCGCGAACGCGGTCGCGCGCTTTTCGCCATCCAAGGTCCGCTCGACCAGATCGATGATCGCCGCTTCGTCGCAGGGAATCTCAGGTGGCAACCACAGCGCGGCGGCGCTGAAGTCGGTCGTATAACGCACCGTGCCGTGGCTAAATCCACCCCCGCCGAGGGCAGCGATGAGAGTCGGAAAGTTACGGCGGTAAGCCAGCTCTTCGGCGAACAACCAGCGCACGGCAGGATCGTGCCGGAACGCGGCGGTGAGCATCTCGGTGATCGCATCGCGGTCGGCCGGCGTGGCGATGGCGGTTTCCGATCGGGATCGGGTGGACCGAGCTTGCGTGGCGCTCATTTGGAATCCGCGTCGGCGGCGAGGTGCAGGATGTAGTATTCGTTTTGGAAGTCGTGCGCGAGTTGCTCGATGCGGACCGAGTTAAAACCCGCTGCGGCGAGCATTTTCGTGGCGAGTTGCCGGCCCCAGCACGTGCCGAGTCCCATGCCGCCGGCGGCGAGCGACACAGTCATACAGTGCATGGTCGAGACCGTATAGAGAAACGGACCGGCAGGATGAGCGGCGTTCTCATGCGGAAACGAAGACGCGCGGATGTCCTGCATGAGATAGACGCCATCGGGGCGAAGCGCGCGAGCGATGTTGGCGAGCACAAGATCGGGTCGCGCCTGATCGTGGATCGCGTCGAAGGTGGTGATGAAGTCGAACGCGAGCGTGTGGGGGATCGTCGCGGCATCGGCTTGTTCGTAGCGGATGTTGTTTAACTCACCCGCCGACGCCTTTGCGCGAGCCCACGCGATGGCCTCGGCGGAGAGGTCGAGGCCGAGGAAACGGCTGCGCGGGTAGCGGGCGGCCATCATGCGCAGTGCGATGCCGCGGCCACACCCGAGATCGAGCACGTCGATGCCCGCCTCGAGTTTCTCGTGCAGACCGGGCACGAGCGGCAGGATGTGATCGAAGAGCGCGGGCACGACGGTTTGCCCGCTATCCTCGGCCATGATTTCGTGGAAGCGGCCGAACTCTGAATAAGGGACGCCGCCACCGTGACGGAAGCAGTGTAGGATATGGTCCTCCACTTCGCCGAACTGCCCGATGTATTGCATGAAGGCGGCGAAGTTGTTCGGCGCCGCAGCGCGGGTCAGGAGCGCAGCATGTTCGGGAGGGAGCCGCCAGGTGGCAGCTTGCGGATCGTATTCGACGATGCGGCCGGCGAGCATCGCGCCGAGCCATTCGCGGACGTAGCGTTCGTTGAGATCGGCGACACCGGCGATGGTCGTGGAATCCGCCGCCGGCAGCGCAGCCATCGTGTCGAAGAGCCCGGAGCGATGTCCGAGCGAGATCATGACCGCGAGGCTCGCGTCGTTGAGGATAGAGAGCAGTCGGCTCCCGAAGGCGTCGAGCTTGGATGGGTCGATTTGTTTACACAGGGTGCACATGGTGGAGGGGATGATTTGGGTGATGAAATTGGATGCGGCCGGGCGGCTGCGGATTCATCGCATGGCGGAGCGGACGTCGGGCTTAAGGCGGCCGCCTCGTCGGTGTTCGCCGGCTAACCGAGGGGGCGCCTTTCGCGGGGCTTCCCGCATGCCGGAGCGGACGGACAGCTCCGCCCTGACTGCCGGCTTGGAAAAACCGGCGACCTGGCAGGCTGCGTTGACCACCATGCGTGGCAGTTCGCTCAGCGTTCGACCGGGCAGCTCAGTCACGGCCGTGCCGATGTGGGGAAAGTAGATTCCGAGCTGGCCGTAAGCGGCGATTGCCAGGACCGGCTGGCTGCGACGTCGCTCCTCCCGGACAACGTAGATCGCACCATCCGTGTGAGGCAGCAGCGACTCGCGAATTTCAGCCAGCTGAACGAGGATCGTGGCGATATCATTCGATGGCCGGGTGGGGCGCACCTTCGGGCGCCGCGGATTCATGGCTCGCGCCGCGCGTTCGTGCGCGCGCTGAACCGCCGCGGCGGTTCGCGAAGCCTCGAGGTTCGCCGCCGAAATAGAGACGTTGAACACGCCGCAAAAAGCATCCCAGCCGTAGACTTCGCCTTGGTGCGTGAACGTCGCGACGGTGTGTGACCTGCCGGACGAAAGTTTCACCTGAATCAGGCGCACCCTCTCATCCGGATACGCAGCGGTGTAGCGATCGAGGGCGGCCACTGCCTGGAGAAAGCAGTCCTCGAAAAAAATCTCCGCAGGGCGTGGGAGCAAGGTCCGCAGATGACTCGCGGCCGCCTCCGTCATGCACGGCATGATCAGCAAGAGCGCCAGTCCCATGGCGAACCGGTGCCAGCTGGGGCGGGACGCGGCCGGTCCGAAAGCGAACGGCGAGGGAGAATGACGGGAGGTAAACGGTGAAGGCATCGCAGGGAGCAAATGGCGCTCACCTGTAAAGGCGTGAGGTCCGACCTCACATTGTGAGTGCCCGTTTTCACCGCGGCGTTACGCGCGACGAGATTCCCGGCCGGGACTGGGAGGCGCGCGGCTCCGACGCGCCGCTTGAGCAGTAGCGGGCGTGGGCAGGCGGGCGCGCGCCCGCGCTTAAGCGGTGCGTCGTCGCCTCCTGGAGTCGTTCCGACCGACTAGATTAGGAGCGCTCCTGCGGCGTGCCCGTTTCCTGGTTTGGCATCTCCCGGATCAGCTCGCGGTCAGGTTTCCCAGACCACCGGTTTCTCCGGACTGTAGCGGCAGAACACGCCCGTTTGCAGGGAATTGTTCAGATGACGGGCGAGTGCCGGGTGGCGATCGGTGAGTGCCTTGACGGCTTTGCGGATTCGCCACGTCACGGCCGAGCGCGCGCGTTCGGCCGAGTCGCCCATTTTACGTGTGCGCCCGCCGATCCCCGTCGCGCGCCCTATCTCTGCGAGGAGCGTATCGAGCTCCTCTTGCGCGCGAGCTGCCCGGCCCGGATCGTTGGCGTCGGTCGCGTCGGCCACGTCGGTTCGCAGCTCGCGGATCTGCGCCCGATACTCACGCCGTGCGCGTTCATCGAGCACCTCCTCGCCCTTGCTGCTCACCGCGTCGTCACGGCCGGCGAGTGTGAGGCAGTGCACGTCTTCCTCCGCATGGCCGAGAAGATAGGCGATATCGCGATATCCTTTCAGATCCGCGACGTGCACCACGCGTTGCTCGAAGCAGACGGTCCATAGCGCGCCCTCCTGGCGGAACATGTTGGCGATCGGCCAGGCAAACAGCCGCGATGCGCCGTCGTTTCCCGGCATCGCGACGCGATCTGGGCCCGGCGAAACCACCGGGGCGGGGCGCGATTTGCGCTGCAACTCCCGGGCGAGCTGCACGCCTGCGATGAGGTGCTCGATATCGGCTTCGCGTCGAAACGGATTCACGTGTCGCAGCCAAAGCGTTTTCTCTTCCTCATCCGTTTCGCGTCCGGGTGCGATGCGTTCGCGGAACTGGCGATCGTAGACCTCGAGCATCGCGCCGGCCTGGCGCGCGTCGCCGACGTAGGCGGCCGCGGCGGCATAGAAAGCGGGCATATCCACCATCGTGGCCAGGGGAGCCCGTTGGGCGAGGGCGAGCGCCGCTTCATACTTGCGGGCGACAAACTGGGAAATCGCGGCGTAAGGATAGTGCCAGGATGGACAAAGCGGATTCAGGTCGAGGCTGCGCTCAGCGAGCTTCACCCCGAGCTCTGGCTGACCTTGCATCGCGAAGTAGGCCGCGAGCTGGATCAGGGTTTCCGCGTCATTCGGCGCGAGGGCGAGCGCGCGCTGCAGGTGATGCTCCGCCGTCGCGAAATGCCGCCGATACTGCTGGATGCGCCCGAGGATGATTTGGACCGTCTGGTCATTCGGATCCAAGGCGGCCGCCCGCTCGGCAAACTCGAAGCTCTGACGCCCCGTCTCGGCCCACCGGTCCCACGCGTTGCAGCTCCACTCGTTGAAATAAGAGAGCGACAACCCGGCGTAGCCGCGGGCGAACTGGGGATCGATCTCGAGCGCGCGCTGGAAGAAGACTCGCGCTTCCTCATCCGCCGCGAGCGTGCCCCGCTGCAATTGTTCGAACACGCGCAGCCATGCCTCGTAAGCGGGCAGCGCGGTGATGGACCGCCGCCGGGCCGCAGCGAGATTCTGCTGATCGATGCGCGCGTGAAGCGCGTTGGCGATGCGTGCCGTGATCTCATCCTGAATCGCGAACATTTCCTGTTCCGCGCGATCGTAACGCTCGGCCCAAAGCTGCAGGCCGGTGCTCGTGGCGAGCAGTTGCGCTTGAACCCGGATCATGCCGCCTGAACGACGAATGCTACCCGTCACGGCGAAGTCGATCGACGGAGATGGGGCTGTGGCGGCATTTGCGGTCGGGAAGGCCGGCCGAGTTCCCGACGATCGCGCCGCGATGACGCCGAGGGCGGGGAAGCGCGCGAGCTCGACGATGATGTCCTGCCAGAATCCGCGCGCGAGCCGCTCGTCGTCCGCCGTGCCGCCGAGGCTCTCAAACGGCAGCACGGCGATGCGACTGGCGTAAGGCCGCCCCGCGTCGATCGTCTCGCCTGTTCGCAAGGTGCTCACGTCGCATCGAGGCTGCCTCGCGTTCCCCGCACCGCAACCCAAAGGAACCCGCCCGCCACCGGGGCTTTTGCGACGCGCAAAGCCCTCTCGGCTGCGGCCATGGTAGCGTTCCTTTGCCCGCTGCTGGAAAGCCTGCAGCGTGGAATCTTCAACTCACACCCGACTTCATGAGACAGCGTGCAGCCACGATCGGTCTCACAGCAAACTCAGCTGCGCGTCGTCGGCGGGGGTGACGGTGATTTTTTTCTTTGGTTTCGCCTGTGGCTGCGCGGCGGGGAGGGAGACTTCGGTGTCGTCGCTTTCGAGTTTGGCGAGGATGGTTTTCGCGCGGTCGATCACGCTCAAGGGCAGGCCGGCGAGGCGCGCGACTTGAATACCGGCGTTTTTGAGGGCGTTCGTTTCGCTGGTCTCGACCCGGAATGTCTGTGACCGGGTTGAGCCATTGTGAAACCTCTCGTTCGCCGGGTCGCGCTCGATTCGAAATAGCGTCGGTCTTGCGGGTTGACCCACATCTCTCACGGATTAGCTTGGTGCCGTCGTGAAATTCACCGAAGCTCACCGTTATTTCCTCGCTGCCTTGCAGGGGAATCCCGGCACGCCGCGGCCGCGGTTGCGGACGGCGACGGTTGCGGACTTTCATGAGTGGAAAGCCGAGACGCGCGCCTATGACCAGGCTCGGCTCGATCTTCACCTCACGACGCCCGATCAGCTCCAGCGCGAAAACACCGCCGTCCGGATTGATCGGAACGTGGCCCGCGTGGTCCGTCGGGCGCAATATGTCTGAACGCCGTTCTGACGAACAGCGTTCCCCCGACGAATTCGCGCCGGTTCTGGCGAGTGCCGAGCAGCCCCTCGTAGTAGGCGGTCAGGCCGTCAATATCTGGGCGGAACTGTATGCTCCGGCGGTCCCCGCGCTTACCGAACTCGCTCCGTTCACCAGCAAGGATGCGGACATCTACGGCACCCGCGCACTCGCTGAAACGCTCGCTCATCGTGCTGGCTGGGAAGTCAAAACCGTTACCGAGCGAAACTCGGTCGCCGTCGCGATCCTGACGAAGAAAATCGACGGGCGAGATACCTTGGTCGTCGAAGTGTTGAGCGAAATTAACGGTCTTACCGCGGACGATCTGACTAAGGACGAAATCGTCACTCTCGCGGCGGGCCGAACCTACCGCATTCCCGCGCCGCCGGTGTTGCTCAAGGCGAAGCTCTACAATCTCGCATCGTTGGTCGGCCTCGATCGCCCTCAAGATCTGCGTCAGACGCGCATGCTCATGCTGATCGTGCCGCAATATTTCAATGAGCTCCACGCGGAACAGCGCGAGGGAAAGATCACGGTGGAAAACCTCATCGGTGCCGTCCGCTACTGCCGCGCCGTCGTGCACAGCGGCGTGGCGGGCAACGTCTCGCGGGCGCATCGTTTGGATTTCCGCCAGCTTCTGCCGCAGAGCCTCAGATTCGCTTCAGTCGAAATCCAGGCGGCAGTCCGGGAGTTCTTGGAGGGGTTGCCTGACATTTCCGCTGTAGAACCTCCTGACTTGTTTGCGAAATAGCCGCGGCCGAGCCGAAAGAAACATCGCCAGGCGGCTCGGAGACGCCTCGCCCTACCGGCCAAGAGAAAAGCCCGACGGGACGTCGGGCTCCACCGGTTGCGGTCACAGCAAACTCAGCTGCGCGTCGTCGGCTGGGGTGACGGTGATTTTTTTCTTTGGTTTCGCCTGTGGCTGCGCGGCGGGGAGGGAGACTTCGGTGTCGTCGCTTTCGAGTTTGGCGAGGATGGTTTTGGCGCGGTCGATCACGCTCAGGGGCAGGCCGGCGAGACGGGCGACTTGAATGCCATAGCTTCGATCGGCGGCGCCGGGGATCACGCGGCGGACGAAGACGATCTCGTCGTTCCACTCCTTCACCGCGACCGAGAAATTGCGGAGGCGCGGGAGATGTTTCTCGAGCTGCGTGAGCTCCTGATAGTGCGTCGCGAAGAGCGTGCGCGGGCCGCGGGCGGGATCGCGGTGCAGGTGCTCGACGACGGCCCACGCGATCGAGAGGCCGTCGTAGGTCGAGGTGCCGCGGCCGATTTCGTCGAGGATGATGAGCGAGCGGTCGGTGGCGTTGTTGAGGATGTTGGCGGTCTCGTTCATCTCGACCATGAAGGTCGAGTTGCCGCGCGCGAGATCGTCGCTCGCGCCGACGCGCGAGAAGATGCGATCGACGAGGCCGACGCGGCAGGATTTCGCGGGGACCCAGCAGCCGATTTGCGCGAGCAGGGTGATGAGCGCGACCTGGCGGATGTAGGTCGATTTGCCGGCCATGTTGGGGCCGGTGATGAGCGCGAGTTGGGCGTCGCTGCAGGTGAGCAGCGTGTCGTTGGGCACGAAGCCGGCGCTGGCGCCGCGGGCGGTGACGAGGTCGAGCGAGCGGAGCATCTGCTCGACGACGGGATGGCGGCCTTCGGTGATTTCGAGGACGTCGCTTTCGTCGAGCGTGGGGCGGCAATAGTCCCACTCGCGGGCGAGGAGTGCCCAGCCGGTGAGCACGTCGAGTTCGGCGAGGGCATCGGCGGTGTGGGCGAGCGCGATGGAGTCGTCGAGGACGGCGGCGACGAGGGCATTGAAGAGTTCGAGTTCGCGCGCGAGGGCGTTTTCCTCGGCGTGGAAGATTTCCTTTTCCTTTTGCTTGAGCGCCTCGGTGACGTAGCGCTCGCCGCCGACGGTGGTCTGGCGGCGGATGTAGTCGGCGGGGACCAGGTGGAGGTTGGCCTTGGTGACCTCGATGTAATAGCCGAAATTATTCGTGAACCTGACCTTCAGGCTGCGGATGCCGGTGCGCTCCTGCTCGGCGCGTTCGAGGTCGGAGAGCCAGGTCTTGTTGTCCGTAGTTAAAGAACGGAGACGGTCGAGTTCGGGGCAGTGGCCCGCGCGGATGTAGTTGCCGTCGGCGAGGTCGTTGGGGAGTTCGTCGGCGAGGGCGTTGGCGAGGAGTTCGCGGAGGGCGGGGAGTTCGTGAAGCTGAGAGCTGAGACCTGAAACCTGAGAGCTGAGACCTGAGACCTGAGGGGTGAAGGCGGAGAGTTCGGCGCGGAGCGGGGGGATTTGCGCGAGGGTGTCGCGGATGCCGCCGAGTTCGCGCGGATTGCGCAGGCGGTTCTGGAGGCGGCCGAGAATGCGCGGGATGTCGCGGACGTGGGCGAGGGCGTCGCGGAGCGAGAGGAGGCGCGAGGGCTGTTCGCGGAGTTCGCCGACGAGCGACTGGCGGCGGTTCAGTTCGGCGAGATCGAGGGGCGGGGCGGCGAGCCAGCGTTCGAGGAGGCGTGCGCCGGCGGCGGTGACGGTGCGGTTGACGGCGTGGAGGAGCGAACCCTCGCGCGTGCCGCGGCTGGAGGTGAAGATCTCGAGATTGCGCAGCGTGGCGGGATCGAGGAGGAGCGTGCGCGTGCTGCGGTATTCCTGGAGGTGGCGGAGGTTTTCCGGTTTGGCGCAGAGATTTTCGGTGGCGTAGTAAACGAGTGCGCCGGCGGGGCCGAGGGCGGGGTGCGTGTGCGCGAGGCCGAAGCCCTGGAGATTCAGCACGCCGAGCGTGTCCATCACGGTCTTCGCGCCGGTGGAGGTTTCGAAGTGATAACCGGCGAGTTCGGAGGCGAGGCGCGAGGTGCAGAACGCGTGGAGCGCGTGCACGGCGGTCTGGTCGTGCGGGGCGGCTTGCCAGCGGGCGAGCTCGCCTTCGATGACGAGGAGTTCGGCGGGATCGAGCGCGGTGAGGACGGGGAGGAGGTTCGCGATGGCGGGGTCGGTCGCGACGCGGAATTCGCCGGTGGAGAGGTCGAGCCAGGCGGCGTGGAGGCCGTGTTTATCGTGGCTGAGGGCGCAGAGGTAGTGATTGCGCGCGGCGTCGAGCTGGTTGGCGGCGAGGGTCGTCCCCGGAGAAAGGATACGCGTGAGTTGGCGGCGGACGAGTTTGCCGGCCTTGGCGGGTTCGGCCTGGTCGCAGATGGCGACTTTTTTTCCGGCGGCGAGGAGTTTGGTGACGTAGTTGTCGGCCGAGTGCGCGGGGATGCCGGCCATCGGGGTGTCGCCGCGCTTGGTGAGCGTGAGGCCGAGGAGGCGGGAGGCGACGGCGGCGTCGTCGAAGAACATCTCGAAGAAATCGCCGAGCCGGAAGAGCAGGAGCGTGTCGCGCGGGAGCCCGCGTTTCACCTCGAAATACTGCTGCATCATCGGGGTGAGTTTCGCGGGTTCGGACGACATGGAGGTGAAAAAGTAGCGAGTAGCGGGTAGTGAGTAGCGAGCATGACTGGCAGGGCAAGCCGCGGTTGCGGCGGCGGATTTCGCCTCGCTCCTCGCGTCGCCCCACCCACTACTTTTCGCATGGAGCTTTTTTATCGCGAGCTGGGTGGGGCGGGGAAACCGCCGCTGGTGATTTTGCACGGGCTGCTGGGGTCGTCGCGGAACTGGCAGACGGCGGGCAAGGACCTGGCGGAGCGGTTTCACGTGTGCGCGCTGGATCTGCGCAATCACGGGAGTTCGCCGCACGCGGCGGAGATGAGCTACGATGCGATGGTGGCGGACGTGCTCGCGTGGATGGACGCGCGCGGGATGACGCGCGCGACGCTGCTCGGGCACAGCATGGGCGGGAAGGTCGCGATGTTGCTCGCGTGTCGGCACGCGGCGCGGGTGGAGCGGCTGGTGGTCGTGGATATTGCGCCAAAGGATTACCGCTGGGCGGCGCATCGCGCGGAGTTCGCGGCGATGAACGAGCTGGATCTCGTGCATTTGAAATCGCGCGCGGAGGCGGAGCTGAAGTTCGAGGCGCGGGTGGACGACTGGGCGATGCGGAAATTTCTCGTGACGAATCTGGAGCGCGCGGCGGAGGGCGGCTGGCGCTGGCAGATCAATCTGCCGGTGATGACGGCGGCGTTGCCGGCGCTGGAAGGGAACGTGCTGGGGGAAGAAGATCGGTTCGAAGGGCCGACACTGTTCGTGACGGGCGAGCGGTCGACGTATGTCGGCGCGGAGGATCACGCGGCGATCCGGCGGCATTTTCCGGCGGTGGCGTTTCGCGCGGTCGCGGGCGCGGGGCACAATCCGCATATGGATCAGCGGGCGGAGTTTGTGCGGACGGTGGTGGGGTAGCGCGAGATCGCGATCGAGAATCGCTGAATTTTAACCACGGATGAACACCGATGAACACGGATTCAAACATCGGAATTTCTTAACCACGAATGGACACGAAGAGACACGAATAACAATCCGAGTTCAGGGTCCGATCATTCGTGTGAATTCGTGTCCATTCGTGGTTCACACCCGGATTGAATCCGTGTTCATCCGTGTCCGTCCGTGTTTGAAAAAACCGGTCACGCGTTGGCGGCGTCGGTGCCGGCGGATTCGGCGAGGGCGCGGGCGCGGCTGCGTTCGGCGAAGGGGAGCCAGCGGCGGTGTTTCCAGCGGCGATACATCAGCACGCCGCGCAGCCATTCGTCGCAGATCATCGCGATCCAGATGCCCGTGAGCCCGTAGCCGAGTTTGATACCGAGGAGCCAGGAGAGCGGAAGCCAGAAGCCCCACATCACGACGATGCCGATCTGCACGGGGAAACGGGCGTCGCCGGTCGCGCGAAGCGAGTTGATCACGACGAGATTGAACACGCGGCCGGGCTCGAGGAGCACGGACAGGCGCAGCAGCAACGCGCAACCGGCGATGATGTGGGCGTCGTGCGTGAAGAGGCCGATGAGCTGCGGGGCGGCGATCGCGACGAGGACGATGGCGCCGGTGGCGATGCCGAAGCCGAGCCGCAGACTTTTTAGAAGTTCGTGATACGCCTGCTCGAATTCGCCGGAGCCGACGAGGTGGCCGATCACGATCTCGGTGCCGAGGCCGAGCGCCAGGCTGAAGATCATCACGATACGCAGGAGTTGAAACGTGTAGGACTGGATCGCGAGTGCATCGCCGCCGAGGCGCGCGATGAAGGCGGTGATGACCATCAGCGCGAGCCAGTAGCTCAGGTGCTCGCCGGCGGCGGGGAGTCCGATGTGAAGGATGCGGCCGATGCGGTCGCGCTGGATTTTTAGGAAGTCGCGGGCGCGGAGCCGGAGCTTCGTGCGCCAGTCGAGGATGATCCAGAGCGCGATGCACGCGGCGCAGCGGCTGGCGACGCTGGCGAGCGCGACGCCGAGCACGCCCATTTTCGGCGCGCCGAACCAACCGAAGAGGAGCGTGCAGACGCCGAGGACGTTGAGGACGTTTTGTCCGAGCGTGACCAACATCGCGTCGCGCGTGTGGCGGTGCGCGCGAAGGACGGCGGAGATCGACATGTTCATCGACTCCATGAAAAGCGTGCCGCCCATCAGCGTGAGGAAGGGCAGCGCGTAATCCATCAGGTCGGCGGGGAGCTGCATCAGCCGCAGCATGGGTGCGGCGAAGGCGAAGACGCAGAGGCTGACGGCGACGCCCATCCAGGTGTTGGTGGCGATGGCCGTGGTGGCGATGCGCTCGGCGCCGGCGCGGTCGTGCGCGCCGAGGTGATGGGTGATGACGACGCTGGCGCCGATGGCGATAAAGTTGAAGAGTATCAGGAAAAGAACTACGATCTGGTGGCCGACGTTGAGCGCGGCGACGGCGCCGTCGGAGATGTAGCTGACCATGAACACGTCGACGGTGCCGATGAGGATGCGCAGCGCCTGCTCGACGAAGATCGGCCAGGCGATCTGGAGAAGCGATTGCTTGCGAGGTGCGGCAGCGGAAGCGGCGGAGGCGTGGGACACGGCGAAAAGGCGCCGAGCATAGCGCGGGAAGGACGCGGGGTGTCAACGAGGGTGGGGACGGCGGGCGTGGGCGGCTCCTGGGAGTAATTCAGAAGGGGGGAGTCAGGTTCCGTCGCGGAGCGAGGGGCGAGCGTAGCCGTGGCTTTCAAGCCACGGCTGATGATCGGTTGGCCGCGCCGCGTCGCGTAGCGAGGCTGAGGCGCGGCTGTAGGGAGCCTGCTTGCAGGCGAATCTGATGCATCTCCCGCGTTCGACGCGTCACATCGCCTGCAAGCAGGCTCCTACCACCAATCCAGCAAGGGCTATGGTTTTCGTGGAAATGCTCCCGTTGCTGCGTATCCCGACGCTTGACGGTATCGTGCGCGGCGCGTTGCCCGTTCGCGGTTGGAACCGACGTTGTTTTGCGTCAGCGCCTGCCGTCCCGGGCACCTGGAATCACCCCTCTCCCCATGAAAAATCATCGGTCGATCTGGATTGTCGTCGCAACCTTGCTGGCGGTGCTCCCGCGAGCGCTCGGCGATTATCCGATCGTCTCACACCGTTATCTGGCCGACCCG
>JAEYYL010000413.1 GCA_023430825.1 Verrucomicrobiota bacterium | reverse complement strand
TCCCGATGGAGTTTGGCGCGGGTTCGAAGAACGCTTCGAAGGCATTGAGACAGTCGGGCCGCTGTTTCGCCAACCTCGCTGCGCGCGAACCCGACGGCCCTGCATGTTTCGATGCGGGTTCTGGGGTGCTTGCGCGGCGGCCATAGAAGCCTGCCATGAACAAAATCAAAGACCTGGAATCACCCGTCACGGCCCATTCGAGCAAACTCGCGCCGCAGCGCTGGGACGGACACATGTCGGACGACGTCGCAGCGACGTTCGGTCCGGAACCGATGGCTTTCCTCAGCGCGACGCCGGACGAGATCGTGCTCTCGGGCAGCCGTGGCACGTATCGCATCCCCCGGAGCGCGGTCGTCAAAGTCGGCCGCGGCAAAATGTATCCGTGGTTTTTCTCGGGCGTCCGCCTGCACCATTCGGTGAAGAACTTCCCGGCGACGCTGCAGTTCAAGCCGAGTGGTCAGCCCTGGCGTGAGGTCGCTCACGCGCTTCGCGAACTCGGTTACCCGTGCGTCTGAGCGAACAAACCCCACGTCCAAGTCTCATGAGTTTCGCTTCGTGCAACGCCGCCATTCGTTTCCTCCCGAGCCGTATCGCTGTCTTGGGCCTTGCCTGCTGTTTCCCTTTCGTCCGCGCCGCGGACACGGTGGCGGATATTCCGCTGCCGCGACCGCTGGAGAGTTATGCGGACCCCGAGGGCGGCGTGTGGGCGATCCTGCAGCATCGGCTCGCAGCGGAACCGTTCAACGGCGTCGCGCTGGCGATTTTCGCGCTCGCGATCTGCCACACGTTCCTGACCGCGAAATTTCGCCACTGGGCGCACGTTGCCGAGGAAGAACACGCCGCCCGCAGAAACCGCCGTCCGCCGGGAGACACCGACGGTGACGGCGTGCCGGAGGAAGTGAGTTTCAAGGGCCAGATGTTTCACTTCCTCGGCGAGGTCGAGGCCGTGTTCGGCATCTGGGTCCTGGCGCTGGCCGGCGCGATCGCGTATTTCTTCGGGTGGGGAACGGTCACCGACTACATCGGGCACGCGGTGAACTACACCGAGCCGATGTTCGTCGTCGTAATCATGGCGATCGCCGGCACGCGTCCGGTGCTGCGCTTCGCGGAAGCGAGTTTGCGCCGCGTCGCATCGCTCGGCCGCGAACGGGTGGCGGCGTGGTGGCTTTCAATTCTCATCATCGCGCCGGTGCTCGGTTCTTTCATCACCGAGCCGGCGGCGATGACGATCGCGGCGCTGCTGCTCGGCCGCCAGTTCTACGCGCTGAAGCCATCGCCGCGGCTCGCGTATGGGACGCTCGGATTGCTGTTCGTGAACATATCAGTCGGCGGCACACTCACGCACTTCGCGGCGCCGCCCGTGCTGATGGTCGCCGGCCCGTGGGGCTGGGACACGGCGTTCATGGCGACGAATTTAGGCTGGAAGGCGGTCGTCGGCATCGTCGCGTCGACGGCGGTTTATTATGCAATCTTCCGCCGCGAACTGGCGACGATCGAGGCGACGCGTGTGCCGGTGGCGCGCGGCGCGGACGGCGCGACCGAACGCCCGGTGCCGGCCTGGATCACCGGCGTTCATCTCGCGTTCCTCGGGTTCACCGTGCTGACGGCGCACTATCCGCCGCTCTTCATCGGCGGCTTTCTTTTCTTCCTGGCGTTTGCGCAAGCCACCGCGCACCACCAGGCGAAGCTCGAACTCAAGACGCCGATGCTCGTCGGATTTTTTCTTGCCGGGCTGGTGGTGCACGGCGGGCTGCAAGGCTGGTGGATCGAGCCGGTGCTCACGAGTCTGACGGCGGTGCCGCTCTTCGCCGGCGCGACGCTGCTCACGGCGCTGAACGACAACGCCGCGATCACTTATCTGGCGACGCTCGTGCCGGATTTCACCGACGAACTGAAATACGCGGTGGTCGCCGGCGCGGTGACGGGCGGCGGGTTGACGGTGATTGCAAACGCGCCGAATCCCGCCGGACAAAGCCTCCTGCAGCGCTATTTCCCGGAAGGCGTGAAACCGCTCGGCCTGCTGCTCGGCGCGCTGCTGCCGACGGCGATCCTGTCGCTCTGTTTCCTGCTGCTCTGACGCACTTCCGCGCCCGGCTCGTGTCCTTCGTTCGCTGCGTGTTGCCGCCTCCTTCTGATTCAAACCCGTCCACGGGCCGTTATCGGGTCTTGAAGCGGGTGCTGCGGTATTTGCCGCGACGGGCGGTGCTGCACCGCTATCCGATCATCGGACGGTTCGCCGCGTCGTTGCGACCGCGGTCCTATTTGTGGTCGATCCGTCGCGCGGACGTGCGCCGCGCGTATTACGCGGGCTCCGTGATCTCGTTCCTTCCGCTGTTCGGCATTCAGATGCCGCTCGCGCTGCTGGCCGCATTGCTGTTGCGGTGCAATTTCATGGTGCTGGGTGGACTCCAATTCATCACCAATCCGTTCACGGCCGGGCCGATT
Organism: Verrucomicrobiota bacterium; assembly: GCA_023430825.1. Lineage (GTDB taxonomy): Bacteria > Verrucomicrobiota > Verrucomicrobiia > Opitutales > Opitutaceae > Opitutus. The sequence goes on along the minus strand of JAEYYL010000413.1, from coordinate 8,348 downwards.
TATTATCTCACGCACGAACTCGGCGTCGCGGTGCTCGCCCAGTGGCCAAACGGGGAGGCTTCTCCGCTGGTCACGGAAGAGGCCGAACTCGTCGCGTTGAGCGGATATGTGGCCGAATCGATCGGCGAACCGCTCTCGTCCGCGCCGGAAACCGAGCGGTGGACGACGCGCGCCCGCGCGGCCATCGGCGCCATGCTCGTGGGCGGGTCGATCGTGGGACTCGTGGGAGGCGTGCTGTTGGATTTGCTGGACCGGATTTTCCGCCGGCGCGGCGAAGATCGCGCTCCGCTTTGACAGATCCGGAGGACTCACAGCCGGACGTGGCGGAGGCGCAGGGCGTTGGCGATCACCGATACGCTGGACAGCGCCATCGCCGCGCCGGCGAACATCGGGTTGAGGAGCCATCCAAAGAATGGATACAGCACGCCAGCGGCGAGCGGCACACCGAGCGAATTGTAGATGAACGCGAGGAAGAGGTTTTGCCGGATGTTTTTCATCGTCCGCCGGCTCAGTGCGAGCGCGTTGACGATCCCGCGCAGGTCGCCTTTCACCAGCGTCAGCCCCGCGCTCTCGATCGCGATGTCGGTGCCGGTGCCCATGGCGATGCCGACATCGGCCGCCGCAAGCGCGGGCGCATCGTTGATGCCGTCGCCCGCCATCGCGACGACATGACCGGCCCGGCGCAGTTCCTCGACGATCCGCTGCTTGTCCTGCGGCGCGAGTTCGGGGCGCACGTCGTCGATGCCGAGTGTGCGTCCGACGGCAGCGGCGGTGACGCGGTTGTCGCCGGTGAGCATCACGATTTTCAAGCCGAGTTCATGCAAATGCCGAACCGCCTCCGCGGTGGTCGCCTTGATCGGATCGGCGAGCGCCAGGAGGCCGGCGACTTCGCGCTCGATTGCAACCCAGATGACGGTCCCGCCGCTTTCGAGGAGGCGTGCCGCCTGTTGGTCGAACTCGGGCGGGATGCGGACGCCGGCGTCGGCGAGCCAGGTGCGCCGGCCGATGCGCACACGTTGGCCGGCGATGTCGCCTTCGACGCCCGCGCCGGTCACCGAGTTGAAATGATCGACGCTCGGAAGGGCGAGGGAGCGCGCTTCGGCCGCCTTTACCACGGCGTGGGCGAGCGGATGTTCGCTGCTTTTCTCGAGCGCGGCGGCCCAGGCGAGAAGTTTGTCGTCGCCGACGGATTCGGCGGCGTGGAGTTGGGTCAGGCGCGGGCGTCCCTCGGTGAGCGTGCCGGTTTTGTCGGTGACGAGATGTGTGACCTTTTCGGCGCGTTGTAGCGCGGCGGCGTCGCGAACCAGGACGCCGAGTTGCGCGCCGCGTCCGACGCCGACCATGATCGACATGGGTGTGGCGAGTCCGAGGGCGCAGGGGCAGGCGATGATGAGCACGGCGACGGCGTTGGTGAGGGCGTAGGGCAGGGCGGGCGCGGGGCCCCAGAGGAACCAGACGACAGCGGTGGTGATGGCGACCGCGATGACTGCCGGGACGAACCACGCGGACACCTTGTCGGCGAGTGCCTGGATCGGCGCGCGGCTGCGTTGGGCCTGCGCGACGAGGTGGACGATCTGCGCGAGGAGTGTGTCGGCGCCGACTTTTTCGGCGCGCAGAACGAAGCCGCCGGTCTGGTTGACGGTGGCGCCGATGACGCGGTCGCCGGCGCTTTTTTCGACGGGCAGCGGTTCGCCGGTGAGCATGGATTCGTCGACGTTGCTGCGACCCTCGACGATCACGCCGTCGAGCGGGACTTTTTCGCCGGGGCGCACGCGCAGCAGATCGCCGACGCGGATCTGGTCGAGGGGCACGTCTTCCTCGCGACCTTCGGTGATGCGGCGCGCGGTTTTGGGGGCGAGGCCGAGGAGAGCCTTCACCGCCTGGCCGGTGCGACGACGCGCGCGTTCCTGGAGATATTCGCCGAACACGGCGAGAACGGTGATGACCGCAGCCGCCTCGAAGTAGAGGCCGGCGACGCCGCCGTGCTGCATTTCGTGAGGAAAGAGATCGGGCGCGAGCAGCGCGACCACGGAGAAAACGTAAGCCGCGCCGATACCGAGACCGAGCAGCGAATACATGTTGGCGCTGCGATGGCGCAGGGAGCTCCACGCGCGCCGCCAGATGAAATCGCCGGCCCAGAAAACCACGGGAGTCGCGAGGAGAAATTCCATCCAGCGCCGGCCCTCGCCTGCGGCGGCGATGTTGGCCGGGAGGCCTGGGATCATGCCGGCCATCGCCGAAAAGAATACGGGTAGGGCGAGCAGCGCGCCGATCCCGAGTTTGCGGGCGAGGAGCTTCAACGCGGCATCGTCTTCGCCATCGTCGTCCGCGGTGTTCAACGGCTCGAGCGGCATGCCGCACTTCGGACAATCGCCGGGCTGATCCTGTCGCACCTCGGGGTGCATCGGGCAGGTGAAGAGCGTTGCGCCGGTGCCTGCCCAAGCCGGGTTGCGCTCCAACGCCATGCCGCACTTCGGGCAATCGCCCGGCCGGTCGGATTCGACGCCGGCGCACATCGGGCAGAAGTATTTCGCGGCGGCGGAGGGTTGGATGCTGGCGTCGTGGTGAGGGTGATGCCCACAGCAATCGAGGTGGTTTTTCGCTCCGTGCGCGTGGCGGTCCGGTTTCTCGGAGGAATGGGATGAGTGATTCATGACAGTCGGGGGGTGGCGGGCTGACGCTCCGGCGGACAAACGCAGGCGCTGGATCGTGAGGTGTAGTCGATGACGGTGCCGTAGTGGTCCACGTCGAAACGGCAGCAGCGGTTGATCGTTGCGTGCACCAGCGCGCGGGCGCGCTGCACGCGCGATTTGGCGGCGGAGACGGAGATGCGGTGACGTTGCGCGAGTTCGACCTGGCTGAGGCCTTCGTAGTCCGTCAGGACGATCGCGTCGCGGTAGAGCGGCGGGAGAGCGTGGACCACGGAGCGGATGTAATGATGCAATTGCGTGCGGAGCTGATCCTCCTCGCGGGCGAGTGCGTCCGGTTGGAGTGCGTCGTCATCGACCTGCTGTTCTTCGAAGACCTGCATCGGACGGGCGCGGCGGAAAAAGTCGGTCACCTGGTTTCGCGCGATCCGGATCACCCAGCCCATCAGCCGGCGCGGATCGCGGACCTGGGGCAGACGTTCCTGCACCTTGAGCAGCACGTCTTGCGTGAGATCGTCCGCCGTCGCGGCGTCGCTGACGCGGGCGCCGATGAAGCGCCGGACGGCGGTGCGGATCTCGCCGGCGTCGGGGGAGGAACCCGCCGCGCGGGTGGAGGAAGGAGAGGCGGTCGCGATCATGGTGAGGCAGGGGAGCGGACAAAGGACGCAGACTTTACCGATTCGCGCAAACGTAACAATATACCGCTTGAAGAATATTCCCGGAAAGGTATGCGTGCGGCATGAAGCTGGTGCAAATTTACGAATGCCTCTGCGACCCGACGCGGTTGCGCATCCTGAATTTGCTCGGCGCCGGGCCGCTCTGCGTGTGTCACTTTCAGAAGATTCTCGGCGAGCCGCAGGTGAAGATTTCGAAGCATCTCGCCTATTTGAAACGGCACGGGCTCGTGCGCGCGACGCGGGAGGGGAACTGGGTGGTGTATGCGCTGCCCGCGAAACCGTCGGCCGAATTGAGGGCGAATCTCGCCTGCCTGCAGGACTGCGTCACGGAGGACCCCGTGTTCCGCCGCGATGCGGAAAAGGGGCGCAAGCTGCGCGCGAGTCTCGGTGATGACGACCGGCTCTGTTGCGCCAAGCCGGCCCGGACAACGGCCGGCCGCACGTAAGATTCATCGTCGCATCCTGCCGTTTTTCCCGTTTTCCCGCATGAAAAAGATCCGCATCGGCATCAATGGTTTTGGCCGGATGGGCCGGCTCGTTTTTCGCGCCGCCTGGAACTGGCCGGAGTTCGACTGGGTGCTCGTGAACGAAGTGAAGGGCGGCGCGGCGTGCGCGGCGCACCTGCTCAACTTCGATTCGCTGCAGGGCCGGTGGTCGCAGGAGGCGCGCGCCGACGGCAGCGCGCTTCGGGTGGGCGAAGCGAGGATTGCGTTCACGGAGGAGGCGACGCCCGGCGACGTCCCGTGGGCTGACCACGGCGTGGATCTCGTGCTCGAGTGCAGTGGGAAGTTCCGGAAGCCGGAGCAGCTCGCGGTTTATTTCGAGCGCGGTGTGAAGAAGGTGATTGTGGCCGCACCGGTGAAAGGCGAGGCGCAGAACATCGTGATGGGCGTGAACGACGACGTTTACGATCCGGAGAAACACCGGCTGCTGACGAATGCCTCGTGCACGACCAACTGCCTCGCGCCGATCGTGAAAGTGATTCATGAAGGGCTCGGCATCGAGCACGGCGTGATCACGACGATTCACGATGCCACGAACACGCAGAGCGTCGTCGACCGGCCCGACAAGGATCTGCGCCGGGCGCGCGCGGCGGGTTTGTCGTTGATTCCGACCACCACGGGTTCGGCGACGGCGATCGGGCTGATTTATCCGGAACTGCTCGGCAAACTGAATGGCCATGCGGTGCGCGTGCCGTTGTTGAATGCCTCGCTCACCGACTGCGTCTTCAAGGTGAAACGCGAAACCACCGCCGAGGAAGTGAACGCGCTGCTAAAGGCGGCGGCGGACGGAGCGCTCGCGGGGATTCTCGGTTACGAGGAGCGTCCGCTGGTTTCCATCGATTATCGCGGCGATCCGCATTCCGCGACGATCGATGCGCTCTCGACCATGGTCGTCGACCACACGCTGGTGAAAATTTACGCGTGGTATGACAACGAATGGGGCTACGTGAACCGGATGGCGGAACTCGCGCGCAAGGTGACGGCGACGCTCTGATGTGAACCTGCGCAATTACATTTTCGTCACCGCGGCCTACTGGGGTTTCACCGTCACCGACGGCGCGCTGCGGATGCTGGTGCTGCTGCATTTCTTCCATCTCGGCTACAGCCCGGTGCAGCTCGCGTTCCTGTTTCTGTTCTACGAATTCTTCGGGATCGTGACGAATCTGCTGGGCGGCTGGATGGGCAGCCGGATGGGGCTGCGGGTCACGCTGATCGGCGGGCTTTTCCTGCAGGTGCTTTCGCTTGGGCTGCTGGCGCTGCTCGATCCGGGTTGGCCGGTGGCGTGGTCGGTCGCCTACGTGATGGCGATGCAATCGCTCTCGGGCATCGCGAAGGATCTGACGAAGATGAGCGCGAAGAGCGCGATCAAGGTGCTGGTGCCGCCGGATGCGGAGGGGGCGTTGTTCAAGTGGGTCGCGATCCTCACGGGGTCGAAGAACGCGCTGAAGGGCGTCGGATTTTTTGTCGGCGGTTTTCTGCTCAACGCGGCCGGTTTCGCCGGCGCGCTTTGGCTCATGGCGGGAGCGCTGCTCGTGGTTTTGATCGGAGCCTGGACGGCGCTACCGGCGGCCATGGGCCGGGCGAAGGGCAAGGTGGCATTTCGCGAGCTGTTCGCGAAGGAGCGGGCGATCAACGTGCTTTCGGCGGCGCGCTTCTTTCTCTTTGGGGCGCGCGACATCTGGTTCGTGGTCGGCGTGCCGATCTTCCTGCGCGGTGCGCTGGGCTGGTCGTTCGCGGAGGTTGGGGGGTTCATGGCGTTTTGGGTGATCGGTTACGGCATCGTGCAATCGCTCTCGCCGGCGTTGTTCCGCGGGCGTTCGCCGGGCGGCGGGGTGGCGGCGACGACGGCGTTCATCTTGTCGGCCGTCGCGGCGGCGATTCCGCTCGGGCTGGCTGCGGGGTTCGAACCGCAGGCGGCGATCATCGTGGGGCTGGCGGCGTTCGGGATCGTGTTCGCCGTGAATTCGGCGGTGCATTCGTATTTGATTTTGGACTACACGGACGGCGACAAGGTCGCGCTCAACGTCGGTTTTTACTACATGGCGAACGCCGGCGGGCGGCTGGTGGGCTGCCTGTTGTCCGGCGTGCTGTTTCAACTGGCCGGGCTGAACGGCTGCCTGTGGGGCACGTTTGCCTTTGCCCTGGCCGCGGGACTCATTGGGCTGAAGCTGCCGCGTCGGCCCGTGCATCCCGAGATGCTGGCGCGCGGCGCGGTGCGGGCAGCGGGCGATTAGCCGCGTTTCTCCATGCCGGACACCGTCGCCAAGAACATGTCGTTCCTCGACCGTTATCTGACGGTCTGGATCTTCGCCGCCATGGCGGGCGGAGTGGCGCTCGGCCACTTCGTCATTCCGGATCCCGCGTCGTTGTTCGAGCCGATGACGATCGGGACGACCAACCTGCCGATCGCGATCGGGCTCGTGTTGATGATGTATCCGCCGCTCGCGAAGGTGAGGTATGCGGAACTGCCGAAAGTTTTCGCCAACGTCCGCATCCTCGCGCTGTCGCTGGTGCAGAACTGGGTGATCGGGCCGGTGCTGATGTTCCTCCTCGCGGTGCTGCTGTTGCGCGATCACCCGGACTATCTGGTGGGACTGATCCTCGTCGGCATCGCCCGCTGCATCGCGATGGTGCTCGTGTGGAACGAACTCGCCAAAGGAAACCGCGAATACGCCGCCGGGCTCGTGGCCCTCAACAGCATCGCGCAGATCCTGTTCTACAGCTTCTTCGCCTGGCTGTTCATCACGGTGCTGCCGCCGTATTTCGGACTCGAGGGCGCGGTCGTGCAGGTGTCGATGCGCGACATCTTTTGGAGCGTGATGACCTATCTCGGGATTCCGTTCGCGGCGGGCGTGCTGAGCCGGGTGATCCTGGTGCCGTTGAAAGGCGCGGAGTGGTATGAGCGCGTGTTCATCCCGCGCGTGTCGCCGCTCACGCTCCTGGCCCTGCTGTTCACGATCGTCGTGATGTTCACCTTCAAGGGCGACACGATCGTGCAACTCCCGCTCGACGTCGTGCGTATCGCGGTGCCGCTCTGCCTGTATTTCGCGATCATGTTCCTGGTGAGTTTCGCGATGGCGAAAAAGCTCGGTGCGGATTATCCGCGGTCGGCGTCGGTCGCGTTCACTTCGGCGGGCAATAATTTCGAACTCGCGATCGCGGTGGCCATCGCGGTCTTCGGCCTGGATTCCGGCGTGGCGTTTGCCGCGGTGGTGGGGCCGCTCATCGAAGTGCCGGCATTGATCGGGCTGGTGCACGTGGCCTACTGGTTCAAGCGCCGCTATTTTCCGGACGACATCCGACGCTCCGATCCCGCGTGAAACCCAAGGTTCTCATCCTCTGCATCGGCAATTCGTGTCGCCGCCAAATGGCCGAGGATCTGAAGCGGGCGTTCGACGCGGATGCGGCGGGGGCTGCGCGACGGCGCGACTTTGGGCGGCTGCGCGGTGATCTCGTCCGCATTGAAGGGAAGCGGACGCTGCATTTGGGATCGAATTGGGGTGGCGGCTGCGCTTTCTCTGACGGCGCATGAAAATCCTTTTTGTCGGCGGGACGGGCATTATCAGCACGGCGTGTTCGAAACTGGCGATCGAGCGCGGCTTCGACCTGACCGTGCTCAATCGCTCGCGTTCGGCGCCGCCGGCGGGGGCGAAACAGATCGTGGCGAACGTCAACGATGCGGCCGCCGCGGCGGCGGCGCTCGGCGGCGCGACGTGGGATGCGGTGGTGGATTTCGTGACGTTCACGCCCGACGAACTCGAGCAGCGGCTGGCGCTGTTTCGCGGGCGCGTCGGCCAGTATATTTTCATCAGCTCGGCGAGCGCGTATCAGAAGCCGCCCACGCACGGGATCATCACGGAATCCACGCCGTTGGTGAATCCGTTCTGGGACTATTCGCGCAACAAGATCGCGTGCGAGGACCGGCTGACGCGGGCGCTGCGCGAGGAGAATTTTCCGGTGACGATCGTGCGACCGTCTTTCACGTATGGGCCGACGGTGTTTCCGGTCGCGATCAACAGCTGGGAACGCAGCTACACGGCGATCGACCGGATGCGGCGTGGGCGGCCGGTGATCGTGCCGGGCGACGGGCTGACGTTGTGGACGATGACGCACAACTCGGATTTCGCGAAAGGGCTGGTCGGGTTGCTCGGCCATCAGGGAGCGATCGGGCATGCGTTTCACATCACGTCGGATGAGGCGCTGACCTGGGATCAAATTTATCAGGCGACGGCGGAGGCGGCGGGCGTGCCGGCGCCGAAGCTGTTGCACATCGCATCGGATTTCATCGTGGCGTGCGCGCCGGGCTATGCGGGGCCGCTGCTCGGCGACAAGTCGAACTGCGCGGTGTTCGACAACACGAAGATCAAGCGCTTCGTGCCGGACTTCATGGCGACGACGCGTTATCGCGACGGGATCGAGGCGAGCGTGGCGTGGTATGACGCGGACCCGAAGCGGCAGCTCGTGGATGACGCGGCGAACGCGGAGTGGGACCGGATCGTCGCGGCGTATGAACGCGGGCT
>JAEYYL010000381.1 GCA_023430825.1 Verrucomicrobiota bacterium | reverse complement strand
CCGGTCGCGGGCCGGACGCCTTTGCGCGAAGCCGGCGTTTCTGACTCCGCGGGCGTCGGTGTCGGGAACTCACGCGGACTAGAGCCAGCGTTTGTATTTGAAAATCAGGTAAGGCACGACCGCGGAGAGGAGCATCAGTCCCAGTGCGAGCGGGTATCCCCACGGCCAGCGCAGTTCCGGCATGTGGTGGAAATTCATGCCGTAGATGCTCGCGATCAAGGTCGGCGGAAGCAGCACGACTGCGAGCACGGAGAACAGTTTGATGATCTTGTTCTGCTGACTGTTGATGGTGTTTTGCTCGCTGTTGATCAGGCCGAGCGTGGCGTCGAGGATGAACGTCACCTTGCTCGAAACGAAGTTCGCGTGATCCGCGAGGGCGATGACGTCCTTGCCCGTGATCCGCCAGTGTTCGTCCACCTGCTCGGCGCTCAGGTTGCCGCACGTTTCCGTGAAGAAGCCGTGGACGCGGCGCAGGCTGACGAGGCTTTCGCGCGCGTTCGTCGTGCGTGCGGCATTCTGTCCGATTCGCCGCAGAAGGTCGTTGTAGTTGACGGTGCCGGGTTCGCGGTGTTCGCCCGTGAAGATCGTGGCCGAGAGACTGCTGAGATCCGCGGCGACGAGTTCGAGGATATCGGCGATGCGATCGACGATTTCGTCGAACAGCCCGAGAAACAGGGTTTGCGCGGTGGCGAACGCTTCCGGGTTCCGCTCGTAACGAGCCGCGAAAACCTTGAACGGTGCCGCATCGTCGTATCGCAGCGTAATCAGCCGCCCGGGGCGGTAAACGAACGTGACGGGGCTCGTCGCGGGATTCGCATCCGTCGCCCGAACCATGATCGTCGCGGTCATGAAGAGAGTCCGGTTCTCGATATAAAGCCGGCTCGAGATCTCGATTTCCTGCGCCTCGTTTCGCGTGGGCAGGGAGAGTTGTTCCAGCGCCTCGACGGCTCGGATCTCCTCCGGAGACGGTTCCAGCAGGTCGATCCAGAGGATGTCCGGTGTAGGTTGGGCCGGCAGCTCGGCCGCCGTGACGCTGCGAACTGCTTGGGGGCGGTGAAGCTTGATCATCGTCGAAGTGGGCGGGGAGTGGTTGCGGACGATAAGGTAAGATTGAGTGAAGTCGATTCCGTGAGCTCCAACCGAGCGAAAACCCCCGCTTTCCAGCGGGCCAGGCGCCATCGACGCGTTGTAAAACTGTTTGACAGAAAATTAAACACTTGAGTTTTCGGGCGGCAGGCGCATTCAGGGCGCATCGGCCTCCGGCCGGTTTTGCCCCATGTTTCCGCCCCCTCGGAACGTTTCCCCGTTGCTGCGAATGCTGTCGTCGTGCGCTGCCTTGCTGGCGGTCGGCTGCACGTCTTTGCGATCGCCGGCATCGGAGGATAAGGACTGGCTGGCCGGGGCGGATGTTTCGGCGCTGCCGGTATTCGAGGCGCACGGTGCGCGCTACCACGCCGGAGGCCGGAGCGGCGACGCGCTGACTCTCCTGCGCTCCGCCGGCCTCAACTGCTTTCGGGTCCGGCTTTTCGTCGATCCGGACGGGAAGGGAATCGTGACGAACGATCTCGATTATACCCTGCGGCTGGCGAAGCGGATCAAGGCCACCGGGGCGCAGCTCCTGCTCGATCTGCATTACTCCGACACGTGGGCGGACCCCGGCAAGCAGTTCAAACCGGCGGCGTGGGCCAACCTGGAATTCGACGAGTTGGAAAAGCAGGTCGGCCGCTATACGCGCGACGTGCTGGCGCGATTCGCGGCCGAAGGGGTGGTCCCCGACATCGTCCAGATCGGCAACGAAATCACCAACGGTCTGCTCTGGCCGGACGGACGGGTGGAGTTCGCGGAACGCGAACGCGAGGCCGAGACCTGGCCGAAACTCGCACGCTTGTTGCGCGCCGGGCTCGAGGCGGTGCCAGCCGGACCGGGTGCGCCGCAGCGCATGATTCACATCGAGTGCACCGGAAATCTCCCTCGCACGCGCTGGTATCTGGAGCATCTGCGGGCGGAAGGGCTGCCGTTCGAGTTGCTGGGATTGAGCTATTATCCCGAATGGCACGGCACGATCGCGGAACTGCGGGAGACGCTCACCTGCGTCGCGGAGGAGTTTAGGCTGCCCGTGGTCGTGGTGGAAACGGCGTATCCGTGGAAGCATGACGAGCACTTCACCAGCAAGCCGAACCTCGCTTTCTCCCTCACGCCGGCGGGCCAGCGCGCGTTTCTCGCCGAGGTGGTGGGCGCGGTGCGGGCGACGCCGCACGGCCTCGGACGCGGCGTCGTTTACTGGCACCCGGAAGCCGTGCCGGTGCGCGATCTCACTCTTTGGATCGGCGGGTCGTGCGCGCTGTTCGACGAAAGCGGCGGACTCCTCTCCTCGGCGTCGGCGCTGCGCTGACCGTTTTTTTTCCCCCAACCCAACCATGAATGCCACCCATCCCCGTCGCCGTGCAGCCGCTCTCCTTTGGGGCGGTTTGATGTCGTGCTCCTTGTTGCAGGCCCAGCCGGCTCCCGCTTCGAGCGGCTCCGCTCCCGAGGAGGAGGTCATCCAGCTGAGTCCGTTCGTCGTTCGCTCCGAGCAGGACGTCGGCTACCTCGCGCAGAACACCCTCGCAGGCAGCCGGCTCAACACGAGCCTCCGGGACACCGCCGCCGCCATCTCCGTGCTCACGCCCGAGTTCCTGAAGGACATCGGCGCGACGAACATGAAGGACGTGATCCTGTTTCAGAACAACGCCGTGCCCGACTACGGCGACGCCGACAGCAACTTCAACGGCAACCCGGTGGTCGGCAACAGCGAGTGGCAGCTGCGCATCCGCGGGCTCAGCGCCAGCTATGGCCGCAACTACTTCCCGTGGCGCGTCTCGACCGACTTCTACAATGTCGACCGCATCGACCAGTCGCGCGGGCCCAACGCCATCCTCTTCGGCTTCGGCGCAGCGGGCGGTATCGTCAATACCACTACGAAGCAGGCGATGCTGGGCAACAAGACCGACGAGATCGGTCTCACCGTCGGAAGCTGGGGCCGCCGCCGCGCCACGCTCGACGTCAACCGGGTGATCGTCCCGCAGGAATTCGCGCTGCGGCTCAACGCGATGGCGGAAAACGGCGAATCCTGGCGCGAGTTCGAATTCGATCGCGCGCGCCGGGCGGACCTCGCGGCCACTTGGGCGATCACGCCGACGTCGCGACTCCGGGCGGAAGCGGAGGTCGGCAAGGTGACCGACAACGTCGCCCGGCCGTGGCTCATGATCGACCAGAGCTTCATCTGGCGCGATCGCGGCCGTCCGCTCTACGATTCGCAGTGGGCCGACGGCTGGGACACTCCGATCGACTCGTTCTGGCCGGACCATCACGTGGTGGGCGACGACGGGGTGGTGCGGAACTGGCTCGGATTTCCGTTTGCCAGCAATGCGAACGGCTCCACGCCGACCAGCAACTGGCAGGCGCCGACCTGGTCGCAGCTCGCGCTCACGCCCGCGAATCTCGCGATCGTCCCGCTCAATTCGAATCCTGCCGGTCCCGATGCCGTGCGCACCACGCGCTATCACGCGCTCACCGCGGTGTATGAAAACCAGATCACGGAGCGCCTCTCGTTCGAGCTCGCGTTGAACCATCAGTCTTCGCGCTTCAACGGCTACGACGCCAACGGCAGCCGGGCCACGAACTACTTCGGCGACAGCAGCGAGCTGGGGGGCGACGCGAGCCGGTATCTGCCCGACTGGACCCTCAATCCCAACGCCGGCAAACTCTACCTCGAAAACAACTGGACGCGCCGCAAGCAGACCGACGACGCGACGTTCCTCCGCGCGACCGGCGCCTACAACTTCGAGACCGCCACCTGGGGCCGGCACCGCATCGCTTCGATGTATGAGTATTCGGCGACGGACAGTTTCCGCTCGGAAGAAGCCGAGGTGTTGTTGAACCGGATGCCCGGCAGCTTCGCCGTCGACGACGTGAACCGGCTCTATCGCCGGCACTATTTCACCGAAGGCGACTCCTCCGACATTCACGTCGGGTCCTGGCGCGACGCTGTCGCGGGCGCGGGTTGGGTGCCGACGCAGGACATCTCGGATTTCACGGACAAGCAGCACACGGTGATGGCGGCGCTGCAGAGCGAGTTCTTCGACAAGCGCCTCGTGACCACGCTGGGCGCGCGCTTCGACAGCCTGAAGCACCAATGGACGCCGGTGCTTTCGCCCGACGCCGCCGCGAACCGCTACGTCTATGCGCTCGACCCGGGCAACCGGCTTTCGGAGTCGTTCGATCCGCGCACCTTCACGGCCGGCGCGGTGTATAACCTCGCGAGTTGGATTTCCGTTTACGGCAACCATTCGAACAATCGCCAGCTCCCCAATTTCAACATCCACCTGATCGATTCCTACATCGCGCCGATGACGAAGGGGCAGGGCAGCGACTTCGGCGTGAAGCTCGATCTCTTCGGCGGCAAGGTTTACGCGACCGCCGGCTACTACACGACGAAGCAGGAGAACACGACCGACTGGGGCAACGTCGCCGGCATCACCTCGCTGAACAACCGCATCCTCGCCGCGCTCCAGGCGGCCGGCCGCATCACGGCAGCCGAGCGCGACGCGAATCTCCTCGATCCCTCGATCAACGGCTACCTCGCCGACCGCGACGCCGACGGCTGGGAGTTCCAAGTCATCGCCAACCCCACGAAAAACTGGCGCATTAGCGCGAATTTCTCGATCAACGACATTCGCTACCAAAACATCATGGCCGACGTGAAAGCCTGGGCCGGTCCGGCGACGCAGTTCTGGCTGCAGAAAGGCGGCGGCGATTTTCTCCTCGGCGGCGGGGATTGGGACACCATCGCCAGTCAGATCGGCTGGACGCTTGGCGAAGTTTATTCGACCGGTGGTTCGGCCGACGCGAGCACGTGGGAGCCGGGCACGCTCACCGGCCTCGAGGGATTGCAGGCGCGCGGCCAGCGCAAATACGGCGGCAATCTCTACACGAAATACACGTTCAGCGAGGGGATGCTGAAGGGCTTCTCGATCGGCGGCGGTGGCCGCTATCAGAGCTCCAACGTGCTCGGCTTCTACTACGGCGACCTGCGCAAGGGCCGCGATCTCAAGCTCGCCGACGCCTCGATCGGTTATTCGTTCCCCACGCCGTTTTTCGGCCAGGGCGCGTGGACCGAACTGCAGCTCAACGTGAACAACGTTTTCGATTCCGACGCAGTCCAGGTCTATACGCTCGCCTGGTGGGACACGTCGGCGAGCACGCCGGAACGCATCGGCCTGCAGGAGCCGCGGCGGTGGACCCTCTCGGCGACCGTGCATTTCTGAGTCGCGCCCGGTGGCCACGCACATGAAACGGCGCTCCGCCGCACGAACGCTCCCGCCGGGAATGGCGGGAGTCCTCTCGCATGAGTGAGTCGTTGCCCGTGGCTTCATCTTCGACTGCCGCCTCTCCGGCGGGTGCGCGCGCGTCGGATCGCGTGAGTCGCGGCGAGAAACTCGCGCTCGGCGTCGGCGGCCTGCCGATGTTTCTCGGGCTCGCGGCGATCGGCAGCTTCGCGACGCCGTTCTACCAGATGACGCTGAAGCTGGACCCGGTCTGGCTCGCGGCGGCGCTGACGATTCCCCGGTTTCTGGATGCGTTCATCGATCCGATTGTCGGACGGTTCTCGGACAACTTCCACTCGCGCTTTGGACGCCGGCGGCCGCTCGTCGCGTTTGGGGCGCTCGTGCAGGCGATCGCGTTTGGCATGATCTGGATGGTGCCGACGGAGTGGGGACAGGTCGCGCTGACGGCGTGGCTCGTGGCGACGCAGCTCGTGTTCTACATGGGCTACTCGTTCTTCTCGGTCGCGTTTCTCGCGCTGCAATACGAGATCACGCCGGATTACGACGAACGCACGCGCGTGTCCTCCTACGTCGGATTTTTCGGCAAGGCCGGCGAGATGGGTTACAACTACATCTTCCCGATCGCGAGCTCGGTGATGTTCGTCTCGGCCATCGCCGGTGTGCGCACGCTGGGCTGGGTCGTCGGACTGGTGTTTCTCGGCGCGATCGCGCTGGTGCCGGCGCTGCTCGTGCGCGAGCGCTACTATCACCAGACCGTGCGGCAGGAGACCGTGCGAATCCTGCCGGGCATCGCGGCGGCCTTTTCGAGTCGCGCCTTCACGATTCTCGTGGCGCTGACGCTGCTGCAGATCGTGGCGGGCATGTTCGCGAGCAATCTCGACCGCTACCTGCTCGTTTATTTCCTGCACGGGGGCGACGTGGCGCTCGGCGAGACGTGGAAGGGCCACCTCTCGCTGGGCTACGCGATCGTCGGCATTCTCGCGATCTATCCGGTTTCCTGGCTCGCCCAGCGCATCGGCAAGACGCAGACCGTCGCGCTGGCGTTTGCCCTGACGCTCGTCGGTGCGTTGGGCAAATGGGTGCTCTTCACCCCGGGGAACGAGTGGAAAATCCTGCTCGATCCGCTCCTCTGCGGACCCGTCTGGATCGCGATCAACATCCTCACGCCGGCCATGCTGGCGGACATCTGCGACGAGGACGAACTGCGCGGCGGCATGCGGCGGGAGGGACTCTTCGGCGCGATCTTCTCCTGGGTGCAAAAAGTCGGCTACTCCGGTGCGTTCTTCGGAGCGTTTCTCTCGCTCAAGATGACCGGCTTCGATGCCGGGCTCGGCGGCGATCAGGCGCCGGAGACCATCCTGCGGCTCCGGCTGATCCTCGCCCTCTCGACCGCGGCGTGGGCGATTCTGGCGATCCTGTTGTTGCGCGCCTATCCGCTGGACCGCGCGCGAGCGCACGAAATCCGCGCTGCTCTCGAAGCGCGTCGCGGCCGCGTATGAGTAGCATGTTTCCATGTCCGCAGGTCATTCCATTCGCCGCTCGGCGGCGCCTCGCGTAATCTGACCATCATGGCCCGCTCCCGCTCCAGCGCTCGCCCCGCCAAACGTCCCACGATCTACGATCTCGCGCGCATCGCGGAGGTCTCGCCCGGCACGGTTTCCCGCGTGCTCAACAACCGCGACAAGGTTCACCCCGAGACGCGCGAGCGCATCCTCCGCGCCGCCCGCGAACTGAACCTCAAGCCCCAGGTCGCGGTGCGCATGCGGCAGGTGGCGATTCTCTCCGAGCCCACCTTCACGGATCGCATCGAAGGCTACGCGGCCACGCTCACGGCCCATCTCTCGTTCGCGTTCTCGCGGCGCAACATCGGCGTGATGCTGCCGTCGAATCCGCTCGAGCAATTGCCGAGTTCGTTTCTCGACGGCATCGTGGCGGTGACGTTTGACCAGAATCTCCGCTCGCTGCTGCAGGAGTTCGAGACGCGACTGCCGGTGGTTTACATGGACAAGTTCGACGCGACCGCCACGCAGTATGTTGTCCGCTCCGACCATTTCGCGTCCGGCTACCTGGCGGCGCAACATTTTCTCTCCCGCGGTCGGAAGCGGTTGGCGTTCATGGGCGGCGACGCGCCCGCCTTCGCCGAGCGCCTCAAGGGCTATCGCAAGGCGCTCGTCGAAGCGAAGATTCCGATCGACGAACAACTCCTCCAACTCGTCGGCCCACACATCAGCCACACCGCGGCGATCACGCGGATCGTGCGCGGCGGCGCCGATGCCGTTTACGTGCCCGGCACGAGCTTCCAGGCGATGGAAGCGCTGCACATCCTGACCTACGTGATGGGGCTCAAGGTGCCCGACGACATCTCGGTGGTGGGGGGCGAGAACGAGGGGATCTCCGTTTTTCAGAATCCGCCCCTCACGACCATCGAGGATCCGCTGAAAGACATGGCCGAACTTGCGGCGACGATGTTGGAGCGGCTCACCACCGGCGAGCGAGTCTCGCCGCGGCAGATCACCCTGCCGGTGCGCCTGCTCCCGCGCGCCTCGGTCGTATGACGTTTTCATGACCCTCGTCCTGCCGCTCCAACAGCAATGGAAGTTCCGCCGCTGCGCCCCGGACGACTCGAAGCCGGCGGCCTGGACGGAGGTTGAACTGCCTCACTCGCCGTTTGTCGCCGATCTGGACGGGCGTGAACATTGGTTCGGCCTTTGCGACTACGAGTGCACCGTGCAGTGGCCGGCGGACGCGCCGACGGGTCGCTGCGCCTTGTTCGTCGGGGCCGCGATGCATACTGCCGTGGTGTCGATCGACGGCGGTGAAGTCGGTCGTCACGAGGGCGGTTATCTGCCGTTCGAGATCGACCTGACGGAGCGTTTGCGCGATGGCCGGCCGCACACGCTGCGGCTGCGGCTCGACAACCGCGACAATCCCGATGTGCCGCCGGGCAAGCCCTACGCCGAACTCGATTTCTGCTGGTATGGCGGGCTCTATCGGCAGGTGGAGCTGCGCTGCTATCCGCCGCTGCACTTCACCGACGCGGTGGCGGCCGGTGAAATCGCGGGCGGCGGTGTTTTCGTGCGCACGCTCGCCGCGAGCGAGCAACAGGCGACGCTCGCGGTGCGCGCGCACGTGCGCAACACGGCGCCACGACCGCAGGCCTTCACGCCCGAGATCGAGCTGTGGGCGGGCGATGACTGCGTCGCCCGCTGCACGGGCGGGGCGCTGACACTGGCAGCCGGGGCGACGCAGCATTGGGAACACGAACTCACGGTGCCGCACCCGCAGCTGTGGTCGCCGGCGGCGCCGGCGTTGCACCGCCTGAAAGTCGTCCTCCGGGCGCCGGACGGGACCGTGCTCGACGAGCGCATCGAACGCTGCGGCATCCGGCGCGTCGCCTTCTCCCGCTCGCGGGGGCTGGAGCTGAACGGCCGGACGTTTCGTCCGCGCGGCACGAACCGCCATCAGGAGTATCCACATGCCGGTTACGCGGTGCCTCCCGCGGCGCAGCGGCGCGACGCCCGGCGGATCAAGGAGGCGGGTTTCGACTACGTGCGGCTTTCGCATTATCCCCAGGCGCCGGAGTTCCTCGAGGCGTGCGACGAACTCGGTCTCCTCGTCATGAATGCCATCCCGGGGTGGCAGTTCGTCGGCGGAGAGAAGTTTCAAGAAGCCTGCGTGCAGCATGCGCGCGATCTCATCCGCCGCGATCGGAACCACCCGTGCGTGATTTTATGGGAGTTGTCGCTCAACGAGACGACGATGGACGAGGCGTTCATGGCGCGGCTGCACGCGGTCGGGCATGAGGAGTATCCGGGCGATCAGATGTTCACCTGCGGCTGGATCGACCGCTACGACGTGTTCATTCATTCGCGGCAGCACGGGCAGATTCACCGCTGGTGCAACGGCGAGAAGGCGCTGGTCGTGGCGGAGTATGGCGACTGGGAGTTCTACGCGGCCAATCACGGCTTCGATCAAAAAACGGGCGCGGGCGTGTTTGTGCGCACGAGCAACAGCCGGCAGCGTCGGGCCGACGGCGAGCGCGGCCTGCGCCAGCAGGTGGAGAATCACCTTCTCGCCTTGAACGACACGCTGGCGTCGCCGGCCGCGAGCGACGGCCAGTGGGCGGTGTTCGATTATGCGCGCGGCTACGATCCGCACCGGGCGGCGTGTGGAGTGATGGACGTTCACCGCCTGCCCAAATTCTCCCGTTGGTTTTACCGGAGCCAGCGCGCGCCGTGTGAGGATGGCGGCGCCGGATGGAGCGGCGGGCCGGTGGTGTTCATCGCGTCGCACTGGACGCCGGCGTCCCATTTGCGGGTGCTCGTTTTCAGCAATTGCGACGAGGTCGAGCTGAGCCTGAACGGCCGATCGTTCGGCCGCGCGTGTCCCGCCTGGGCCTGGCACACTCAGCACCTGCCGCACCCGCCCTTTGTCTTCGACTTGCCGGCGTTTGCGCCCGGCCAGCTTCAAGCCAGCGGTTTCGTTGGCGGGCGGGCGGTGGCGCAGCATGTGGTCGCGACGCCGGGAGAGCCGTTTGGGCTGGAGATTTCCTTCGATGCCACGGGTGCCGACAGTTTCGCTGGCGAACCCGATCTGGTGCTCGTCTATGCGCAGGTGGTCGATCGCCAGGGCACGCTCTGTGTCGAGGCCTCGCCTCCGCTCCATTTTTTCGTGGAAGGCGGGGCGGAAATGCTCAATGCGACCGAGATCGTGGCGGAGGCCGGCATTGCATCCGCGGTGATCCGCGTGCCGGCGGCCAGCGAGGGATTCCGTGTGCGGGTGACGGATCCATTCGCCCGGCTGGCAGCGGGCGCGATCGAATGGAACCGGACGAAAGTCTGCGCGACGCCGGCATAAACGGCGCCGCGCCTCGCAAAAGGGCTGCGATCCGTGGCTCGTTGTCGTCGTCCGGCGTGAGCTGTTTTGTCGCCCGCCGCTTGCGCAAGGAGGGAGAGACGGATTCCGCGGCGGCATGAGTCGTGAGCCGACGGCGTGAGGGCGGATTTCGTGCACTCCCGCATGCCTTCTCGCCGCCGCCGACGCGTAAACGGCGGGTGAATGTGAATAACAAATCGCCTTTGCGGGCAGCTCTTTGCTTGACCCTCGGGGGGTAAATTGGGACGAAATGGGGCACTTTGGGGCACCTTTGTGGGTCCCCGTTCCATGGCGCCCTCCGGCAAAGCTCTCTACACGGGCCTTTTCAGGCACACCCTCGACGACAAATCGCGACTCACGATTCCGTCGGCGTGGCGTTATGCGCACGGGGAGGACGATGCTTTTCTCGCGACGCCGCATCCGGACGGTTACATCGCGGTGCTTCCGCCCGATGAGGTGGAAAAGCTTCGCGCGAAGATCGCGCAGGTGGCGTTGAGCGACGGTGCCGGGCAGGATTTTGCGGCGCGGTTCTTCGCGCAGACGCAGCAATTCTGGTTCGATAAGCACGGCCGCATCGGCCTCGAGGACGCGCTGCTGCAGCACGCCGGACTCGAAAAAGACGCGGTGCTCGTCGGCTCGCTGACCAAGTTCAACATCTACTCGCCGTCGCGTTGGGAGAAGGTCGAGGCGCGCACCGCGGGCGAAAACTTCGGCGATCTCATGCGCCGCATGGGGATCTGACGATGGCACGTTCCAAGAAAATCGTCACCCCGCAGCGCACGCGCAACGCGACCTCGATCGCGCTCGTGCGCGCTTTTCCGGAGCAGCGTGCCGCGGGCGAAGCGCCCGCGAGCGGTTCCGTTTCGGCCAGCGCCCGCGTGCGCGACGGCCTCGTGTTGCGGCTCGTCGGCTCGAAAAAAACGTCCGCGAGGAACGTGCCCGATGAACGTCGCGCGCGTTGAACCCCGACCCGAGGCCATGTTCTCCGGTCATCAACCCGTGTTGCTTCGCGAGGTGCTCGCGTTGCTGTCGCCGCGTCCCGGCGGCCGCTATCTCGACTGCACGTTCGGCGGCGGCGGCCATACCCGCGCGATCCTGGAAGCGGCGGCCGATACGAGCGTCGTCGCACTCGACCGCGATCCGGCGGCGCAGGAGCGCGCGGCCGCGTTGCGCGAGAAATTCGGTGCGCGCTTCGAGCTGATCGATCGCGATTTCGGCCGGCTGGCGGAAATCGCGCCGGAGAACTTCGACGGCATTCTGTTCGATCTGGGCGTGTCGTCGTTTCAACTCGACGACGCGGAGCGCGGTTTTTCGTTCCGCCAAGATGCGCCGGCCGACATGCGGATGGACCCGCGCGCGGGCGTGCCCGCGAGCCGGTGGCTCGAGACCGCGACCGAGGAGATGCTGGTGCGCGCCGTGCGCGAGTTCGGCGAGGAGCAGCACTGGCGTCGCGTGGTGCGCGCGATTCTCGCCGCGCGCGGCACGGGTGCGCTGGGTCGCACCGCGACGCTCGCAGAGGTGATCGCCAGCGCGATTCCGGCGCGCGACCGGCATGCGTCGAAGATTCATCCGGCGACGCGGGCGTTTCAGGGCATTCGCATCGCGGTGAACGACGAGATCGGCGCGATCGAGCGCGCGTTGCCCGCGGCGTTCGCGAAACTGGCGCGCCCCGCCGCCGCGCAGGGGGAGGGCGGCGTGCTCGCGGTGATCAGTTTTCATTCGTTGGAGGACCGGCCGGTGAAACAGTTTTTCCGCCGGATGTGCGGCCAGCCGGAGAGCGCGGCCGACTCCCTGCCGCAGGATTTTCGCGTGAAGCTCGCCGAGCCGCTCACGCGCCGCCCGATCACGCCGGCCGACGACGAGATCGCCGCCAACCCCCGCAGCCGTTCCGCCAAACTTCGCGCGCTCCGCCGGCTCTAGGCCGGGAGCGCACCCCATTCAACCACCCCGTTCGTTCCGATGAAAATTTCGTCCACCCAAGGTTTCGTCAACCAGCTCCTCGTTTACACCCTCGTGATGATCGGCTTCAGCGGCTCGATCGGACTCGGCACGGTGTGGATGCGTCACCAGATTTCGGTTACGGCCAACAGCACGAAGCAGATCGAGGCGCGCATGGCCGCGGTCGAACGGCACCTGGCGGAGACGGTGACGGCGGCGGAAACGGAACGCGACCCGAGCGTGCTGCTGCGGCGCAACGCGGAATGGCGGCTGGGCCTCGTGCCGCCGGACCGCACGCAGATCGTGCACGTTTCGGAAGATCCCGTGATGCGGCTTGCCGCCAAACGCAACCGCGGCCTCTTCGGCGATTCCGCGCCGACCATCTCCCTTCCGATCGCGCTCCAGCGCTGACCTCGATGTCGAAAGGCTTCGCCTCCAGTTATCGCATTGTTCTGCTCGCGATCGGAATCGTCGGCTGTTTCGGCGCGCTCGGCGTGCGGCTGGTGTTTCTGCACGTGATCGATCGCGAGGCACTGGTGAGCAGCATCGAGAAGGCGCGGCGGCAGATCATCCCCGAGATGGCGCGGCGCGGGGACATTCTGGATGCGCGCGGCAACATCCTCGCGACGAGCCGTTCGCTGATCGTGCTCGGCGTCGACCCGCAGTCGCTCCGACCGGAAGACGAGGGCAAGTGGCCGGAGCTCGCGGAGCTGATCGGCATGCCGTTGGGCGAGCTCGCGCGGGTGTTCACGACGAAAACACGACCGGTGCGCGCGTCGGATGCGGCGCCGGAGGGGACGGCGCGGGCGAGCGCGAAGTTTGCGATCTTCGATCCCGCCGGGGTCGGCGTCGCAGCCGCGGCCGGCGCGGACGCGGTGGACGAACCGGCCGACGACACGCAGGTCGAGGAGCGCGTGGCGGAGAACGGCGAGCGGCCGATCCGCTGGGCGAAGTTGCGCGAGGAGGTGAGCGAATCGACCTATGCGAAGATTTTGGCGCTGGGCGTGAAGGGCGTGTATGGCAACCGCGTTTACCGCCGCGCCTACCCGCACAAGACGCTGGCCGCGCACATCGTCGGCTACGTGAACAAGGTCGGCCAGCCGGCGGCGGGCATCGAGAGCTACGCGGACTTTTACCTGCATGGCCGCGATGGCTGGCGCGAGGGCGAGCGCGATGGCAAGGGCCGCGAGGTCGCGCAATTTCGCACGCGCGAAGTGCCCGCGTCGGACGGTTTTTCGGTGGTGTTGTCGATCGACACCGCGGTGCAGCACATGGTCGAGGCGGAGCTCGACTACATCGCGAAGACGTATCGTCCGGAAAAGGCGACGATCATCGTGAGCGATCCGCAGACGGGGTTCATCCTCGCGCTGGGCAACTATCCCAGCTTCGACCTGAACCAGTATAACAAGATCTCGAAATCGGAGCAGCACGTGATGCGCAACGTCGCGATCACCGACTTCTACGAACCGGGCTCGGCGTTCAAGATCGTGGCGGCGTCGGCCGCGTTGAACGAAAGGCTCGTGTCCCCGACGTCGCGTTTCGACTGCAGCCTCACGAGCATCGACTATCGCGGGCGCACGCGCCGGCTGCCGGGCGAGGACCACCATTTTCGCGAGCCGCTCACGGTGGCACAGATCATCGCGAAATCGAGCAACCGCGGTGCGGCGCAGCTCGCGATGCTGCTCGGTGACGAGAAGTTTTACGACTACGCGCGGGCGTTCGGCTTCGGGCAGCTCAGCGGGTTTCCGGTCGGCGGGGAATCGCCCGGCATGCTGGCGCCGCCGAACAAGTGGGACGGGCTCACCATCACGCGCATGCCGATGGGGCACTCGGTCGCGGCGACGCCGTTACAGATGCACATGGCGATGGGCGTCGTGGCGAGCGGCGGACTGCTGCTCCGGCCGCAGGTGATCAAGCAGATCCGCGATGCGAGCGGCGAGGTGGTGTATCGTTACGGGCCGATTTCGAAACAGCGCGTGATCAGCGAGCAGACGGCGCGCGTGATGAGCCAGTTGTTGCAGACGGTGGCGACGACGGACGGCACGGCGAAAGCGGCGTTCATTTCCCACTACGAAGTGGCGGGCAAGACCGGCACGACGCAGAAGATCATCGATGGGCGCTACTCGTCGCAGCATCACGTCGCGTCGTTCGTGGGCTTCTTTCCCGCGAGCCGGCCGCAGGTTGCGATTTCCGTCATCGTGGACGACGCTGAGGCGCTGACCGGACCCTACGCCGCGGGCGGCAGTGTCGCGGCGCCGTCGTTCAAGCGCATCGGTGAACAACTCATCCAGTATCTCGACATCAAGCCCGTCTATTCCGCGGCGGGCAGCAACATCGTCATGGGAGGAGTCCGCCGGTGATCGGTTATCTATCGCAAAACTATCCATTGATCCACGCCTTCGCGCCGCGCCCCACGGTCCGTCGCACGCGCCAGGAAAATCTCGTTCGCAACCGCGTCTTTAAAATGGCCCCGAAACTCTCCGACTATTTCGGCGACGGCGAAATCCTCGCCGCGAAAGGCAGTCTCGACCGGCCGATCTCCGGCCTGGTGATCGACAGCCGCCGCGTCGTGCCCGGCACGCTGTTTTTCGCGCTGCCCGGGCTGCGCGCCGACGGCGCGTCGTTCATCGACGAAGCGGTCGCCCGGGGTGCCGTCGCGATCGTGACGCACCGGCTCCCGGCGCTGCCGCCGGCGAAGGTGACCTTCATCCAGGTCGCCGATCCGCGGGCGACGCTGGCGCGCGTGGCGCAGCGCTACTACAAGTTTCCCGACCGCGAGATGACGGTCGTGGGCGTGACGGGCACGAACGGCAAGACGACGGTCACGCACCTCATCAAGCATTTCCTCAACGGCGACCAACGCGTCGGCTTGATCGGCACGATCAACTACGATCTCGGCGCGCGCACGGTGCCGTCGTTTCGCACGACGCCGGAGTCGCTGGATATTTTCGGCATGATGGCGCAGATGCGCGACGCGGGCTGCCGTCACGCGGTGATGGAAGTGAGCTCGCACGGCATCGACCAGCAGCGTGTGCTCGGGCTGCAGTTCGGCGCGGCGGTGTTCACCAATCTCACGCGCGACCACCTCGACTATCATAAAACCTTCGACGCGTATTTCGGCGTGAAGCAACGCCTCTTCACGGGCGAGACCGGCGCGCCGCCGAAAGTGGCGGTGGTCAACCTCGACGATCCCTACGGCGAGAATCTCGCGGCGCAGGTCGCGGCCGATGCGCGCGTGCCGAAGCTCGTGACGTTCGGCGAAAGCGCGAAAGCGGACGTGCGCGCGGAGAACGTGAAGCTGAACTTCACGAACACGACCTTCCGGCTCGTGTGGCCGGGCGGGACGATGGACGTCGATTCGCCGATGATCGGACGCTACAACGTGAGCAACCTGCTCGCGGCGATCGCGACGGCGTGGGGGCTGGGGCGCGATCCCGTCGTATTCCTGGCGCGGTTGCGCGCGTTCAAGGGCGTGCCGGGCCGCATGGAGCGGATCGACGAAGGCCAGCCGTTCAACGTGCTCGTCGATTACGCGCACACCGACGACGCGCTGCGCAACGCGCTCGGGATGCTGCGCGCGATCACGCCGGGCCGGCTGCTGGTGGTGTTCGGCTGCGGCGGCAATCGCGACCGCGCGAAACGGCCGCTGATGGTGAAGGCGGTGCAGGAGTTCGCCGATTTCGCGTTCGCGACGGCGGACAACCCGCGTTCGGAAACGGTCGCGCAGATTTTCGAGGACATGAAGACCGGCGCGACGGCGCCGGAGAAAATCGCGTGGGTTGAGGATCGCCGGCGCGCGATCAGTCTCGCGCTGGATACGTTGAAGGCGGGCGACTGTTTGTTGATCGCGGGCAAGGGCCACGAGAGCTACCAGGAGTTCGCCGACACGGTGATCCCTTTCGACGACCGCCAGGTCGTGCGGGAGTTGATCGGCATCAAGACGCTGAAGAACGGATGACCATGCGCTACGGGAGAAAGGCCGGCCTGGCCGATCGGGCGACTGCGGAAGCGGCGGATCCCGACGGCGACGCGATGATCCTGATCGTGGAAGGCGAAGGGACGTCCTTTGGACCGTTGCTCGCCGCGGCCGGACTCGACCTGACGCTCGCGGCCGGGGGAAGCTGCCGGTGCGACTGGCTGGAGGGCGGATACGACGATGCCTGAATTCGCTCCAGAAACTCTCGCGACGTGGACCGGTGGCCGCTGGACGGCGATGCCGGCGGCGCCGCTGAGCGGCTTCGCGATCGACACCCGGCAGCTGGGCGCGGGGGAGGTGTTTGTCGCGATCGAAACCGCGAAACGCGACGGACACGATTTCCTCGCTGCGGCGGAGGCGGCGGGGGCGAGCGCCGCGCTGGTGGCGCGGGCGAACGCGTCGCTGGCGTTGCCGCAGCTGGTGGTGCGCGATCCGCTGGCGGCGTTTCAGGCGATCGCGCGCGAACATCGTCGTCGTTTCAGCGGTCCCGTCGTCGGGATCTCCGGCAGCGCCGGAAAAACCTCCACGAAGGACCTCTTGGCGCTGCTGCTGGGTGGGGATGCTGCCACCCCAGGACTCCGGGCTCCCGGCCAGGACCAGTCCGTTTGTCATCCATTAGATGACAAAGGGGTCGGATCGTCCAGGGGTGGGGGCGGAGGGATTTGTCATCTATTAGATGACAAACGGGTCGGGGGAACGGTGTTGGCGACGGAGGGGAATTTGAACAATCATCTCGGGGTGCCGCTGACTTTGACGCGGCTGGAGCCGGCGGTGCACCGGTTCGCGGTGATCGAGGCGGGGATCGGTGGGCCGGGCGAGATGGCGCCGCTGGCGGAGATGATCGAGCCGGATGTGGCGTTGATCACGCTCGTGGCGCCGGCGCACACGGCGGGGCTCGGCGGGCTGGACGGCGTGGCGCGGGAGAAGGCGGTGCTGCCGGCGGCGGTGCGGCCGGCGGGGGTGGCGATTTTTCCGCGGCAGTGCGCGGAGTTTTCGGCGTTTCGCGAATTGAACGTGCGGCAGATGGTCGTCGAGCGTGCGGACGCGCTCCGCCCGGCGGAGCCGCCGAAGGACAAGGTGTATTTCACGGTGACGCAGCGCGGCGAGGCGACGGCGGTGGCGCTGGCTTATGGCGCGCCGCCGCCGCTCGTGTTCACGTTCCGGCGGGTGTCGGACGGGATGGCGCAGAACGCGGCGCTGGCGGTCTGCGCGGCGCTGTGGCTGGGCGTATCCAAAGAGTTGATTCAAGCGCGGATCGGCGCGTGGCAGCCGGCGAAGCTGCGGGGCGAGGTGCGGCGCGAGGACGGTCGGCTGCTTTATCTGGACTGCTACAATGCGAATCCGGCCTCGATGGCGGATGCGTTGGAGGCGTTTTACGAACTGGCGCCGGCGGAGGAGCCGCGGCTGTTCGTGCTGGGCGGGATGGAGGAGCTCGGCGCGGAGGCGGAGGTGTTTCACCGGGCGCTGGGTCGCGGGCTGCGGTTGCGCGCACAGGATTTTCTGTGCGCGATCGGCGACCACGCGGCGGCGGTGCGGGCAGGGGCGATGGAGAGCGGAGCGCGGCCGGAGCGGATCGCGGTGGGGACAAAAGCGGAGGAAGTGACCGCGCGATTTGCGGAATGGCGCGGAGCGGTGTTCGTGAAAGGCAGCCGGCGGTATGCGCTGGAGAAAATTTTGAAGGCGGAAGCGGCGGAGGTGGGAACGTGAGCAAGGCAGCAACAATCCGTAGCGGGCCGCCGCCGGGCCCGCCGCCGGTGAGGGCCCG
>JAEYYL010000380.1 GCA_023430825.1 Verrucomicrobiota bacterium | reverse complement strand
TCGCCGCTCGCTCTGTTCAATAGACGAAGATCTCGTCGACGTTGGCGAGATCCTGGCCGGTGGCTTTCAGGGCGATCGTGTTCGAACCGCTGTTCAGGCTGATCGGCAGGGTGCGCGTCACCCACGTGGTG
Source organism: Verrucomicrobiota bacterium (assembly GCA_023430825.1). Lineage (GTDB taxonomy): Bacteria > Verrucomicrobiota > Verrucomicrobiia > Opitutales > Opitutaceae > Opitutus. The sequence goes on along the minus strand of JAEYYL010000380.1, from coordinate 5,372 downwards.
AACGATCCAGTCGAGGTGAACGTGATCGGCTGCGTCGCGCTGTTGACCGCCAGTTCGCCGGTGCGGGTGCTGGTGCTGTTGAACGCGTAGCGGATGAGCAGGGTCTTGGCGCCGCCGGAGCCTCCTGGGACGCTGCCGAAGGTGGCGGTGCTGGGCGTGCTGGTGGAACCGGTGAGGAAGTTCACATAGCCGGTGCCGTGGTAGCCGGCGTTGATCGATTCCGTCATCGCCCCGCCCGCGAGCGTGGCGGTCTCCGCTTGGTGGATACTCGGCGTGAAGACGGCGATCTCGTCGATGTTGGCGAGGTCCTGGCCGGTCGCCGCGAAGGCGATCGTGTTGGTCGCGCCGCTGTTCAGCGAAATGACGACGTCCTTGTTCAGCCACGTCGTGAATGCGCCGGTGGGATCGAAGGTGATCGATTGCGCGACGCCGTTGAGGGTGAGCGTGCCGGTGCGGGCGGAGGTGGAGCCCAAGCCGTGGCGGATGCGCAACACCTTGGTGCCGCCGCTGCCGCCGTCGACACCGCTGAACGTCAGCGTGCTCGGCGTGCCGGACGAGCCGACGGCGAAGTTGACGTAACCGGTGCCTGCGTAGCCGGCGACGATGGATTCCAGCACGGCGCTGCCGGCGCGCGTGCCGGTTTCCGCCTGGATGGCGCCGGGTGTCGGCGGCGAATTGGCGGTGCCTTCGGCTTGCGCGGCGAGTTCATGGAGGCGGATTTCGAGATTGGTGTAGTTGCCGGAGGTGCCGCCGGGGTTGGCGGGCTCGGCCCACACGGCGGTGAGCGGAGCGAGGGAGGGCCAGCCGCCGGCTTCGGCGACGGAGTTCTTGAGTGCGCCCTGACGAAGCCTGAAGTCGTTGATGTTCGCGCTGGCGGCGATGTCGTTGATGACGCGCCATTCGAGATCGTCGCGCTGGGCCGGCCAGGCGCCGGCGTTGAGGAGGGCGGAGGCGTAGGCGTCGGCGGCGCTTTGCGGCGAGAAGCCGCTCATGCCGTCGGCGGTGGACGTCGGGTTGCTGCTGTGGTTCGTGCCGTTGTAGAGCGCGGGGGCTGAGTTCGGGGCCGGGCCGGTGGGCAGGACGCCGGGTTCGTAGGTGTTGTCGACCACGCGGATTTGCGAACCGGATGGCAGCTGGGTGTTACGGACGGGCGAGGTGGTGAACGTCTCCCAGTTGCGGCCTTCGATGAAGGTGTTGCCGACGATCCAGGCGTTCATCTGGGCGTAAGCGGTGGAGACGCCGAGCATCACGAACTGCTGGCTGCGGTTGTAGAACACATTGTTGGCGAGGACGAAATTTTTCGACGCCACCCAAGGGCCGCGGGCCTGGAGGTGGGCGAAGATCGAGCCGACGATCGAGAGCTTGCCGCCGAGATCGAGCGGCGGCGGGGTGCTGCCGGCGGAGCGGTGATTATTGCCGTCGCGGAAATACGGGCCCATGCCGTGCGGCTGGGTGAGCGAGATCTGGTCGACGCCGAGCTTGAAGCCGCTGCTCGCGGAATTCTGGCCGGTGACGATCAGCTTCACTTTCATGGTGGTGGCGGCGGTGCCGAGGGAGAACTCGAAGGGCGTGCCGGTGCGGGAGACGAAGGTTTCCTGCGATTCGGTCGGCGCATACATGTCGAACTCCTCGCTGCTCTGGACGAGCGTCCAGTTGGGGCTCGTGCCGAGGCGCACTTCGACGCGGAATTTGCCGCGATCGGGCCCCTTGATGCCGGAGATGAGAATGTGTTCTTCGTTGCGCAGGGAACTGCTCGAGGGGATGGGGATCGTGTATTCGATAAAGTCGTTCGCGCTGTTGCTGTTGACCCGATGATAGGAGGTGTCGACGGCGAGGGTGGGGTTTGAAACGGTCTCGTAGGGCGTGGTGCTCGGGAGGCCCGAGGTCGTGAAGGACAGGGTCTCGGCCTGCTTCAGGCGGTTGGGGCTGAAGGTGCCCTCGTCGAGATGCGTGGCGATGTAGAGCGGCTCGGCGAAAATGCAGCGATTGAAGGTGATGTTGTCGTAGGCGTAGTAGCCCTCGACCATCTCATCGAGGGACCAGGCGAACGTGCAGTGATCGAACACGACGTTGGTCATGCCGTCGGAGATCGCGGCGGCGTCGCGGTTGAACGTATGGTTGTCGGCGGACGAGGGGGACCACCCGTCGCCGGGGCGGAGGCGGAGGTGTTGCACGAGGACGTTGCTGGCGCCGACGGCGAGCGGGGCGCCCTCGAGCGCGACGGGTCCGGGCGCGGCCTGGCCGGCGATGGTGACGTTCGGTTTGTTGATCGTGAGCTGCTTGGTGAGCTTGATCGCGCCGCTCACGTCGAACACGACGACGCGCGGCGGATTGCCGGAAATGGATTTCGTCACCGCGTGGCGCAGGGAGCCCGACACCGTCGCGCCGGTGGAGGTAAGATCGTCGAGGTTGGTGACGTGCACGATGGCGACATTGGAGCCGAAGCCGGCGGAGTTGACCGCCCGATCGGCGCCGTAGCCGTAAACCCCCGGCAGCAACTGCACTGCTTCGACCTGCGGCACGAACGAGACAAATGCGCTTGCGATCAGGATGAGACCGGGGAGGCGGCAGGCTGTCGCGACGAGGGCGCGCAGCGGCGAAAAGCGGGCACGGCCCGCTGAGGCAGCAGTTTTCATAGGGGAATCGAGGGCGGGGGTTAATCCACGCGAAGCGCGGACGAAGGCGAGAAAGCAGGACCGGGAAAAAACGATCGAGGGATTGGGGCCGGCTGAATCACACCTTCTTCAAATGCGCATTAGAATCAAGCCGATTTTCCGGGCGGTGAATCGGAGCGGAAAAACTGCAGGGGGAGGGCGACGGCGCGCCGGCGGCCTGCGGCTGCTCAGGCTGCCGAAGCGAAGCGCGGGATGCGGGCGGGAAACGGCTTGAAAGTCAGTGCGATCAGCACGGCGCCGAGGCCCAGCGCGCCGGAGCCGAGATAGAGCCAGCCGTAGCTGCCCAGGCGGTCGTAAATGAGGCCGCCCACCATCGGCCCGGTGGCCATGCCGAGGCTGCCCGCCATGGCCGTGCCGCCGATGACCGTGCCCATCATCCGTTGGGGAAAGTTCTCGCGTGCAAGCACCGAGTAAAGCGGCATCACGCCCGCATAGACGAAGCCGAAGATTGCCGCCGCGGCGTAAAATCCCGCGAGTCCCTGGACAAAAAAATACGCCGTTGCCCCCAGCGCTTGTAACAAGAGACCGGATACGAGCGTGCGCTTGGCGCCGAAGCGGTCGCCGAGCAGGCCGAAAGCGACGCGTCCACCGAGCCCCGCCAGGCCTTCGACGCTGTAGATCGACACCGCGGCGATCATCGGGATGCCGCAGCTGACCGCGTAGCTCACGGTGTGAAAGATCGGACCGGAATGCGCCGCGCAGCAGAAAAAATTCGTCAGGAGCAGGATGATGAACTGCGGCGACGCGAGGGCGCGGCCCAGCGACATCGCCGGGTCGGATTCACCAGCGGGCGAATCCAGAACGGTGGCCGCGGCGGGTGGCCGGCGCACCAGAAGAGCGGTGAGGATCATCAGCGCGGCGGCGACGGCGGCGATGACGAGGAGCGAAGTTCTCCAGTCGTGGCGGGAGATCAGCCAGGCGGCGAAAGGCGACATCGTCATCGGCGCCATGCCCATGCCGGCGGAGACGAGCGACACCGCGAGGCTCCGGTGTGTGTCGAACCAGCCGGTCACGCACGCCATCATCGGCGCGAAAATGGCGGCCGTCGCGCCGCCGACGCCCAGGCCGAAGAGAAGTTGAAACTGCAGGAGGGTTGCCGCCCGGCTCGCCAGCGCCAGGCTCGCGGCGAGCAGGATCGCACCCGTCAAGGTCACCGCGCGTGGGCCCCACCGGTCGGAGAGGGCGCCCCACGCGAGGCTGCCCAAGGCCAGGGCGAGGAAACCGATCGTCATTGCCGTCGACACGCCGGTCATCGACCAGCCGCTGGCTTGTGCGATGGGAACGAGGAAAACCGGCAATGAAAACATCGCTCCGATGGCGACGCAGCCCAGCACGCCTCCGGCGGCGACGATCACCCAGCGATAACGAGCGTTGGTCATGGTGGTTCAGGCGGGCGGCATCGCGCGCTCGCTTCATTCTCAACGAAGGACGGCCTCGAAAACAGACGCGGAGGCAGCACATTTCGAGTCCGCAAACCAGCGGGTGGCGAGCCGCGGCGCCTGGAGAAACCCATCGCCATGCACACCTCGGTGACGGAGCGGTCGGTCAGGACGAGCAGGTGTTTGGCGCGCTCGATTTGCGCGAGCGAACGATACGGGTGCGGCGTCTCGCCCAAGGCTGCGCGGGAAAGGCGGATGAAACGATGCGGCGCGAGGCCGGCGCCGCGCGCGATCGGGCTTACTGAAAGCCGTGGCGCGTCGGTGTCGCGCAACCGGTCGCGGGCGAGGCGCAAACGCTGGAGGAGTTTGTGAAGACGCATGGCGGCCGGGGGTGGTCCTTGCGCGACGGTCGGTGCTTGGAAAGCGGATACGCCGTGGCCTCGGGCGAAAAACGGGGGCCGGCCCGCCGCGGGTCGTTACGGCGCCTACACCCGGAGCATGCCCCGGAAGCCGCGGCCCTGGTAGTAGGATTCAGCGCCGTTGTGGTAGATGAAGACGCGGCCGAAGCGGCGGTCGCCGAAGATGGCGCCGCCGAGCTTTCGGATCTCGGGCGGGGTTTTCAGCCAGCTCGAGGTTTTCGTGTCGAACTCGCCGAGCTTCTGCAGCTCGGCGTAGTGTTCCTCGTCGAGGAGTTCGAGGCCCATGGCGGCGGCGAGGTCCATGGCGCTGTTCTGCGGCTTGAATTTCTTGCGCGAGTCCAGCGCGGCGCGGTCATAGCAAAGGCTGTAGCGGCCGGCGGGGCTTTGCGGCGAACAGTCGAAGAAAAGGAATTCGCCGGTCTTCTTGTCGCGACCGACGACATCGGGTTCGCCGCCGGTGGATTCCATTTCGCCGAGCGACCAGAGTTTCTCCGGGTTCGCGTCGAGCCGGGCTTTCACGTCGGGCCAGGCGAGGCCCTTGTGACGGTTCATGTTTTTCTCGAAGCGGGCCTGCAACAAAGCGATCAACTCTTCCTGCCGGTCCGGCGAAACGTGTTTCTTCCTGGCGCTGACGTTTTCCATGGGTCGATGAGCCTCCGGTTTTCCACGAGGAGAACGAAGGAACCGAAGCGCGCCAAGCCTTCGTCTGCGCTCCGTTCGGCGTCCGCTTCGATTCCCGCCCTCGGTAAAAAACGCGGCGCCATCTTCCGCGTTTAGCCCGGATACGTCACACTCGAATCAACCAAGTCATGGATCACAGAGGACACTGAGCTCTGACCCAGAGGCAGCAGGAGGCCACAAGGTGTTGGATGCGTTTGTTGCGAAAACGAGGCGGATTG
>JAEYYL010000272.1 GCA_023430825.1 Verrucomicrobiota bacterium | reverse complement strand
CTCAAGGCCTTTCGCCGCATCGCCACACGCTACGAAAAACTTCACCTTACCTTCGCCGCCATGCTCCACCTCGCCTGCATTCTCGTCTGGCTCAAATTCTGACGCCCTTTTCCCAAACAGCGCCTAGCCCGGATACGTCACACTCGAATCAACCAAGTCATGAATCACAGAGGACACTGAGCTCTGACACAGAGGAAGCAGGAGGCCACGAGGTGTGCGGAGATCCTTCCTGCAGACGAATCCTCACGGCGATGACCGCTCGGGTTTGCATCAAGTTTTTCGCTTTGTGCGCTCCGGGTCGGAGCCCGGTGCTCTCGGCGTCCCGATCGTTTGGATCGCCGAGGTGGGTTTCATGTCGGCTCGCGGACTGACGGCGCGGCGCGGTGGACGCACGGCGCGGCGGCCTGCCCGGAGGTCGGGCCCTACCGGTCGAGCGGGATGAAAACGAGCGTGCCGGCTTTCGAATCGGGGACGATGAGCTGGCGGTTTTTCTCGTCGAGGTGGAGATCGGCGGCGGATTGGAGCGTGGCGAGGAGGCGTTTGTGGCCGGTGGTATGCTGAAGGTGCCAGACGCGTCCGGTGCGGACTTCGGTGACGTAGAGATTGCCGGAGGCGTCGTGGGCGATGCCGTCGCCGCTGCGATGATCGTCGCTGAGCGTGCGCCATTGGCCGGCTTTCCAGGCGAGGAGTGTGCCGCGGAAAAACTCGGCGACGAGAATCGTGCCGTCGTCGAGGAGGTCGATGCCGTTGGGATTGGGCATTTCGGGGGCGTGATCGATCGCGACGGTGACCCGGCCCTCGCGGTCGATGCGGTAAACGCGGCCCAGCGAGGGAATGTTTTTCGCCTGTTCGCTGTCGAGCGGCCAGAAGACGCCGGGGCTGGCGTGCATCGCGGCGAGGTTTCCCATGTCGGTGACGAGCAAGCTGCCGCGGCCGGGCTCGATGACGATGTCGTTCAGGTAGAGCGGCGGTTGCGGAAACGCGTCGGGGCCGGCGAGGAGGCGCTTCGCGCCCGTGGCGTCGATCGACCAGACCTGGTCGAAGTCGGCGGTGATGAGTTGGCTTTCGAAGAACACGAGGCCTTTTGGATCGTCGAAACCGTCGGCGAGCACCGTGACCTGATCGCCGTCGACAACCACGATCTTCCCATCGCCGTCGCCTTTCTCGCGTTTCGTGCCCATGAGCGTGACGTGGAGTTTGCCGCCGAAGGCGGGGACGACGCTTTCGGGGGTGGCTCCAACGGCGACGGAACGGAAGCCGGTCTCGGCGAACGACGGTGCGATCACCGTGACGGCGAAAGCGAGGACGGCGGCAGGGGGGATGGGGTGGAAACGGCGGAGCGGGTTCATGGGATTTTTGGGGTGGGAACGTCGAAGCTCTGACGCGGGGAGCCGGGCAAGGTCGCGGGCGATGTCGACCGCGCGGCGGAAAACTTTAGCATTTTTTTGAAAATTTTATCGCGACGCCAGAGGGACGGGTCTCGACTGGGCTCGCATGCGCAAGCGCTTTGTTGCACCTGTTTTGCTCGTTGCGATCCTCGTGGGCGTGGGATTGACGGGCCGGTCACGTCCGGAGGGAGGTGCGGCGGACACGGCGAGAGGCGAGGTCGCGAAACTTGGCGACGAGCGCGAGCGCGCATCGCGTGGGGCGACGGTCTCCGAGGTGCGGGCGACGCTGCCGGAAGGCGTGCGGACGAGGCCGTCGAGCGGGAAGCCGGCGCCATTGGTTTTGACGGAAGAGGAGTCGGGGTTGCTGGCGGCAACGTGCGAGCTGCAGTTGATGGCCGAGGGCACGGCGCTGGAGTTGACCGGCGGTCAATGGACGGCCCTCGCGAAAGTGGCGTTGGAGGTGCAAGCCATCCGGCACAATTATGAAGCGCAGATCGCGACGGCGACGAAAGTGACCCCGGGGCATTATCGGGTGGAAGTCCCGGTGTATGCGCAAACGGGCGACGCGCTGCGCGAGCGGTTTCAGACGAATTTGCGGGCGGCGCTCGGGGAACCGGCGGCGGCGGCGGTGATCGAGCGGCTGGGGGCGCGGCTGGAAGGCTATTTTGCGGGCTTCGGCGTGAGCGTGCAGACGATCGAGATCGCGGGTGGCGCGCGTGGAGCGCGGGCGGATTACGAAGTGACGCGCACGGTGCAATATTGGGACAGCGTGGCGGGGCGCGACGAGTTGACGACGCGGCGCGAGACGCATGTGCCGGCGTGGGAAGATCCCGCGGGCGAGCGCTGGGGAGCGTTGCTCGCCCGGATCGAGAGCTGACCCGAAGAGGAGCTAGGCGCGCGGGGTGCGGGGTGTTTGCGGAGCGCGTCTGGGGTTGAGAATTCTCTGGAGCTTGTAGCTTGGACCTTGGAGCTTTGCCCCGTGATTCATCCCACCGCCATTGTCGAAGCCGGGGCACAACTCGGCGCTGGTTGCGAGATCCAGGCGCACGCGATCGTGACGCAGCATTGCGTGCTCGGCGACGGGGTGGTCGTGCATCCGTTCGCGGTGGTGGGGGGCGATCCGCAGTATTTGAAGTTCGACCGGGCGACGGCGTCGGGCGTGCGGATCGGCGCCGGAACGGTGATTCGCGAGCATGTGACGGTGAACCGCTCGATCCATGGCGGCGGTTACACGACGGTGGGGGATAATTGTTTTCTGATGGCGGCGAGTCATGTGGCGCACGATTGCGTCGTGGGCAGCAATGTGGTCATGGCGAACGCGGCGTTGCTCGCGGGGCATGTGACGGTGGGCGACCACTCGTTTCTCGGAGGGAGCTGTGCGGTGCATCAATACTGCCGCATCGGCGAAGGCGTGATGGTGGCGGGGCTGGCGGCGATCACGCGTGACGTGGCGCATTACACGATGGTGGCGGAGCGCGACGACGTGGTGGGGTTCAACGCGATCGGCTTGAAGCGGCGCGGGATGGGCCGGCCGGCGATCGCGGAATTGAAGCAGGCGTTTCACACGGTGTATTTCACGCCGGGAAACATTCGGGTGATCGCGGCCGAGGCGCTGGCGTCGGGGGCGTATGGGACGCCGGAGGCGCGCCGGTTTCTGGAATTTTTTTCGGAAGGGAAACGCAGTTTCGCGCGCGCGCGGCGGGCGGCGGGCGGGGAGGGGGAGGCGTGAGTGCGAAACTGGCGCTGACGTGTGGCGATCCCGCGGGGGTGGGGCCGGAGATCATCGCGGCCTGGCTGGCGGCGCATCCGGAGGAGGCGGGCGAGGTGGTCGCGGTCGGGCCGGCGGCGTGGCTGGCGACGCTCGGTGAACGCGTCGGGAAGGTCGCGGTTGGGCCGGAGAATTTCCGCGCGATGCCGGGGCGGCCGACGGAGGAGGGTGCGAAAGTCGCGTGGGCGGCGCTGGAGCGGGCGGCGGAGGGCACGAAGCGCGGCGAGTTTGCCGGCGTGGTGACGGGTCCGGTGAGCAAGGAGTGGCTGGCGCGCGTCGGCTATGCGTTTCCCGGGCAGACGGAGTTTTTCGCGGCGCGTTGGGGTGGTGAGCCGGTGATGGCGTTTTGCGGCGGAAAACTGCGCGTGGTGCTCGCAACGTGGCATGTGCCGCTGCACGAAGTGCCGCAGGCGTTGAGCGCGCAGTCGTTGCGGCGCACGGTGGCGGCGGCGGACGAGCTGGCGCGGGCGGATGGCATTGCGACGCCGCGGATCGGCGTGTGCGGATTGAATCCGCATGCGGGCGAGGGCGGGATGCTCGGGACGGAGGAGCGCGATTTGTTGAACCCGGCGCTGGAGCGGATCCGGGAGGAATTTCCCGGGGTGTCGCGCTGCGAGGCGGGCGACACGCTGTTTGGGCGGGCGTTGCGCGGGGAGTTCGATGTCGTGGTGGCGCTTTATCACGACCAGGGGCTTGCGCCGTTGAAGGTGATCGATTTCGACGAGGCGGTGAATGTGACGCTCGGGCTGGCGCACGTGCGGACGAGTCCGGATCACGGGACGGCGTTCGGGATCGCGGGCCAGAGGGTGGCGCGGGCGACGAGTTTCGCGAACGCGGTGACGGTGGCGCGGCGGCTGATTGCGCGGCGCGGGGTGTAGCCGGGAGGAGAACGGGCGTGCCCCCGTTTCCCAGGCGCAGAAACGGACGGGACATCCGTTTGCCGGTAGGGGTTCTTCTTTTCGTTTGGGCGCGAAGCGGTGCCCGACGAGGACGTCGGGGTTCCCAGGGAGCCGACGGAGACGGGTGCGGCGCGTGAAACGCGACGCGGACGACGCGGGGTTGCACTTCGCGCTGCGGCGCCTTTGTTTCCGGTGACACCGACCTATGACCGAACTTAACGCCACGCTTCCTTCGCCTGTTCCGACGCTGCCCGAGGGCGTGCGAGAAGGGAACGAGAACCTCGTGAAACTCACGGAGGCGGCCGGCGCGAAGGTGGCGGCGCTGATCGCGCGCGACCGGCAGGGAAGCTATTTGCGGATCGCGATCACCGGGGGTGGATGCAATGGCTTGAGCTACAAGATGAAATTCGTGGCCGAGCCGAAGCGCGGCGACATCCTCGTGCGGACGGGGGGGGCGGTGGTGGTGGTCGACAGCAAGAGTGCGCTTTATCTGAAGGGGACGCATCTGGACTACTCGTCGGCGATGGTGGCGGGCGGATTCAAGTTCTCGAACCCGAACGCCAAAGCCAGTTGCTCCTGCGGGGAAAGCTTCAGCGTATGACCGGGTTCGGTGCGGTTCGTGGCGCACTTGTCTAAATAGATGTTGTCAACCCTTCGCATCCGGGCGAGAACCCGGCCGATTCAGTCATTGCTCACCCAACCTAATTGATGGCCAATTCGTTTCCTTCCGGCGGGGGTTCCCGCCCGTATCATCGTCGCAACGTCGACCCTTTCGCGGCGATTCGCCGCAATCATCGCATCAAGGTCCCGCAAGTGCGCGTGATCTCCCCCGAGGGAAAACAGCTCGGCGTGCTCGATACGGCGAAGGCCGTGAATCTGGCGCTCGAGGTCGGGCTCGATCTCGTCGAGGTCGCGCCGAATGCGACGCCGCCGGTGTGCCGCATCATGGATTTCGGCAAATACGTTTACGAGGAGCAGAAGAAGACGACGCACTCGAAATCCACCGCGAGCAAGATCAAGGAAATCGAGTTCACCGCGCGCATCGCGGACGGTGATTTTTTCACGAAGCTGCGCCACGCGGAGGAGTTTCTCGACCACGGCAACAAGGTGAAGCTGCGCCTCAAGTTCCGCGGTCGCGAGATGGCTCACACCGATATCGGTTTCAACGTGATGAAGCGCGCCGTCGCCGAACTGGAAACGATGGGTCATCCCGATGCCGACCCGAAATTGATCGGTCGCAACATCCACGTGATGCTGACCCCGCTGCCGCCGAACAAGCGCAAGCTGAAGTTCCACGTGCGCGAGGAAGGCAGCGAGGACGGCGAGGAGCCGGCAGCGGATTCGCCCGACGAAAAAGCCTGAGCCCGCGGCGCCATGCGTGCGGCGGCGCCACGTCATCTGCTCGGCTGGGTTGCGGCGCTGCTGATCGTGGCGGGCCTGTCGGGCGCGGAAGGCCCGGTGCGTTCCGCGCCGACGCGTCCGTCGCCCGCCGGGCCACAAGCCCCGGCGGCGGTCACGCTCAAACGCGACGCCGCGCCGGCGAAGCCCGCCGCGAAAACGGTGG